>JBBDWN010000193.1:0-1548 GCA_040902855.1 Acidimicrobiia bacterium | reverse complement strand
GGCAGCGGGCCAGGCGGGGTACACCTAACCTTCGCCCGCGTCATGACCGAACCTTTCTACGAACCGCTCAGCTATCTGGACTCCTCGTTTCTGGCGCTTGAAACTCGCACCACGCACATGCATGTCGCAGGTGTTGCCCTCTTCGACGCCGGGCCGCTGCGCGTCGGTGACGGCGGGATCGACATCGCCAGAGTTCGAGCCCACATCGGGTCGAAACTGCAGTACATCCCGCGCTACCGCCAGCGCCTCGGATACGTCCCGTACAACCGGTCGCCGGTGTGGATCGACGACGACAGCTTCAACTTCGACTTCCACGTCCGTCACACCTCGCTCCCCCGTCCCGGCACCGACGCCCAGTTGCGCAGCCTCGCCGGACGAATCGTGTCCCAGCAGCTCGACCGCACCAAGCCGCTGTGGGAGCTGTGGGTCGTCGAAGGGCTCGAAGGAGACCGGTTCGCGATCATCGCCAAGATCCATCACTGCATGATCGACGGGGTCTCCGGCGTCGACCTGACCACGATTCTTTTGAACATCGTGCCGACGGCCGAGATCGAAGACACACCGGAATGGCACCCCCGGCCTGCACCCACCGGAACCCAGCTCGCCGTGGCCGAAATTGCCCGGACTGCACGGCGGACGATCGACCAACTCGGATCCGTCGGCGAACTGGCCAAAGAAAGCAAGCAGCTTCTCGATACGGTGAGCCATCGGCTGGCGGCCGTGCGAAGCTCACTCGAATCCGGCTGGCTGAGTCCCACCGCCCGCACTCCCCTCAACCCCGAGATCGGACCCAACCGACGTTTCGACTGGACCGAGATCCCGCTCGACGAGGTCAAAGCGGTGAAGAACGCCCTGGGCGGGACGCTCAACGACGTCGTGCTCGCCACCGTCGCCGGTGCCATCCGACATTTCCTCGAAGTCGAACGGGACTTCTCAACCCGGGGGATCGACTTTCGGGTGATGGCGCCGGTCTCCGTGCGCAAAGCCGACCAGCACGGGCAACTCGGAAACCAGGTAGCCATGTGGCTGGTGAATCTGCCCGTCTCCGAACCGGATCCGGTCAAGCGTCTCCGCCAGATCTCGGCAGAAACCCTGCATCTGAAAAGGTCCGATCAGGCGCTGGGAGCTTCGACCCTCGTCGAACTCAGTCGTGGGACTCCGCTTCCCCTTCTCAGCCTCGCCAACCGTCTGGTCGGAAGCAGCGTGCGGCCGTTCAACATGACCGTCACCAACGTGCCAGGACCGCAGTTCCCGATGTATCTGCTCGAATCCAAGATGCTCGCCAACTTCCCCATCGTTCCGCTCTGGCAACAACATGGGGTCGGCATCGCCCTCTTCTCCTATGACGGTCGCCTGCTGTGGGGGATCCATGCCGACTACGACGCCCTCCCCGACTCGGCGGACTTCATCGCATCGATCCATCACAGCTTCGACCTGCTCAAGAACGCGGCAGCTTCAGCCGGTTAGGTCGACGGACGGCGCAGGTAGCGTCGTCGGATCCATGAACGCCCTTCGGAACCTCGTGACCGGCGCCCATCGCCCGCTGCT
>JBBDWN010000192.1:0-10491 GCA_040902855.1 Acidimicrobiia bacterium | reverse complement strand
GCATGTCGAGGATCTTGTCGAGGATCTCGATGTTGACCGGGCAGATCTCGTCACACGCCCTGCAGGTCGTGCACGACCACACTTCTTCGGCCGTCACTCGTTGGAACACCGAGTCGCCTTCGATGACGATCCCGGGCGCCAGTCCGACCGGCGGGGAGACGACCGGGCTGCCGGAAGCCGCCATCACCTCACCGGTCTTCAGCACGATCTCCCGAGGATCCAGCGGCTTCCCGGTGATGCTGGCCGGACAGACCGATGTGCAGCGGCCGCACACGGTGCACGCGTCGGTGTCGAAGAGCTGCTTCCAGGTGAACTCGGATATCACCGACGCCCCGATCGTGTCGATGTCGTCGACTTCCATCAGGTTCGGGATCGGCTTCATGGCCCCCTTCGGCCGGTCCTTCGGCGACAGGAACATGTTCGCAGGCGACGTCACCATGTGCCGCAGCTTGGTGGTGGGCAGCATCACGAGGAACCCGACGAATGCAGCGGCGTGCACCGTCCAGAACAGCTGATGCCACTCGGACGCGGCGCCCGGAGCGAACAGGGTCGAGAGGGGATAGCCGACGAAGCTCCACACCTCGAACGCCGGGCGGCCATCGACGGCGATGCGGGCTGCTTCGGTGAGGAGCCCCGTCACACCGATCACCGTCAGCAGACCGAGGATCCACCCGTCCTCGGGCTTGGACTTCGAGCGGATTCGCCACGGTCGCTGGAGGTATCGGCGGCCCAACGCCCACAGCAGACCGCCCAAATACACGAGGGCGGCGGCGTCGAGGATGAACGAGTAGCCCAGGTAGACGCTGTTCTCCAAGAACTTGAACTGCGACGGCATCAGATGGTCGATCTCGAGGGTCACCGTTCCCAAGAACAAGACGATGAACCCGTAATAGACCATGGAGTGCATGAGGCCGGCTTGGCGGTCCCGCATCAACGTCTTCATTCGCAGACCAGATTCGAGCCGTCGAAAACGCTCGCCCCACTGACCGGTCCGATTGTCCGATTGACCTCGCTCCCAGTTTCTCGCCCGGAGCGAGAAGAGGTAGAAGCACACGCCGAGGCCCGCCGAAGTGGCCAGATAGAAGACCGCTTTCAGGCCGGTCGGAATGTTGCCGAACACGACCCGCCCGATCTCCGGATCGTGCTTGGCGGGAAGCGTCCCGAGAAACCACAGCGACAGGGTCCCGAGTGCGCTGAGCACACCGAGTGCGAGGAGGATCTGGCTCGCCGACGGCAGCGACCGAGGTGGAATCTCTTCGCGCGTGTCCTCAGCGGTCATGGGCGGCGAGTGTAGGAGGCGCGCCGCCGAGGATCCGGACGCATCGCCTTCAAGCCGGCTCGGCTCAGGACAATCCGAGTTCCTTGCGGAGATCCGCGAGGCGGGCGTCGGCCTGGGCGAGGGAGATCGACTCCTTCAATTCCATCTCGGCACCCTCCGGAGAGGCGTCGCGCAATTCGGTCTGGGCCTTCGCCTGGGCGAGACGCTGGTTGATCTTGTCTTCGACCTTGTCGAGGGACGGGCTGTCCATCTCCATCGACGTCGAGATCGACTCGACCGCAGAATTGACGGCTTCCTGCATCTTCGCCTGCTCGAGTTGACCGACGAGTTGCATCCGCTTGGCCGCCAATTCCTGGAGGCGCATCGCGTTCGACTGGACGGCGGCCTTGGCGTCGTCTGCCTGATCGATCGCCACCTCGTACTGGCCCTTCAGACCTTCGAGGTTCGATTCGGAGGCCTGCAGCTTGAGCGCCAGAGACTGCGCCGCCTGCGTCCAGCGTGCGACGCCTTCGGTGTCGCCCTCCGACTTGGCCTGATCGGCGCGCAGCAAGGCCTGCTTGGCGGTCTCGCGGCCTTCCCCGACTGCCGTCGCCGCCTGTTCGATCTTCTGTTCGAGCTGTGTGCGGTGGGCGATGACCTTGGCCGCCTGGTTGCGCAGGTCCTGGTCGCGCTTGCGGGCATCGGTGATCGCCTGCTCGATCTCGATCTCAGGATCCATCGCCGACTCGGCAGTGGAACGGAACAACTGCTTGAGATAACCCCAGATTCGATTCAACACGATGACTTCCCCTCAATGACTCGACTGCGAGCCAGCTTACGAGGTCAGCGCCCCCGACGTGCCCGGCCGATGGAGCGCGACCCGGTCGAAGGTCGGGACGAAGATGCCGATCCGCGGGATCTCCCTCCGCCACCGAAGCCGCCGCCCACGCCACCGAACACATTGGGGCGACGCCGGCGACCACCACGCCAGCGGTAACCGACAGCGTCGCCCATCCCTCCCACCAGGATCGAGAAGATGTCGAGGGCATCCATGCCGCCGCCACCGTGACTGCGCGGCGCCTGGGGAGCAGGGACCCCCCGGCCATCGACGGTGACCGTACGCGGCGCGGGGTGTTCACCCTGACGGAGACGCTCGGCGTCCGCCCGGCACACCATGACGGTTCTGGTGCCGGTGGCGGTCGCCAACTCGGCAGTCTCGGTGCCGGCCCCGTGGGTGGGGTCGAAGAAGCAGGGGGGCGGGTGGTCGTCCTCCGGTTTGTCGGGAACAGGATGGCCGTCGAGGAGCGCATCGGCAGCAGCGAGTTCCCACCGGGCATCGTCGAGGTCGTCTGCCAGTGCTTCGAAGTCTGCCGTCGTCGTCGCTTCGGCGAGACGCTCCTCGGCCGACCGAAAGACCTCGGATGCGGCCCGGAAGTGCGCGGTGGCCTCCGTGTGAGCCGGAAGGTCAGGACGATCGGACAATTCGAGTATCTGGTCGGCGACGACCGCCACCTGCGCCTCGATCTCACGCTTGGCCTCGGCGAATCGGCGGCCGACCGCACGGTCGTCGTCCTTGCTGTTGCGCCACATGCGATACCCGAAGTACGCCACGGCGCCGGCGACCAGCAGCCAGACGACCGGGATGCGTCCTTCTCCCGCAGGCGTCACCGGCGGGATCGTTTCGTCGGGACCCGGGGGAGGAGTGCCGGTGTGGCTGACGAGGGCGCTGGCCACCTGCTCGAAGTCGCGCAGGTAGGTGTCGCCCGTGGTCGCGAACGCGACATCGAACGCCTCGTCGAGCGCGTCGTCGTCGTATACGGCGGAGGCGGAGCCTGCCTCGTCGGCGGTGAGGACCACGATCGTTTCCACCGACGGTGCGCCGCCGCGCAACCGGTCCGCCAGCAGGTCGGCTCCTCCGTCGGGGGTCGCACCGAGGGCGACGAACCCGAACCCCTCGAACCTGTCGACCAGGTCCTCCATCTCGTCGATCGAGATGTCCGCACCCTGCCCGATGTAGTACCGACGCAACTCGAGTTCGTCCGAGACGTCGTCCTGCGCCTGGGCAGCGACTGGAATCGCCGTCGGTGCGACGAGGAGCAGCAAGAAGGCGATCGTCAGCAACCGATTCACATGCGAGAGGGTACCGGCGCACGACGACAAGCCCGCCGGAGCAGGCTGTGGTCAGGCGCCGGAGAAACGGCCGCGAATCATCTCGATGACCGTGGCGACGGCCCCCACCCGAAAACCCCCGGGGATGATCATGTCGGCGTGCTTCTTGGACGGTTCGACGAACTCGAGATGCATCGGGCGGACGGTGGTCAAATACTGGGTGAGGACCGACTCGGCCGTACGACCCCGCTCTGAGATGTCCCGCTCCATCCGTCGGGTCAGACGGAGATCGGCGTCGGTGTCGACGTAGATCTTCAAGTCCAACATCCGCCGGAGATCGGCGTCCGCCAGCACGAGAATTCCCTCGACCACCACCACCGGTGCCGGGGCAACGAGCACGGTCTCATCCGATCTCAGATGGGTCGTGAAGTCGTACACGGGACGCTCGATCGGCTGGCCGGAGCGCAACGTCTCGAGATGGGACACGAGCAGGGCGGTCTCCAAGGAGTCCGGGTGGTCATAGTTGACCTTGGTGCGATCCTCGAATGTCAGCTCCGGCCGATGGCGGTAGTAGTCGTCATGCCGGAAGTAGGCGACGCCGGCGATGGCGTCCACGAGCGCCTCGGCGATCGTGGTCTTGCCCGAACCTGACCCACCCCCCAGGCCGATGACGATCGTCCGCGACGTCGCCCACGGATCGGGCTCGAAGCGCGGAGGGGGCGGCAACGACACGGCAAACGAGGGTACTCGGTGGGCCGGCGCGTGCCCTTGTGTCAGCCGGCTGGAGTCAGGAGGACGCCTTCACGCACAGCACCGGGACGGCGGTGTCGTGCAGGATGTCGAGGGCGTTGGAGCCCAACAAGAACTTCCCGGTCGCCGAGCGGGTGCGGATGCCGATCACGATCATCGTCCCGGCGTGGTCACGCACGGCAGCCATGATGTCTTCGGCCGGAGAGTTTCCTCGCACGTAGTCATGAGTCGAATAGTCGACTCCTTCCGCTTCGAGTCTCGCCTGAACCGCGCCGATGGCCTCGCCGATTGCCAATGCCTCTTCGGCCGTCTGGCCGGCACCGCCGACGGCGGAGTGGAGCACCACCAGCTTCTCGTCGCGCAGCTTCGCTTCCGCGATAGCGCGATCCAGTGCGGCGTTGCCCTCCGCAGTGTCGATGTATCCGACGACGATGCTCATGTGGATCCCTTCTCGCTGACTGTTTGATACCAGACCGGCGGCATCGACGACGGCCGTCCTACGATCGACGTCGGAGGGCATCATGACCGCGATCGGCGACCAGGCCAAGCAGGCGAACGACCCATCCCGTCAGGGCATTCGGACCCTTCCGCTGGCCGGACTCCGAGTCATCGAGGTGGGAAACCTCATCGCGGCCCCGTATGCGGGGATGATGCTGGCCGATCTCGGTGCCGACGTCATCAAAATCGAGCCGCCCAGCGGCGACCTCGGCCGAAGATTCGGTCCCTGGCTGAACGGCGAGTCCGTCTTCTTCCTGTCGGTCAACCGGGGCAAACAGACCGAGGTCGTCGACTTCCAAACCGACATCGGCCGACGGAGGGCGCGGGATCTCGTGGAGCAGGCGGACGTGCTGATCCACAACCTGCGAGCGGGCGCCATCGAACGCCTCGGGCTCGGCGAGGACGACGTCAGGCAGTACAACCCCCGGATCATCTACGGCGTCGTGTCCGCTTTCGGATCCCACGGTCCGTACGCCTCCCGGGCCGGCATCGACATCGTGTTCCAGGCCGAGTCGGGAATGATCTCGGCGACCGGCAGCGAGGGCCAACCGCCATCGAAGACGGCGACGACGATCGGTGACTATGTGGCGGCGACGAACCTGGTTGCGGGGGTGTGCGCGGCGCTCGCCGAACCCGGGCGCCCGGGGAGAAGGGTCGACGTGGCTCTCCGAGACTCGCTCATCGCTGTTCAGGGCGGGTGGAACGCCATCGCGTTTCACGACGACCGCCAGCCGCCACGCATCGGGACCGCGTCGATTTTCACCGCCCCGAACCAGGTCTTCGCCACGGCGGACGGCCATATCGCGCTGGCGATCATCTCCGATGACCACTTCGTACGCCTGTGCGAGGTGCTGGAGCTTCCCGATCTCACCGCCCGATTTCCCTCTAATGACCTCCGGATGGCGGCGACCGCCGAGCTCGAATCGGTGCTCGGCTCCGTCTTCTCCTCCCAGTCTTCGGACCACTGGCTCGAGCAACTCGTCGACATCGGGCTGCCCATCGGCCGGGTCCTGACCTTTCCGGAGGTGTGGGACGACCCGCAGGTGGCGCACAACGAGATGATCGTCGAGATGGATCATCCGACCGCAGGTCGCATCAGGGTGATCGGCTCGCCGATCCGCTTCGACGGCCTGTCCGCCACCAGCGGCACTCCCCCGCCCACCATCGACTGAACTCGGCTGACCAGACTCACTCAGTCAAGATCAGCTCGGACGCCTTCTCGGCGATCATCACCGTCGGGGCGTGAGTGTGTCCCCGGTTGAGCCGCGGCATCACCGACGCATCCACCACCCGCAGCCCTTCGACGCCGCGCACGCGCAGGAACGGGTCGACGACGGCATCCTCTCCGACACCCATGGCGGCGGTGCCGACCGGGTGATACAGCGTTTCGCCCCAAGTGCGGATCCCGTCAACGATCTCCTCTCTGGTCGTCGGAACGACGTCGGGCCGGATCGGTTGGGTGATCACTCCCTCCAGCGGTTCGGTGGCAACGACCTCCAATACCTTCTCGACACCCCATGCCAACGTGTCGAGGTCGGAATCGACGGACAGATAGGCCGGGTCGATCAGGGGGGCTGCGAAGGGGTCGGCGGAGGCCAGTCGAATCGTGCCCCTCGACTCGGGTTGGAGAAGGATGGAGGCGATCGTGTATCCGTGTCCTTGCGGCTCGGTATCGCCGTGATCGAGGAAGGGCACCGGGGCGAAGATCAACTCGATGTCCGGACCTGCCAAATCCGGGCGGCTCTGCAGGAAGGCATGGGCCTCACCGACATTCGACGTCAGCAGTCCGCGTCGGCGGACCAGGTAGTTGACGATCTCCCTCGGCCGTTCGGCGGCGACGAGTGTGTCGGCTCGCGTGGTCCCCATGACGAGACCGGCCGCGAGATGGTCTGACAGATTCGATCCGACTCCGGGAAGGTCGACGATCGGATCGATTCCTACCTCGCGCAAATGATCGGCCGGACCCACCCCCGACAGCATCAGGATCTGGGGCGTGTTGACCGCCCCACCCGCAAGAATCACATCGCGGCGGGCGCGAACGGTCCGGAGTTCACCATCGATCACGTAACTGACCCCGGTCACCCGCCCCTCATCGATGACCAGGCGTACGACGTGGGCCCCGGTCTCGATGGCGAGATTCGGACGGT
This sequence comes from Acidimicrobiia bacterium, assembly GCA_040902855.1. Classification (GTDB taxonomy): domain Bacteria; phylum Actinomycetota; class Acidimicrobiia; order Spongiisociales; family ZC4RG35; genus DATHWB01. Next base: position 3,729 of record JBBDWN010000192.1, on the reverse strand, counting down.
TCCGGATCGAGTGGAGATAGGCGGTGGCGCTCGACTCCCGCCGGCCGCGTCTCTGGGTGACCTGGGTGTAGTCCACGCCGAGGTTCGTTCCGGCGCTGGCATTTGTGTTGCGCGGGATGCCGGCCCGCTGACACGCGGCAACAAACAGGTGAGTACCCGGATTCGGATCCCGCTGATCCTCGATTCGGATCGGGCCGCCGACACCGACGTGGGTCGGGTCGGTACGGGCGGCGTCCTCGGACCGCTTGAAGTACGGCAGGACATCTTCGTAAGACCAGCCCGGCGGCCACGGCCCGAAGTCGGCGGGGACCCCCCTCACCCACATCATGGCGTTGATGGACGACGAGCCCCCGATGCCCTTGCCCCGGGGCCAGTACATCTCCCGTCCGTTCATCCCTGCCTGCGGCACGGTCGTGTAGTCCCAGTCGTACTGGGTGTGAAACAGCTTCGAGAACGCCGCCGGGATCCCGATCTCCCGTCGGCGATCCCAGCCGCCCGCTTCGAGGACGAGCACCGTCCGCTCGGAATCCGCGGACAGACGGGAGGCGAGGACGCATCCGGCTGAACCTGCTCCAACGATCACATGGTCGTACATGGCCACAAGGCTACGAGACGAAGGGCGGGCTCCGCACGCGCTGGGTACCGTCGCACCCATGCGAGCCCATCTGGTCATCCCCGCCGACCTCCGAGCCGCCTTCGCGGCTGCGGGAGTTACCGAAGGAGAACTCGGCGACCCCACGGTGATCGCCTGTCCCAGCGGGCACCACGCCTGGCCCTCCATGCTCGACAGCCTCACCGTCGTCTTCGAGAAGTCCCAGGCAGCAGCCATCGCCGGATCGAGCGTGGTGTACGTCGTCTCATCCGACGCCCTCCTGGGACGTACCGGTCCCTTGGATGCGATGGCTGCGAACGGGGTGGTGTCTGCGGCTCGCACCCTGGCAGCTGAACTTCGCAAGGCGGGCGTTCCGGTCAACTGCCTCGGCGTCGGCGACGACACACCTCCGGCAGCGGTCGTCGAGTGGGCCGTGCGCCTGTTGGATGCGGGGGTCGACGGTCCGACCGGGGAGCTCGTCCAGCTCGGCGGAGCCCAAATCGGAAAGGCGCTCTCATGAGGACGGCGATCATCACCGGCGCCGCTCGCGGGATCGGAAGGGAGATCGCCCGTCGTCTCGCCACCGACTTCGACCATCTCGTCGTCGTCGACCTGTCCCCGACCCTCGCCGACGCCGCCCTCGCACTCGAGGCGACCGGAGTCAGGGTCACCCCGGTCGAAGCAAACCTGACGACCGACGCCGGTGTGGCAGCCGTCGTCGAAGCTGTCGAGACGGTCGCGGCACTCGTCAACAACGCCGGCATCACGCGCGACGCCCGCCTGGTCAACATGGATGAGGCGGATTTCCGGGCAGTCCTCGACGTGAACCTCGGCGCCCCCTACCGGCTGGCCATGGCACTCGACGGGATCTGGGCGGAGGAAGCGGCGATCGTCAACATCGCCAGCCGTGCCTACCTGGGCAACTTCGGCCAGTTCAACTACTCGATGTCAAAAGGCGGCGTCGTCGGGCTGAGCCGGGCGCTGGCCATCTCTCTCGCCCCCCGGGTGCGAGTCAACGCAGTCGCCCCGGGGCTCACCGCCACCGACATGGTCGAGACGATTCCCGACGACGTCATCGCCCGCATGGTTGCGGCCATTCCGCTCGGGCGCATGGGCGAGCCGTCGGAGATCGCCGACGTCGTCGCCTGGCTCTGTTCATCGCAGTCGTCCTACGTCACGGGCCAAGTCGTGGTCGCCGGCGGGGGAAGGAGTCTCACATGAGAACACAGGTCACCCACCGTCGGTCTCGCATCCTGATCGCCGACACGATCGCCGAGGCAGGACTCGACATCCTTCGGGCCCACTTCGACGTCGACGTCGCCACGGATCTGGAACCAGAGCGCCTCATCGAGATCGTCGGCGAATACGAGGCGATGGTGGTCCGCTCGGCTACCAAGGTCACCGCCGACGTGGTGGCGGCGGCCCACCGGATGAAGGTGATCGCCCGGGCCGGCGCCGGGCTCGACACGATCGACGTGAAGGCGGCGCTCGACCGCGACATCGAGGTGATCAACAGCCCGGACGCCAACACGCTCGCAGTCGCAGAGCTGACCATGGGCCTCGTGCTCGCCCTCGCCCGCAACATCGCACCGGCCGACGCCTCGATGAAGGCGGGAGAATGGGAGAAGTCAAAGCTGGCGGGGATCGGAATCGCCGGCAAGACGCTCGGGATCATCGGATTCGGCCGCATCGGACAGGCCGTGGCCGCCAGGGCGACAGCCTTCGGGATGCGAGTGGTGGCCAACCAGCGTCGCCCCACCCCCGAGTTGTTCCTCGAAGCCGGCGTGGAGCCTCTCGACCTGTTCGACCTGCTGGCCCAATCGGACTTCGTCACCGTCCACGTCCCCGGACATCCCGACACCGAGGGCCTGATCGACGCCGACGTGCTGGCCGCCATGAAGCCGACCGCCTACCTCATCAACACGGCACGCGGTTCGGTGCTGGACGAGGACGCACTCGCCACAGCCCTCGACAAGGGGGAACTGGCAGGGGCCGCTCTCGACGTGTGGTCCAGGGAACCGGCGATCGACCATCCGCTGGCGAAACGACCCGACGTCCTGGCCACCCCCCACCTGGGCGCCTCCACCGGAGATGCCCAGACCTCGGCCGCCGAGGATGTCGCCCGGCAGTTGGTGGCGCTGCTGTCGACCCAGCCAGCCGAATCCGTACTCCCGTTGCGATTCGTGCCGCTCGATCAGGTCGTTCCACACGAAGCGACCGACCCCCGCCGCTCGGCCCGGCTGGCGGAGTCGATCGCCGAGGAGCAGATCCTGCGCAACCCTCCGATCGTGGCGGCCGTTGGCGACCGCTACGTCGTGCTCGACGGCGCCACCCGCACCGACGCGCTCCGGACGATGGGCATCCCCCACGTCGTAGTCCAGGACGTGGGGGTCGATGGCGGTCTCGGTCTCGAGACCTGGCATCACGTCATTCGTTCCGTCGACGGGTCCACCCTTCGGCGGATCCTGTCTGCGATTCCGGAGATCGTCATCACCGAATGCGATCCGGATGAGGCGGCCGACCGCGTGATCGAGTCCGGCGCGCTCTGTTCGGTCCGCTTCTTCGAAGGCGACGCCCTCGTCCTCTCGTCGTCGGGCGGAGCGAACCGCTTCGACGCGCTGGCATCCATCTCCGACACATACACCGCCAACGCCGTCATCTCGCGCACCCTCGAACGGGACGTGAGCAAGGTGGCCGCGTGGTACCCCGACGGAGTGGCCCTCGTCGAATATCCCGAGTTCACCGTCGAGCAGGTCCTCCTGGCGGCGCGATCAGGGCGACTGCTCCCGGCAGGCGTCACCCGATTCCTCGTCCCCGGTCGGGTCCTGCGTCTCGAACTCCCGCTGGCGATGTTGTCCGACCCTCGGGATCTCGACGCCAAGAATCGCTGGCTGCACGACCACCTCTCCGAGAAGCAGCGCCACGGCAAGATCCGCTACTACCGCGAACCGGTGTATCTCCTGGACGAGTGAGAGCCACGCCGAGCGTCGTGTGCGGTTGTCTGCCCCTTCCGTCCTCGCCTGGCGGCTCGGCCACCTTCCCCGAACAGCGGACTCCGTCCGCTTGGGGAAGGCGATCAAATCATCTCTCCCCCTCGCGACCGAGGCTTTGCGAGGGCGTGCTGGGGGGAGACAGCC
>JBBDWN010000191.1:0-10541 GCA_040902855.1 Acidimicrobiia bacterium | reverse complement strand
CGGCACCGAGCACATCCTGCTCGGTCTCCTCAACGAGGGTGAAGGCATCGCGGCCAAAGCCCTCGAAAGCCTCGGTATCAGCCTCAATGCGGTACGCGAGCAGGTCGTCGAGATCATCGGTCAGGGCCAGCAAGCACCAACCGGCCACATTCCCTTCACCCCCCGCGCCAAGAAGGTGTTGGAACTGAGCCTGCGCGAAGCACTCCAACTCGGTCACAACTACATCGGCACAGAGCACATCCTGCTCGGTCTCATCCGTGAGGGTGAGGGCGTCGCCGCCCAGGTGCTCCAGAAGCTCGGGGCGGAATTGCAAAAGGTTCGCCAGACGGTGATCCAGCTTCTCTCCGGCTCCGGCTCCTCGGAGGAGGCGGCATCCTCGGGCTCGTCTTCGTCTTCGATGCGGGGCGGTTCGTCCAGCGGTGAGTCGACCCAGGGTTCGACCGTCCTCGATCAGTTCGGACGCAACCTGACCCAGGCTGCCCGAGATCGGAAACTCGACCCGGTCATCGGCCGCGCCAAGGAGATCGAGCGGGTCATGCAGATCCTCTCTCGCCGGACGAAGAACAACCCGGTCCTGATCGGCGAGCCCGGAGTCGGCAAGACAGCGATCGTCGAAGGTCTCGCCCAGCAGATCATCTCCGGCGAAGTGCCCGAGACGCTGGCGAACAAGAAGCTCTACACCCTCGACCTCGGCGCCCTCGTGGCCGGCTCCCGCTACCGCGGCGACTTCGAGGAACGGCTCAAGAAGGTGCTGAAGGAGATCAAGCAGCGCGGGGACATCATCATCTTCATCGACGAGATCCACACTCTCGTCGGTGCCGGTGCCGCGGAGGGCGCAATCGACGCCGCCTCGATCCTCAAGCCGATGCTCGCTCGCGGAGAGTTGCAGACGATCGGAGCGACGACGCTCGAGGAATACCGCAAGTATCTCGAGAAGGACTCGGCCTTGGAACGACGTTTTCAGCCGGTCAAGGTCGAAGAGCCGAGCGTCGGGGAAACCGTGCAGATCCTGCTCGGTCTCAAGGATCGTTACGAGAGCCACCACAGTGTGCGATTCACCGACCAGGCCCTTGTCACCGCGGCCAACCTCGCTGATCGGTACCTGTCGGATCGTTTCCTCCCCGACAAGGCGATCGACCTCATCGACGAGGCAGGCTCCCGCATGCGGATCAGTCGCTCTGCGAACAATCCCGAGTTCGAAGACCTCGACAAGAAGCTCACTCAGGTGCGTTCCGAGAAGGCGGATGCAGTCTCGGCCCAGCAGTACGAACGGGCCGCCCAGTTACGCGACCAGGAGCGGTCTCTCGTCGGTGAGCGCACCGAGATCGAACACCGGCTTCAGGAGTCGGGCGAGTCGACTGGCTGGGTCATCGACGAGGACGAGATCGCTCAGGTGCTCGCTCAGTGGACCGGAATCCCGGTGCAGCGCATGACCGAGGAGGAGACTGCCCGTCTCGTCCGCATGGAGGAAGAACTCCACAAGCGCATCGTCGGGCAGCAGGACGCGATCGTGGCCGTTTCCAAGGCGATTCGACGCACGAGGGCAGGCCTGAAGGACCCGAAGCGTCCTTCCGGCTCCTTCATCTTCCTGGGTCCGTCAGGTGTCGGTAAGACCGAGACCGCCAAGGCGCTCGCCGAATTCCTGTTCGGCGAGGAGTCGGCCCTCATCCAGCTCGACATGTCCGAGTACATGGAGAAGCACACCGTCAGCCGTCTCATCGGCTCGCCGCCGGGATACGTGGGATACGACGAAGGTGGTCAGCTCACCGAGGCCGTCAGGCGCAAGCCGTTCTCCGTGGTGCTCTTCGACGAGATCGAGAAAGCCCACCCGGATGTCTTCAACACGCTTCTCCAGATCCTGGAGGATGGACGTCTGACTGACGCCCAGGGGCGCACGGTCGACTTCAAGAACACGGTCATCATCATGACGTCGAACCTGGGGACTCGTGACATCCGCAAGTCGGCGATCGGGTTCCATCACGATGACGCCCGGGATACCTACGAGAAGATGCGCGCCAAGGTCCAGGACGAGCTCAAGAAGCACTTCCGGCCCGAGTTCCTGAACCGGATCGACGACACCATCGTCTTCCACGAGCTCACGCTCGAAGAGGTCAAGGAGATCGTCGACTTCATGCTGGTTCGGGTCAAGAACCAGCTTGCGGCCCAGGGTCTCGATCTGGTCCTGACGGACGACGCCAAGGGCTTCCTCGGCACCCGCGGATACGATCCGGAGTTGGGGGCTCGACCCCTCCGACGCTCGATCCAGCGCTTGTTGGAGGACCCGTTGTCCGAGAAGGTGCTGCTCAACGAGTTCCGGGCCGGTGCGACGATCCTCGTCGGCCTCGACACCGAAGCCGAAGAGCTCACATTCGAGGCTTTCGAGGCCCCCGACGCCCCACCCCCGGTGGAAGTCCTCGAGTCCGAGTAACCCGAAAGGGCCCGGGGAACCCAGGGTTCACGGGGCCCCTGGAGGGCCCCTACAGCCCAGGGTTCGGCCGGCGCCACTCAAAAGGCTGAACCGTGGGGACCATCGAGCCCCGGGAAGGTGCCAAGGAACACGGCTTCGCGGCGCCCGTTCTGAAGGCCAATCAGCCTCCGAGCGGAGGGAGAGATCCGTCTCATGAGGGGCGACGGTGGCCGGACCGCGCCCTACTGTGACAGCCGATGGAAATGGCGATCGAACTCCATGCGGTGCGGAAGACGTATGGCCGGGTGGTGGCGCTCGACGACGCGACCTTGCAGTTCCCCGCCGGGCTCCTCACCGGAGTCCTCGGACCCAACGGTGCCGGCAAGACCACCACGTTCCGGGCGATCCTCGGACTCACCCGCCCCGAACAGGGTCGAATCGAGGTGATGGGGGAATCGGTCAGAACCGAACTCCCGCGCCTCGTGAAACGGATCGGAGCCGTCGTCGAAGAGCCGGGGTTGCACCGCACGCTCGACGCGGTCGAGAACATGCGGGTTGCCGCGCTGACTTTGGGCCGGGGTGGTGAGCGGATTGATGAGCTCCTCGAGTTCGTGGGGTTGGCCGGCGACGAACACCGCCCGGTGTCGGGTTTCTCGAAGGGCATGCGCCAGCGGCTTGCCCTCGCCATCGCCCTGCTCGGCGATCCGGAAATTCTGATCCTCGACGAGCCGTTGGACGGACTCGACCCGGCCGGTCAGGTCACGCTGAAGGCGACACTGCGGTCCCTGGTCGACGAGTCGGGTAAGACCGTGATCGTGTCGAGCCATGATTTGGCGGACGTCGAGTCGCTCGCCGATCACGTGATCGTTCTCGACCGGGGCAAGTTGGTGACAGCAGGTTCCTTGCGGGAGTTGCTCGGCGAAGGGGACCGTCATCGGGTGACGGTGGACGGTCCCGAGCGGGCAGTCGAGGTACTCGTCGCAGCTGGTCCGGAGGCGGCCGCAGACGATGGCAATGTCCTCGTGACAGGCGCTGCGGGTTCGACGATCAGCCGGTTGCTGGCTGAGGCTGGCCTTTTCCCTGAGGAGTTGAGATCGGCTCGTACGACGCTCGAACGGCTTTTCCTGGATATCACGGAGGCGCGATGATCGGCCTGATTCGCGCCGAGATCGTCAAGGTTGCAGGCCGCAAGTTGTGGTGGGTGATGACCGCCATCCTGGTCGTGCTGCTGGCCGGTTTGGCCTTCGTCTTCACGGTGCTTCCGAACGTCTCCCCCGAGGAGTTCCAGGGTGTTGCGGCGATCACGAAGCCCGATGCCTACCTACTCGGCGCATCCCAGGCCATCGGACAGACCTGGTTTCCCCTCGTGTTCGCCGCAGTGCTGTTGGCTGGAGAAGCGTCGACATCGGTGTGGGCGTCCTCGCTGACTCGTGAGTCCCGACGGTGGATGCATCTCATCGCCAAGCTGGTGGTCACAACTGTGGCGTCGGCTGGCGCAATGGCGGTTGGGATCGCCGCATGGAGTGCCGTGGTCGCTGTGTTGGCCGAGGGTCAGGGTGGTCCTGGCGCAACTGAGTGGGTTGGGGTGGCGTGGAAGACGCTCCTCACTCAGGCCACTTGGGTGGGACTGGGACTCGGATTGGTTGCGCTCTTTCGCAATATGGGCCTTGCCATCGGGGCGGCACTCGGGTTTTCCGTCTTCGACGGCATTCTTTCCATCTGGGATCCGTGGGCCGAGGTGTCGCTCTCCATCGCATCCAACAGGCTCTTCACCGACCTGGTCGCAGCGGGAGGGCCGTTCGCACCCACCATCGGGATGGGGTTCGGCCAGGCATTGGTCGTGATCGCAGGTTGGACCATGGCGGGGTTGGTTCTCGGCATCGTCGGCCTTGAGGTACGCGACCCGTGACCCGACCGTTTCCCCGACGAACCGTGGGCCCACCGGGCCCCTGGAGGGCCCGGGGAACCCTGGGTTCACGGGGCCCTTTCTCACACCCTGCTCAGTAGGCCTCGGTGATGCACAGGTGGTGGGGGCCCATGAGACCGGCGCGGGGGCCGAGCACCGCTTCTGACCACAGCCAGTAGTCGAGGTCGGGTGTGGTCGCCGGGTTCCCCATCTCGGCCAGCCTCCGGCGCAACAACTCGGCGCCGTGGATCGTCCCCCACCGGATCGCCAATTCTTCGAGCGAACCGGCATCGAGCAGGTGTCCCGAGTCGACCTTGCGAGCCAGCACGTTCGAGTAGACGAGCACGCCTTCGTGGCGCAGATGGCGGGGGAGCATGTAGTCGGGAAACACCGGAAACCGCTCAGTTCCCGTGATCGGTAGACGGGCGGCGAGCATCGTGACCGCCAGATTGGCGAGCTTGTCGAAGGCGAGCACACCGACCGGACTGGACGGTCGGTCCTGATAGCCGGGAACGGTGGCCGCCAACGCATCCCTCAGGACGACCGCGTCGCCTTGGGCCTTTTCGACGAGACCGGTCACCGAGCCCTCGTGATATTCGATCAGCGACCGGGCCACTTCTCGCAGCACCTCGATCCGGCGCGAAACCTCCTGGAGGGTCCCCTCGCCGTCGAAGAAGTCTTCTCCGAGCCCACCGGCCGCCAGCCATTCGAGGTCGAGGCTGCGTGGCTCCCGGCCGAAACACAGCCACAGCCCTGAGGCGTCTTCGACGATCCGCCCACCGTCTGCGACGCCCCACATCCGCTCCCCGGCGGGTGGCCACAGCCGCCACACGACAGAGACCCCGAGGACGACGAAACGCCCCCAATCCTCTCCTGAATAGTCGGGTGTGCCTTCGTACTCGTAGGAGGCCGGTTCGAACCGGTGATCGGCGAGACGTCTGGCGAGTGTCTCCACTGCGGCCTCATCCACGAGAACCCCCCATCCCGGTGGTGGTGGGTTTTCGCGAAGATCCATCAGGGGTTCGCTCATCGGCTCGTCGCAGTCACGGATGCCCTATTCTGATGGCCTCTGCGCGCATCCGCATTTGCGCGCGGCCCTACAAGAGAAACAACTCAGGAGGAATATTGACTTCTAAGCGTTTGATGGCACTGCTCGCAGTGCTCGCGCTCGTCCTCGCCGCATGTGGCGGCGGAGATGGCGCTGACGGCGACGGGGTGCCCGTCGGTCTCGTTTATGACATCGGTGGACGTGGCGACCAGTCGTTCAACGACTCCGCCGCAGCCGGTCTCGACCGTGCCGTGTCGGAACTGGGCATCGTGGCATCCGAGGCGTCGGCGAACGACGACGGCTCGAACCGTGAAGAGCTGCTGAACCTTCAGGCTGAAGGGAACCAACTCGTCTTCGGAATCGGCTTCCTGTTCGCAACGCCGATGACGAACGCCGCAACGGCCAACCCGGATGTGAACTTCGCCATCGTCGACGATGCGTCAGTCGACCTGCCCAACGTGGCCGGTCTGGTGTTCGCCGAGGAGGAAGGTTCCTTCCTCGTCGGCGCAGCTGCGGCGCTCAAGTCGACGACCGGAACGATCGGTTTCATCGGCGGTGTCAACATCGACCTGATCAAGAAGTTCGAGGCTGGCTTCATCGCCGGTGCCAAGGCGGTCAACCCCGACATCGAGATCATCAGCCAGTACGTCACCGAGCCCCCGAACTTCGACGGATTCAACGATCCGGCGTCCGGCCGAGTCATCGCCCAGTCGATGTTCGAGAGCGGAGCAGACGTCGTCTATCACGCCGCCGGTGGCACGGGCGCCGGCCTGTTCCAGGCTGCCAGGGAGTATTCCGAGGCGAACGGCACCAAGGTGTGGGCGATCGGTGTGGACTCCGACCAGTACCTGACCGCAGGTGACGACGTCCGTGACTACATCCTGACGTCGATGCTCAAGCGGGTAGACGTTGCGGTGTTCAACACCATCGAGGCGCAGGTGAATGGTGAATTCGCCCCCGGTTCCAACGTGTTCGACCTCTCGGTGGACGGTGTCGGCTACTCGACGAGCGGTGGCTTCGTCGACGACATCACCGACCAGCTCGAGGACTACAAGCAGCAGATCATCGACGGGGATATCGTCGTTCCGACGACTCCCTGACAACCCGGCGGGCGACTCGCCCGCTACAGTCTCGAAGGCCCCGGATATCCGGGGCCTTCGATCGTCCGAGGTCGTCGCAGCGCCGAGGGAAGTGAACCGGGACGAGGGACCAGGGTCCCGCGGACCGGATCCAGTGAACGAGGGACACCACCGCGGATGACGCCGTGAACAACGAACTCGCTGTGAAGCTCGATGGCATCACCAAGCGCTTCCCTGGTGTGATCGCCAATCAGGACGTCAGCCTCGAGGTGGCCGTCGGGGAGATCCATGCCTTGTGCGGCGAGAACGGTGCCGGCAAGTCGACTCTGATGAAGATCCTCTACGGCATGCAGAGAGCCGACGAAGGCCGCATGTGGGTGAACGGCGAAGAGGTGGAATTCCACTCTCCGACCGATGCGATCGATGCCGGGATCGGAATGGTCCACCAGCATTTCATGTTGGCGGACAACTTCACGGTCCTCGAGAACGTCATCCTCGGATCCGAGCCGACGACGGCGGGTGGCCGCATCGACTTCGACGAGGCCCGCCGTCACATCCTCGATGTCGGCCGTGACTACGGGCTGGCTGTCGATCCCGACGAACTCGTCGAGACGCTGGAAGTGGGGGAGCGTCAGCGGGTCGAGATCATCAAGGTGCTCTTCCGTGGAGCCAAGATCCTCATCCTCGACGAACCGACGGCTGTGCTCGTTCCACAGGAAGTCGAGGACCTGTTCCGCAACATGCGTGACCTCAAAGCCGAAGGTCACACGATCATCTTCATCGACCACAAGCTCGACGAGGTGCTCGAAATCGCGGACACGATCACGGTTCTCCGTCGCGGCAAGACGGTGGCCACGGTCAAGCCTCAAGACGTCACATTGAATGACCTCGCAGAACTGATGGTCGGGGCCGAGCTGCCCAGCCCGGAGACACGGGACTCGACCGTGACCGACCGCGTCGTGCTCGACGTGTCCGCACTGCATGTGGCCGGAAGCGAGACCGAGGTCGCTCTGCAGGGACTCGATCTTCAGGTCCACGCCGGTGAAATCGTCGGCGTCGCCGGGGTGGAAGGCAACGGGCAGTTGGAGTTGGTCGAGGCGATTCTCGGTATGCGTCCGGTCTCCGGGGGAACCCTCGTCCTCAACGGAGAGGACATCACGACTTGGCCGGTGCGACGGATCCGCGAGTCCGGAGTGGGATACATCCCCGAGGACCGGCACCGGCGCGGCCTGTTGCTGGACGCCCCGCTGTGGGAGAACAACATGCTCGGCCGTCAGACTCAGGCGCCGTTCGTCAAGAATGGCTGGTTGATCGACCGAGCGGCCGCCCGCGACCACACGGCCACCATGATCGAACGTTTCGACGTGCGCACCCCAGGGGTGGATGTCCCCGCCCTGGCACTGTCCGGTGGGAACCAGCAGAAGCTGATCGTCGGCCGCGAGCTCTCGTCTGAGATCAGCCTTCTCGTCGCATCACACCCGACCCGCGGAATCGACGTCGGTGCCCAGGCGGCCGTGTGGGAGGAACTGCGAAATGCCCGTGCTGCCGGGGTGGCCACGCTGCTGATTTCTGCGGATCTCGACGAACTGATCGGACTCTCCGATGTGCTGCTCGTCATGCTGCGGGGTCGATTCGTCGCGACGCTCGACCCGTCGTCTGTGACGCCTCGGGACTTGGGCAGTTACATGACCGGGGCGACGGTGGCGCCGTGAGCAGGGATCGGATGCTCTCGATCGTCCCGCCGGTCGCCGCAGTCGTGTTCTCTGTGCTGGTGTCGGGGATCGTTCTCGCCGTATCTGGAGCGAATCCCTTCGCGGCGGCCGGCAACGTCTTCCAGTACGGCGTTCGGGCCAACACCCTCGTCGAGACCGTGAACTGGGCAACCCCGTTGTATCTCTCGGCGATCGCGGTGGCGATCGGGTTCCGCATGAACTTGTTCAACATCGGGGTGGAGGGTCAGTACATCCTCGCCGCATTCATGGCGGCCCAGGTGGGTGCCGTCGTCGACCTGCCCCCGGTCCTTCACGTCACCCTCATCATTCTCACTGCGATGGTCGTCGGTGCCTTCTGGGCGGGGCTCTCCGGTGTCATGAAGGTGACGCGGAACGTTCACGAGGTCATCTCGACGATCATGCTCAACGCCATCGCCGTCGGGGGAATCGTCTCGTATCTCCTGGGTGTGTGGGACGTGCCCGATGCCGGCCTCGACACCGCGCTCGGAGACATCCCCCAGTCCGGATGGTTCCCGTCTCTGTCTCCCATCCTCGACGTCTTCGGAGTCGAGACCCGCAGCGAGCTGTGGGGCTTCGTGCTCGTCGCCGCCGCCGTGGGATTCGTATATCACTTCATGATCAACCGGACTCGGCTCGGCTTCGACCTCCGAGCGACCGGATCCAACCCGACAGCGGCCGAAGCGAGCGGCGTCGATCCGAAGCGCACCATCGTCATCGCCATGGTCCTCTCGGGCGTGGCTGCGGGTCTCGTCGGTCTTCCCGAGTTGCTTGGCTCAACCCACGCATACAGCCTCCGCTTCACCCAAGGGTTGGGCTTCGCGGGCATCGCCGTCGCCCTCCTCGGTCGCAACCACGCCGGGGGCATCGCCGTCGCCGCTCTCCTGTTCGGCTGGCTCAGCCGAGCTTCGGGTGTCCTCGAAGTTCGGGGTGACGCTCCGAGGGAGATCGTCGCCATCATCCAGGGCGTGATCATTCTCTCGGTCGTCGTTGCCTACTCCGTGGCCGAGCGCTATCGACGGGTCGAGGCCGCCAAGGCTGCCGCTGCCCTCGTGGGGGAGGAGCGATGAGTCATCCCATGTCCGGAAACCAGGATCTGCCTTCGATCACGAAGAGCTGGGTGAATTCCATTCCCGGGATCCGTGTCGACTGGCTGGCGCTGGCGCTGCTCGGGGTGGTTCTTCTGGCGCTGACCGAACGTTTTGCCCGAATCCCCACGACGGACCTGACCTCTTCCGGGACCTGGAGCATCGCGCTCGGCTGGTCGATCCCGATTCTCATGGCCGGACTCGGCGGGATGTTCTCAGAGCGCTCGGGCGTCGTGAACATCGGGCTGGAGGGTTTCCTCGTGCTCGGTACCTGGTTCGGTGCCTGGGGCACGTTGTACACCGGCAGCGTGTGGCTGGGCATCCTGATCGGAGGTGCCGCCGGTGCCTTCGGTGCGCTGCTCATGGCGGTGGTGACCGTGACCTACGGCGTCGATCACATCATCGCCGGCACGGCGATACTCGTGATGGCGCCCGGCATCGCCCGCTACCTGTCCGGACTGATCTTCCCCGACTACGGCGGTTCGATCACCCAGTCACCGACGGTCGTCGGGTCGTCGACATTCAACGTCCCCTTCCTGGCAGGCGGGTCGATCTTCGACTGGAAGTCGCCGGACTTCTTCGGAGTCATGGAGCGCAGCGACCTCTTCCTCATTGCCGAACTTGGCGGCATCCTCCGCGGCTTCGTCTTTCAGATGTCGTGGCTGACCCTGCTCGGGATCGCCATCATCCCGATCTCGTGGTACCTGCTGTGGCGCACCCGCTGGGGACTCCGCCTCCGCAGCGTGGGCGAGGATCCGGACGCAGCCGACTCCCTCGGTGTGAACGTGTACCTGTACAAGTACTACGGCGTCGTCACCTCGGGGCTCCTCGCCGGGCTCGGCGGGGCGTTCCTGGCGGTCCAGCTCTCCGGGCTGTACCGGGAGGGACAGACCAACGGCAAGGGCTTCATCGGCCTGGCGACGATGATCTTCGGGAACTGGCGCCCGGCCGGGACCGCCTCCGGTTCGCTTCTTTTCGGGTTCGCCGAGACGTTGCGGCTGCGCGATCAGAACGCTCCGCATGCCCTTCTGCTGTTCGTCACGATCGTGCTGGTGCTCTTCACGCTGCGGGCTCTCTACCGCCGTCGCTGGCGAACCGCCATCGGGCTCGGTGCCGGTGCGGTTGCGCTCGGCGCCTTCTACTTCAACGTCGACACCGTTCCGAACCAACTGCCGCAGATCACCCCGTTCATCGCCGTGCTGGTGGTCCTGTTGTTCGCTACCCGCCGCCTCCGCATGCCCGCCGCCGACGGCCAAATCTGGATCAAGTCCTAAGTCCCCCCA
>JBBDWN010000190.1:4369-10552 GCA_040902855.1 Acidimicrobiia bacterium | reverse complement strand
GCTTCCGCGGGCTGAAACGGACGTGGGGGTCCGATTTAACCCTGGGTAGGAATGGACTCCGGGGGCTCAACTTTGGGGGTACCACGACCGATAGAAGGTGCGAGTACCCAATTTCGGACGAAAGCACTTCATGTCAGCGCGGCGAATGAACCCCTGGGACGCGGGCGACGAGGCGGTCAAGCAGTACCTCGACGGCATCGGCAAATTCGTGTTACTCACTGCCGAAGACGAAGTCGCGCTCGCCAAGTCGATCGAAAAGGGACGCAAGGCCGAAATCGAGCTCGAGGCCGAACCGGAGCACCCCGACAAGATCCAGCTCGATGCCGAGATTCGCCAGGGCCTCGCCGCCCGGCGGCACTTCATCCAGGCCAACCTGCGTCTGGTCGTCTCGATCGCCAAGCGCTACCAGCGCTCCGGACTGCCGTTCCTCGACCTGATCCAGGAAGGCAACCTCGGACTGATCCGAGCGGTCGAGAAGTTCGAACACTGCAAGGGCTTCAAGTTCTCCACCTACGCCACCTGGTGGATCCGTCAGTCGATCTCGCGCTCCATCGCCGACAAGAGCCGGACGATCCGGATTCCGGTTCACATGATGGACACGATCGGCCAAGTCCGACAGGCGGACAACGAACTGACCAAGCGTCTCGGCCGCACTCCCACCGATGCGGAAATCGCCGAAGAGTCTGGTCTCACAGTGGACAAGGTGATCGACGCCAAGAAGATCTCCCCCGAGACGATCTCGATCTTCGAACCGGTCGGTGAGGACTCGACCGTGCTCGGCGACTTCATCGAAGACGAGGATGCCGAAGATCCTTTCGAGATGGCACTCCTCGCCTCGCGCCTCGAAGACCTCGACGAGTACATGGAACGCCTCAACGACCGAGAGCGCACCGTCATCATCATGCGCTACGGGCTGGGGAACACCGAACCCAAAACGCTCGACGAGGTCGGACGCCATTTCAACGTCACCCGGGAACGCATTCGCCAGATCGAAGCGAAGGCGATCGCCAAGATGCGCAAGCCGGGACGAGTCCTGCGCGACGTCGCCGCTTTCTGAGGGCTGCAGAGCCCGCGATCAGTAGCCCGAGGATTCGAACTCCCTTGCCTTCTCTTGTTTCCTTGTCATGCGGAGCGGACCATCTGGCGTAAGTCCTGCAGGTCTGCCTCCACGGGCAAATGCTTCTCGTTGTGCCGCGGACGGCCGCGCCCGCGTTTGCGGTGATAGGCCTGGCCATCCCAGAAGATGACCCCGCCCCACACGCCCCACTCGAGGGCATCCTCGAGCGCCGTCTCCAAGCACCTGACCCGCACGTCACACCCGGCGCAGATCGCCTGGGCCGCCGCCAGATCACTGGGTCGCTCGGAGAAGAACAGCTCGTGACTGCCCTCCTTGGTACATCGGCCCCGTTCGTAGATCTCGTCCATCTCGTGTTTCCTCGTCTTCTCTTCGTACTTGTTCTTCGTGAGCGGCCAACAAAAAAGACCGCCGGGGTTCCCGACGGTCCTCGAAAATCGATGTGAGTTGGAGATCACTCGATACGCGTCCGTCGGTGGGGGGTGAGGGTGCCGCCTGCATCCGTCGTGGCGACGACGGAGTTGCAGAATGCAACGGGGGCGGCCGGCGGCGCGATGCGAACCGCAGCGCGCGCGCCGAGACCGGTCTGGCCCGGTGTCTGCGACATGTGTGTGCGCTGGGTGATCACTGACAGTTCTCCTGGAAGATCTGGGCACCGTATGCACCCGCCGCATACGGTGTCAAGGCAATATCGACACGAATCCGCAAGAAGCTACTCAGGCCTCGACGGGACGCTGGAATTCGCCGTCCGGACCCCAACTCCCGGCTGGATACGGCTTCGGCTCCTCGGTCATGTCGAGTGCCTGACCGAGGATCCTCCAGGCCTCCTCGGTCTCGTCCCCTCGCACGAACAACGTCTGATCCCCCGCCAACAGGTCGGCGATCAGCGTCTCGTAGGCGTCTGGCAAGCGTCCGAAGGCATCCGCATAGTGGAATTCGAGGTCCTGGGTCACCAATTCCATCCCCTCCCCCGGCCGCTTCACGTCGAATGTGAGGTGAAATCCCTCGTTGGGCTGGAGCGTGATGAAGAGGACGTTTGCGTGCACCGGGCACGCACCGTCGACCTCGAACAGGGAAACCGGCGGTTCTTTGTACCGCACGGCGATCTGGGTGAGCCGTTCCGCCAGGCGCTTTCCGGTGCGCAAGGTGAACGGCACGCCTCGCCATCGCCAGTTGTCGACGTCGATCCGGATCGAGGCGAAGGTCTCGGTCACCGAAGAAGCCGGAACGCCCTCTTCGTCGAGGTACCCAGGAACGGGCTCGCCGTCGATCTCACCCGCCGTGTAGCGACCTCGGATCACGGCTTCCCGCCTGACTGGATTGATCGACCGCAGGACTTTGACCTTCTCGTCGCGGATGGAGCCGGCGTCCAGACGAACCGGAGGCTCCATGGCGACGAGCGTGAGCACCTGCAGCAAATGATTCTGGACGATGTCACGGATGACCCCGGCCCGGTCGAAGTACTTGGCGCGGCCTTCCAGGCCCAGGGTCTCGGCGACGGTGATCTCAACCGAATCGATCTGATTCCTGTTCCATCCCGATTCGAACAGCAAGTTGGCGAAGCGGAAGGCCAGCAGGTTCTGGACCGTCTCCTTCGCCAGGTAATGGTCGATGCGGAAGATCTGGCTCTCGGTGAAATGCCGGTGGAGGACTTCGTTGAGATGACGGGCGGACTCGAGGTCGGTGCCGAATGGCTTCTCGACCACCACCCTGGTCCAGCCTTGGCTTGTAGTCAGTCCGGCCCCGGCGAGGCCCTCGACGGTGTCATCGAAGACCGAAGGAGGAATCGCCAGATAGAAGGCACGGTTCGGAGGCAGGTCACAACGAGCCTCGATTGCGGTCACCGCAGCCGCCAGATCGGCGAAGCCGCCCTTGATCGAGACGTAGCTCACGTATTCGACGCACCATCGCTCCGCCTCTTCGGCCGTCCATCCCGCCTCGGCGAGCGCCTCGACGACGATCGCTCGGAATTCGTCATCGTCGAGTTCGGACGTGGCCACCCCGAGAAGATGCATCTGGTCGTCGAAGTCGCGTGACTCGAGCAGCCGGTAGATGGCGGGGACCAACATCCGACGGGCGAGGTCGCCCGTGGCCCCGAACAGGACGAACAGATGCGGTTCGAATCCCATCGTCTCGGCTGCCGGACGGGTGCTCACGTGATGGCCGCGGTGATCGAGTCGATGACGGCATCCGGATCGGCGCCGAGGTCGATGCGGATGACGCGCTTGGCAGAATCCACGAGAGCCTGATGATCGCCCGCGGCCTGGGCCGAGATGATTGCCCCGAACTCGTGCCCGGATTCGGGAACGACCAGGGGCGACGATGGGCGATCCACCAGCTGGATGAACGCCCCGGTCTCGGGGCCGCCCTTGTGGAGTTGTCCGGTGCTGTGCAGGAAGCGAGGGCCCCACCCGAGAGTCGTGGCGAGTCCGGTCCTGGCGCCGATCGCCTTGCGCAGTTCCTGCAGCCTCCCCCAACGCTCGTCGCCGGGAGCGAGATAGGCGTGGATTCCCACGTAGTCGCCGGGCACGAGCACGTCGAGAAGGAGAGACAACTCCTCGGAAGCGTCACCGGCCGGCACCGTTGACACCGAGCCAAAGTCCAACTCACCGTCCATCGCCTGGGTTGCCAGACGCTTGGCAGCTTCGACGTTCGGCTGGTCGAACGGGTGCACGCCGAGCACCGCACCGGCGGTCGCGGTGACGACTTCGGCTCTGAGCATCTCGTATCCAAGCGATGCCAGCTCCGGAAGCTCAAAGCCGAGAACAGGCTGGCCGGCCCGGATCAACGACTCGAGATTCGGACCCTCTTCGCCCGCCAGGACGAACGCCAGGAACACCCGGTCGTCCGCATACGCCGACGGACCCCGGGGCGGTTCATCGGCGATGGGGACGATCCCCGTCCCGTCCTTGCCGAGGCTCTCGGCGACGAGCTGTTCCATCCACGACGGCAGCGATGCCAGTGACGGCGAGGTCAGCAGCGTGAGCTTGTCCCGTCCTTGCCTGGCCAGCTCGCCGAGCGCGATCCCCAGACCGACAGCAGGGTCGTCGCGGACGTTCTCAGCGGCCTGACGGGCGAGGTCCCCGGCTGCCTCGAGCAGTGCACTGATATCCACGCCGATGAACGCCGCCGGGACCAGGCCGAAGTGGGTCAACGCCGAGAAGCGCCCGCCCACATCGGCGATCGTCTCGAACACGAAGCGGAAGCCGCGTTCCTTCCCCAGCGTCGCCAGTGACGAGCCGGGGTCGGTGATGGCGACGAAACGAGACCCGTCGCTTCCGGCTTCTGCATAGAAGTAGCGGAAGAACGACAGCGTCTCCAGCGTCGTTCCAGACTTCGACGAGATCACGAAGGTGGTTCGCCCCGGGTCGATCCGCTCTCGCACCGCCCGCACCGCATCTGGATGGGTCGAATCCACGACGATGAGGCTGGGCCAGCCTTCGGTGCGTCCGAACGAGAGGGCAAACACCTCGGGGGCGAGACTCGATCCACCCATCCCGCACAGGACCACATGATCGGAATCGGCACGAACCGCAGCGGCTGCCTCGACGATCTCGCCGATGGCGGGGCGCATCGTCTCGTGCAGCGACAGCCAGCCGAGCCTGTCCGCCAGCTCCGGGGTGGCGGGATCGTCCGACCACACCGTCGGATCACCTGCCCAAAGCCTTCGGACGGCGTCGGCCTCATTCCAGGCAGAGATCCGGGAGGCGACGGCGGGTGCGAGAAGCGGAACGAGATTCATGGCTTCGAGTATGCCAGGAGGTCCGAACTGGCTTCGAACGGCAGAGCCTGAGGTCGGCGTGACGGTCGCTCCCTGCAACAATCGTTTCTGATGCCCGACCCACTGCCCAACGTGCTCGCCTCCCGGTACGCCAGTCCGGAGATGCGAGCCATCTGGTCGCCCGAGTCCAAGGTGGTTGCGGAACGCACCCTGTGGATCACCGTGCTCGAAGCCCAGCGGGATCTCGGGCTCGACATCGGGGAGGGAACGATCGAGGCCTACCGGTCCGTGATGGATCACGTCGACCTCGCCTCCATCGCCCAGCGGGAACGAATCACCCGCCACGACGTGAAGGCACGGATCGAAGAGTTCTGCGACCTGGCCGGCGCTGAGCACATCCACAAGGGAATGACGTCGCGAGATCTCACCGAGAACGTCGAACAGCTCCAGACGAGGGCCGCACTCGAGCTCGTCCGGGATCGCTGCGTTGCGGTTCTGGCACGTCTCGCCCAACGCGCCGCGGAGTACGAGGACCTCGTCATGGTTGGCCGTACCCACAACGTGCCTGCGCAAGGGGTCACGCTGGGCAAGCGTTTCGCCAACGCCGCCGAGGAACTCCTCACCGGGTTCGAAGCCGTCGAGTCACTCTTGGAGCGGCTCCCTTTGCGGGGCATCAAGGGCCCGGTGGGCACCCAGCAGGATCTGCTCGACCTCTTCGGCGGTGACGCCGATCGCGTCGACCAACTGGAGAACCGTGTCGCCACAGCGCTCGGCTTCTCTCGGATGTTGACCTCTGTCGGCCAGGTGTATCCCCGCTCTCTCGACTTTGCGGTGGTGTCGACGCTGCTTCAGGTCGCGGGAGGACCGGCCAGTCTCGCCACGACCATCCGGCTGATGGCGGGTGCCGACCTGGCGACCGAAGGGTTCCAGGCCGGACAGGTCGGGTCGTCTGCCATGCCGCACAAGATGAACAGCCGGAGCTCCGAACGCATCGCCGGCTTCGTCACCATCCTCGGGGGTCACGTTTCGATGGCCGCAGGGTTGGTCGGAAACCAATGGAACGAGGGCGACGTCAGCGACTCCGTCGTGCGCCGCGTCGTCTTGCCCGACGCCTTCTTCACTCTCGACGGTCTGCTGGAGACGGCGCTGACGGTGCTCGACGAGTTCGCCGTGTTCGAAGACATGGTCGACCGTGAGCTGAAGCGCCAACTTCCCTTCCTGGCGACGACGGCACTCCTGATGGAGGCGGTTCGCGGCGGAATCGGACGGGAGACCGCCCACCGTCGGATCCAGGAGCATGCCGTCGCTTCTGCGGCATCCCTCCGAGCGGGCCAAAGCGAGGAGAGCGACCTCTTCGACCGCGTCCTGGCCGACCCTGAGCTTCGGC
>JBBDWN010000190.1:0-4359 GCA_040902855.1 Acidimicrobiia bacterium | reverse complement strand
TGAGCTTCAGCTCGATCCGCAACGGATTGAGGCGATCGCAGCATCGCCCGTCGCTTTCACCGGCCGGACCGCGGCCCAAGTCCAGGCCGTCGTGCACCGGGTATCCGACATCGTGGCTGCCCACCCTGAAGCCGCCTCGTACTCCCCCGCCCGCATCCTGTGACGGATCGGCCCCGCCCCACGGGTTAGGGTGACCGGCGTGCGCATCGTCAACCGTTTCCTGGTCCTGTGGGCGGCCTTCGTGGGCGTCGCAGTCGGCACCGGCGTGTGGGTGAAGCTGAGGGTGCGAGCCGAGGACGATCCGACTGCTCCCCGCTTCGCTCTCGTGACGGTTTTCGACGGGACGGAGTTCCGGCCGACGACCCGCGAGCTCATGTCATCGACGGCCATCACGATGTTCGGAGGCTGTCGCATCGACCTGCGCCGCGCCCGCACTTCGGGAGCGGAGACGGTTCGCCTCGACCTGACAACGGTGATGGGGGGTTGCGACGTGACCGTTCCGGACACCTGGCGTGTGACCGTCAACGGCCTGGCAGTCGCCGGAGGACACGACGTCCGAGTAGCCAACCCTGACGAACTTCCTGAAGATGCACCGTCATTGGCGATTCACGCCCGCACGCTGATGGGCGGTCTCAATGTCCGGGCCCGCCCGGTCATCCAATCGGCCGACTGATCACACGATCCGGCGGTTGCTGGCCCACCGGGCGAGTTCGTGGCGGTTCGACAGCTGCAGCTTGCGGAGCACGGCGGACACGTGTGATTCGACGGTCTTCACGCTGATCGACAGGCGGCGCGCCACCTGCTTGTAGGAATACCCACGGGCGATCTGCCGGAGCACTTCCTTCTCACGGGGCGTGAGCTGATCCAGTTCCGGATCCACCGGGACAGACATCGTGTCTGCGAACGCGTCGAGGACGAAGCCCGCCAGCCGGGGTGAGAACACCGCATCCCCGGCCTGGACTCGCCCGATCGCCTCCACCAACTCTTCGGGGGTGATCGACTTCGTCACATAGCCCCGTGCGCCCGCCCGGATCATGGCGATGACGTCTTCGGCCGCGTCGGACACCGACAACGCCAGGAAGCGCACGTCAGGGTGAGTTTCGACGACGTTCTCGATCACGGTCAGACCGCCTCCGCCCGGCATGTGCACATCGACCAGCACCACTTCCGGCGACGTCTGGCGGATGCCTTCGATGGCGTCGTCGACGTCGGTCGCACTGCCGACGACGTCCACGGAGCCTTCGATCTCGGATCGGACCCCCGAAAGGAACAGTCGGTGGTCGTCGACCAGGTAGACGGTGGTCACAGCGAACGCTCCATTTCCAGGTGGAGGTGGACTTCGGTCCCTTCCCCCAGCTCCGAAGTGACGGTGGCGATTCCGCCGTGGCGGCGCATCCTGCCGATGATGGAATCCGAGATCCCCCGTCGATCGCCGTCGACTGATCCGACGTCGAAGCCCTTGCCCTGGTCCGCCACCCACACGTCGACGGCGTCCGGCGAGACCTCGGCGTACACGGACACCTTCGACGCTCCAGAATGCTTCGCCGCGTTGGCGATGGCCTCACCGGTCGCACCGACGAGCGGGACCACGACGTCGCCTTCGACTTCTCCCCCGGCGATCACCAGGTCGATGGGGATATCGAAGTCGGCTTCGAGCCGGTCGACCGTCGCAGCCAACAACACCGACAAAGACCCCGTCCGCGCGTCCGGTGCCCTGTCATACAGCCAGCGGCGCAACTCCCGCTCTTGGTGCCGGGCGAGAGTCAGCATTCGTTTCGGGTCTTCGGTCCGTTGGATTGATGCCAACGTCTGCAAGACCGAGTCGTGGAGATGGGCGGCCATCTCTGCTCGCTCCTCCTGGCGGACACGGGCGGATCGCTCCGCACCCAGGTCTTTCGCCAATCGCCAGATCCACGGCCCGAAGAGCACCGACAGCCCGACACCGGTCACCACCACCGCCAGCAGGGTGGTCCCCAGTTCTGGAACTGCCGCCGTCCCGAAGATGCTCAGCCCGACGACCAACAGCACGACCCCGACGACCGATCGGCGCCGCATCGAGCTGTCCCCCGGGTCGACGAGTGAAGTCAGGAAGTCGCGTGAGTCGATTCCGCGCTGATCGAGGAGGAAGGCGGCGCCGAACACGATCGCCGCCGACGGCCACAAGAGTTCGTCGCCCGGCCATATGCCGATCGCCCGCATCATGATGAGACCTGCAGCCAGGATGAGACCGGCTCCCAGATGGGTGTGCCGGTCCGCCGGATCCACCGGCTCGTCACCCGTCTTTTCGATGGTGGGGAGATCGATCGTCGCCGCCCACGCGGCCACGTACAGGACCATTCCAAGCCCCCACACGAGACCGAGCACAACGAACGCGGCGCGTACATAGACGACAGCGATGCCGGTGGCTGCGCTGAGACCACCACAGATCCCGGCGACCATCCGATCGTCCGAACGTCTGATCCCGAACGGCGCCCGGGGTTGAGAGGATGCTTCGCTCACACCCCGTATCGTTCCACCCCACGCACGCATCAGCAATGAGGGAAGTCCCTGAGTCGACCCTGGGGTCTCGGGGATCGCCGGGGGTCATACCCGATGGTGTCTTGTCGGCCGCTGCCGCATGCTGGGAGCCATGATGGAACCAGAAACCAATACAGAGACACCGCCGGTTGGTGATCGCCCATTGCGGCGGTCATCGACGGATCGGATATTCGCCGGCGTCGCCCGCGGAATTGCAACGAGACTCGACATCCCCGCCTGGGTCGTCAGGGTGGCCTTCGTCGTCCTCGCATTCGGCGGGGGCCTCGGTATCGCCCTCTACATCGCCGGGTGGCTCCTCATTCCGAAGGATGACGAGACCGAGCCCATCGCTCGCGGACTCTTAGGACGGGTCCAAGACGGATCAGGCTGGCTGGGCGTCGCGCTCGTCGGCATCGGCGTGCTCATCGCCGCCTCGTCGGTCGACTTCATCCGAGGGGACCTGGCGGTCGCCGTGTTCCTCGGGGTGATCGGTGTGATGCTGTACCGAGGCGAGTTGGGCACCGCCAGCTTGGCCCCGACCGAACCCACCGTTCCCACTTCTCCGAACGCTCCCGGTGCACCGAGTTTCGTGGCCGGCGACGTCGCACCGACAGAACCGCCACTGCCACCGCAGCCGACGCGGCCACCGTCCATATTGGGGCGAGTCACGATCGCGTTCGTGCTCATCGCCACCGGCGTGATGGCGTTCTTCGACTATGCACTCGCGGACTTCGACCCGGCGCTTCGCCACTACATGGGACTGGCCCTGGCGATCGTCGGCGTCGCACTCGTCGTCGGTTCGGTGATGGGTCGCGCCCGCGGCCTCATCGTCGTCGGCATCGTCCTCACCCCGCTACTGGTCCTCTCTCCGCTGGCCGACCTCGACCTGAATGGCGGAATCGGCCAGCGACGGGTGGCAGTGGACTCGATCGAGGAACTCTCCGAGTCCTACGAACTGGCAATCGGCGAACTCGTGATCGACCTGCGAGGCATCGACTTCGGATCCGAGACCGTGGAACTCGACGCCAGCGTCGGCATCGGCTCGCTCCACATCATCATCCCGGATGGCATTGGGGTGGAACTCGACGGAGAGGTGGGCATCGGCGACGCCGAGGCATTCGGCGCCTCGCGGTCCGGCATCGCACGCGAGCTCGATGTGTCCCGAGAAGGGGTCGGCACCCTCGTCCTCGAAGCCCAGACGCTCATCGGTGAGCTGCAGGTGTCGGGCTCCGAAGTCGCTTCGTTCTCCAGGAACTCGATCGACCTCGTGATCACCTCGCCGGCCCAACTCCAAGACGTCTACGAGCTCGACTTGGGCAACATCACCCTCGACCTGTCCGGCCTCGTTCTGACCGAGCCTCGCACCGTGCGCATCTCGAATGGACTGGGCCGGATCCACGTCATTGTCGCTGACCGGACGACGACTTCCGTCGAGGCCGAGGCCGACATCGGCCAAGTGACGGTGTTCGGAACCACCCAGGGTGGATTCGACACCACCGTCGAGGCACACCCGAGGGGCCCCCAACTGCTCACACTCGAAATAGAAATCGACAGCGGCGAGATCGTCGTGGAGGAAGGCTGATGCACACGCACCGTTTCGACCCCATTTCTTTCATCTTCGGCCTGGCGTTCTTGGCGCTGGCACTGATATTCACCCTCCCGAGCGACCCGTGGGATCTCCTGTTCGCCGGCGTCAATCTCGGCTGGCTGTGGCCGGTGGTGATCACGGCGGCGGGAGTCGCTCTCCTCGTGCCGATCGTGCGAGCACCCCGAGAATCCGACACCGGGCCAGACCAGGAATGAAGCGACCCGCCTCAAGTGAGGTCCTCGCCGCCGGCGAGG
>JBBDWN010000189.1:0-10579 GCA_040902855.1 Acidimicrobiia bacterium | reverse complement strand
GACACCGCAACAGCGAAGCCGCTTGACACTTACACCTAAGGGGTGTCTGGGTACGCGTTCAGGCGTCGTAGGAGCGGGAGGTGGTGGAGCCGCCGTGGCCGGTCCAGTCCGTGTGGAAGAACTCCCCGCGAGGACGGTCGACCCGTTCGTAGGTGTGGGCGCCGAAGTAGTCGCGTTGGGCTTGGATCAGGTTGGCGGGCACTTGGGCGGAGAAGAAGGCGTCGTAGAACGCCAACGCCGACGAGTAGGCCGGCACCGGCACGCCCGCCATCACCGCCGCGGCCACCACCCGCCGCCAGCCAGGCTCCGCCCGACGCAGCAGTTCGGCGAAACCCGGGTCGAGCAGCAGGTTGTCCGTCCCGGCCGAGAACGCCGCCATCACGTCGTCGAGGAAGGCGGCGCGGATGATGCATCCTGCCCGCCACAACGACGCCACCTTTGCCAGGTCCAGGTCCCACTGGTGCTCTTCGGATGCCGCTCCCAGCAGCATGAACCCTTGGGCGTAGGACACGATCTTCGAGCCGTACAAGGCGTCTGCCAGGTCATCCGTCGACACCTGCAGAGTGGTCGGATTGTCCGGTCTCGTGGCGGCCGCCCTGACCCTCAGCTCCTTGAAACTGGACACGATCCGGGCGTAGACCGCTTCGGCCACGAGCGAAACCGGCTGTCCGAGCTCCATCGACGAGATCACGGTCCACTTGCCGGTGCCCTTCTGCCCGGCGGCGTCGAGGATGTGCTCGACGAGGGGCGATCCGTCTTCGTCCCTGGTCGCCAGGATCTCGGCGGTGATGTCGATCAGGAACGAGTCGAGCACTCCCTCACCCCAGGTTCGGAAGGTCTCGGCCATCGACTCGTGGGTCATGCCGGAGGCCTTCATCAGCGAGTAGGCCTCGGCGATCACCTGCATGTCGCCGTATTCGATCCCGTTGTGCACCATCTTGACGTAGTGGCCGGCACCGCCCGGTCCGAGCCAGTCGCAGCAGGGTGTCCCGTCGTCTGCCTTGGCGGCGATCGACCGGAGCATGTCTGAGATCTGGGGCCAGGCTTCCGCGTCGCCCCCCGGCATGATCGAAGGGCCGTTGCGCGCTCCCTCTTCGCCGCCGGACACGCCGGCCCCCACGAATCTGATTCCCAGCGCTGCCATCTCCAACGCCCGTCGCTCGGTGTCGGTGTAGAGGGAGTTGCCACCGTCGATGACGATGTCGCCCGGCTCGAGCAGCGGGGTGAGTCCGCCCAGCACGGCGTCGACCGCCGCTCCCGCCTTCACCAGGAGGATGATCCTTCGCGGGCGCGCCAGGTCGGCGACGAAGTCCTTCAGTTCGGCGTGACCGACGATGCTCTTGGACTGCGCCTCACCGACAAGGAACTCGTCTGTCACCGACGTGGTGCGGTTGTAGACCGCCACCCGGTGGCCGTGGTCGGCGAGATTGAGGACCAGGTTCTGGCCCATCACTGCAAGCCCGATGAGTCCGACGTCAGATGGTGTGTCCATACCTGGACCCTATCGTGGCCGAATGGCTTCCCTCTCGGCCCGAGGCACCCATCTGGCGGATCACAGTCCGTTGTCCGAGTACATGGTCACGTCGCGCGACTACATCGACCGGCGATGGTCGCCGGATCGGCCCGACGGCTTCATCGACATGAGCACGGCGGAGAACAAGTTGGTCTGGGACCTGCTCGAACCTGAGATCTCGCGTGCCCGTGCGGTACCCGCCAGCGCAGTCGGATACGGCGACACCAGCGGCCGTCCCGACTTCCGCTCCGCGGTCGCCCGCCTCGCCGGCCGTACCTTTCTGGGACGAACGATCGACCCGGATTCGATCAGCACGCTCGCCGGGGCAGGAGCGGTTCTCGAGGCCGTCTTCTACGCGCTGTGTGATCCGGGGGACGGTGTCCTTGTGCCGACCCCGGGCTACGCCGGATTCTGGATGGATCTCGAACAGCGGGATCAAGCGGTGATCGTCCCCGTCCCTACTCGGGGGGAGGAGGGATTCCGGATGATGCGTCAGGACCTCGACCGGGCATACGAGGCTGCCGATCGTCCGATTCGGGCGCTCCTGATCGCCTCGCCGGACAATCCCACCGGCCGGGTACTCGGTCGGGGCGAACTCCTCGCCCTGGTGGAATGGTGTCGGGAGAGGCGGATCCATCTCGTGAGCGATGAGATCTACGCCCTCTCTGTGTACGGGGGTTCACCCTTCACCAGTGTGGCGGCTGTCACAGAACTCGAAGATGACGTGCACATCGTGTGGGCGATCTCGAAGGACTTCGCAGTCAGTGGTCTCCGGTGTGGCGTGCTCATCACCGAGAACGACCGTCTCCGCCGAGCCGTCACCAGCCAGGCCGTCTGGTCGGGCGTCTCCGGGCACACCCAACACCTCTACGCCGAACTTCTGGCCGATCGTGAGTGGACAGACACCTACATCGACGAGATGCGACGGCGCCTCGGCGGTGCCCACGACGTGGCCCTCTCGGCGTTGGAGAACGCAGGCATCGCCCATTGGCCCGCCGAGGCGGGGTTCTTCGTCATGATCGATCTCAGGGCGCATCTGGACGGGGCTACGTTCGAGGCCGAACGCGACCTCTGGCTCCGGATGGTCGACAACGGTGTCAACCTCACCCCAGGGGCGGCGTGCCGGTCTTCCGAGCCTGGCCTTTTCCGCCTCTGCTTCGCCGCCACACCGATCGAATCCATTCCGCTCGGAGTCGATCGGATCGCCGCAATTCTGGGCTGAACCTCCGGTCCTATTCTCGGGTCATGGCCGTGCTCGGAATCGACATCGGTGGATCGGGGATCAAGGGCAACCTCGTGGAGGTTGAGACCGGAACGCTGCTCGCCGAACGACACAAGATCTCGACCCCCCAACCTGCGATTCCCGACGCGGTCGCCGATGTGGTGGCGGAGATGGTCGATCACTTCGATCACCACGGGATCGTCGGGTGCACCTTCCCGGCGATCGTTCGCCGGGGTGTGACGCTGAGTGCCGCCAATGTCGATCCATCCTGGATCGGCACCGATGCCGACGCGCTTTTCGAGAAGAGGACCGGGCTCTCCTTCTACGTGTTCAACGACGCGGACGCAGCGGCGATGGCCGAGATGGAGTTCGGTGCGGGCAAGGGGCGCGCGGGCGTGGTACTCGTTCTCACGTTCGGCACAGGCATCGGTTCCGGCCTGTTCGTCGACGGAGTTCTTGTTCCGAATACCGAACTCGGCCACCTCGAATTCGACGGTCACGCTCCGGTCGAGCGGTGGGCATCGGCCAAGGTACGCAAGGCCGAGGACCTGAGCTGGGAGGAGTGGGCAGCCCGGGTCGACCGGTACCTCGGTCATCTCGATCGCCTGTTCTCGCCTGACCTCTTCATCCTCGGGGGTGGAGTGAGCCGGCTGTGGGAAAACTGGGGTCACTTCCTCACCACAGAAGTCGACACGGCCCCCGCCCAACTCCAGAACGAGGCCGGGATCGTTGGTGCGGCGATGGCAGCTTTCCGGGCGTCCTGACGCGTCCGCCTCACACGGGGAGAGCGAACTCCGCGAACGAGTCGACGTCTGCCGCCTGGACCCTCACTTCCAACACCGTGCCGGTGTCTTCGTGCTTCTCGGCCAGCACTTCACCCACGCGGTGTGCCGTGGCGATCAGGTCGGACCTGGTGTACGGGATGTGCAGTCGAAGCACCACGCTTCCTGCCGCCAGCCTCTCGGCGACGGTCCGCAGGAGGTCGTCGACTCCGTCGCCGGTCACTGCCGAAATGAACGCCGCGTCCGGGTAGATGTTGCGAAGGCGGCCAAGGGCGGCCTTGTCGGCCACATCGATCTTGTTGAACACGATGACCTCGGGCATGTGCTGGGCGCCGATCTCGGCGAGGACGATGTGGACCGCTTCGATCTGCCCTTCCGGGTCGGGATCGGACGCGTCGACGAGATGGAGGAGGAGGGAGGCTTCGAGCGTGTCTTCGAGAGTCGACCGGAATGCTTCGACGAGGTTGTGCGGGAGTCGCCGGATGAAGCCGACGGTGTCAGACAGCAGAATCCCCCGTCCGTCGGGAAGGTCGGCTTTCCGCACGGTGGAGTCGAGGGTGGCGAACAGCCTGTCCTCTGTGAGGACGTCGGCGGCGGTCAGCCGATTCAGCAGCGTCGACTTCCCCGCGTTCGTGTACCCCACGACCGCCACCTGGGGGATCTCTGAGCGCCGGCGGGCTTTGCGCTGGGTCGATCGTGTCTTCGACAGGGCTGTCAGTTGACGTTCCAGTTTCGAAATGCGGGTCTCGATCCGGCGTCGGTCGGTTTCGAGCTTGGTTTCTCCCGGTCCGCGGTTGGCGATGCCTGATCCCGCTCCCTGTCGGGAGAGTTGCATGCCGAGTCCGCGCAGCCGCGGCAGCCGGTAGCGGAGCAAGGCGAGTTCGACCTGGATGGCTCCTTCCCGGCTCGAGGCGTGTTGGGCGAAGATGTCCAGGATCAGGGCCTCGCGATCGACGACATCGCATTCGAAACGCTTCTGGAGGTTTCGCTGCTGGGCGGGGGAGAGGGGGTTGTCGAAGACGACGACGTCCACATCGAGCGCCTGGGTCACAGCGGCGAGTTCCTCCGCCTTCCCCGACCCGATGTACCAGGCGGCGTCAGGAGCGTCGCGTCGGACGAGTTCCATTCCGACGGGCTCGGATCCGGCCGTGTCGGTGAGGAGCGCAAGTTCGTCGAGCGACCGTTCGGCGTCGTCGGCGTCGTGCTCGGGGAGTTGAACACCGACGAGGAATGCCTTTTGGACGGCGACGTCGAGGTCGGTGACCGTGGCGGTGAGTCGCCTGCCGGTCCGCCCTTGGTGGTCGTATGTCACGTCCCCACGCTATCGGCCCCTGACCCATACCCAGGGTTCGGCACCACCTATACGGTGGTTTTCGCGCACGAGTTCAGAGTCACTGGCCCGCATCTCAGAGATATTGGCCCTCGTCCCCGACGTGACCAGGCTCCTCCTCAGCGATGATCTGGGACTCGCGCACCGCCACCACCGGCTTCCCGGTTGGCGGCCACAAGAACCGCCACGCACCGCTCGGAACCGCCCAGAAGCGCTGCCCGGTCTTGACGTCGATGAGGGCGAGCGCGTCGTTGCCCTCTTTCGTACCGACCGGCACCAGCAGACCCGAGCGGGTCGTGTTCTCGTCCGGGGGAGCGCCCACCCGCCACCCGGCCAGGATTCGGTATCCGTTTTCGTAGCGTTCGTCTGCCATCGCGGATGCGAGTCTGCCATCTTCGCCCGCGGATACGAATCGCCTGAGGAGGTTCGCCGAGCCTCCCACACATTCCGGACAGGCTGCGTCACTGCACCGGTAGGGTCTTCGTATCGCGATTTCACTCCGAGGAGACATGTCCGAGTCCACGTTCAGCGAAGCACTCGACTACCACCAGCGGGGGAGGCCGGGGAAGACCGAGATCCGGCCCACCAAGCCGACTGCGACCCAGGCCGATCTGAGTCTGGCCTACTCGCCCGGTGTTGCCGAGCCGTGTCTTGCGATCGCCGACGAGCCGCTCGACGCGTTCAAGTACACCAACCGCGGGAATCTCGTGGCTGTCGTCTCGAACGGCACAGCGGTGCTCGGTCTCGGCAACATCGGCCCTCTCGCATCCAAGCCGGTGATGGAGGGCAAAGCGGTTCTGTTCAAGGTCTTCTCGGACATCGATGTCTTCGATCTCGAAGTCGGTTCGGAGGACCCTGAGGACGTCATCCGCTTCTGCGAGTTGCTCGAGCCGACTGTCGGTGGGATCAACCTCGAAGACATCAAGGCGCCCGACTGTTTTCACATCGAAGACACCTTGCGGGCACGGCTCGACATTCCCGTGTTCCACGACGACCAGCACGGCACGGCGATCATCGGCGGCGCGGCCTTCATCAATGCGCTCGAGTTGATCGGCAAGGACATCGCCGAGGTCAACGTCGTGTTCAGTGGTGCAGGTGCGGCTGGTATCGCCACGGCTCGATTCTTTCGACAACTCGGCGTGCGCGACGAGAACCTCCTGATGCTCGACAGTCGGGGTGTCATCCATTCGGGGCGCGAGGACCTCACGGAGATCAAACGGGAGTTCGTCCGGGACACCGACGCACGCACGCTGGAGGACGCTTTGCAAGGGGCAGACGCCTTCGTCGGCGTTTCGGTGGCGGGGACTGTCACCAAAGAGATGGTCAAGTCGATGGCGGTCGATCCGATCGTTTTCGCTTTGGCGAATCCCGATCCGGAGATCACCTACGACGATGCCAAGGAGGCGCGCCCTGACGCCATCGTGGCGACAGGCCGCTCGGATTTCCCGAACCAGGTCAACAACGTGCTCGGATTCCCGTTCATCTTCCGGGGCGCCCTCGACGTTCGGGCCAAGGGCGTCAGCGAGGGGATGAAGATCGCCGCGGCCCGGGGATTGGCAGAGCTCGCCCGCCAGCCTGTTCCCGAGTCGGTTCTCAAGGCCTATGACCTGGATCAGTTGTCGTTCGGGCGGGACTATCTGATCCCGAAGCCGTTCGATCCTCGGGTTCTCTGGACGGTGGCCCCCGCAGTAGCGATGAAGGCGACTGAGGAGGGCCTCGCCCGGCAGCCGCTGGAAGACGTGGAGCAGTATCGAGACGCGTTGCGAGCCCGTTTCCAGGCGAGCTACGGCCTCATCCAGTCCATCACGGTTCGTGCGAAACGCACTCCGAAGAAGGTCGTGTATCCCTATGGCGACGACTTGCGCATCATCCGTGCTGCTCGGCGTGTGTTCGACGAGGGGATCGGCAGCCCGATCCTGCTGGGCGACACGGGTGTCATCAGGGAGCTGTCGACCGAATTGCGGATATCGCTGGACGGGATGACCGTTCTGGATCCGGTGACGGAGTCCGGTCTGCGGGCTCGCTACGCCACCCGGTTGGAGGAACTGCGTCGGCACAAGGGAATGTCTTACGCCACGGCCGAGCGAGCGGTGTTCGACACGAATGTCTTTGCGTCGTTGATGGTGGAACAGGGTGACGCCGACGCGCTGATCGGCGGCCTGACGACGTTCTATCCCGAGACGATCAGACCGGCACTTCAGATCATCAAGCTGGAGGAGGGCAGGACCATTGCCTCGGCGCTCTACGTCGTGCTCGCCAAGGGAACTCCCTACTTCTTCACCGATTGCGCGGTGAACATCGAGCCGACCGCAGATCAGTTGGCCGAGATCGCCGCCGGTGCCGTCGAAGTCGCCGAGCAGCAGTTCGACCGGGAGGCGCGCGTCGCATTCCTCAGCTACTCGGACTTCGGTTCGGCGCTCGGCGAGGAGCCTGCTCGGGTGCGGATGGCGGTGGAGCGGTTCCGGGAGATGCGGCCGGACGTCGCGGTGGACGGCGAAATGCAGGCGGATACCGCAGTCGTCGGTGACCTGATCCGGGCCCGTCGCCCTCACGGACAGTTGCAGCGCGCCGCGAATGTGCTCGTGTTCCCGAACCTGACCGCCGGCAATGCCGCCTACAAACTCTTGCATCACCTGGGCGACTCCGAGGTGATCGGCCCGATCCTGACCGGGCTCGCCAAACCCGTGCACGTGCTGCAGCGCGACGCCGAGGTGGGCGACGTCGTGAATCTGACGGCGTACGCGGTCGCCGATGCGCAACGGAAGCGCTCGGCGGGAGCATCCGAGGAGTAGAGGACGCGGTCCCGTTCGACGAACGGGCCGAACCGGGCTGGTGGCGGAGGCGGACGGGAATCGAACCCGCCAGGGATCTTGCGACCCCTCAACAGTTTTGAAGACTGCGGAGCCCACCAGGCGCTCGTTCGCCTCCGAGGCGAGGCTAGCGGGGCGGGATGGCGACCTGGCTTGGGCTAATTCAGTGGTCCTCTATCCTTAGGGAATGTCCGATTTTGGGGGACTCATCCGCGAAGCCCGGGAGAAGGCGGGGCTGTCGTCGCACCGCGTGGCCGAATTGGTCGGTCGCGCGTCGGGGACCGTGAAAGCCTGGGAGCGGGGTCGAACCGTTCCGAACGACCCCTTCGTGGTCTCTTCGCTGGCGGCTGTCCTGGCCATCGACGAGGGATCCCTTTTTCGGGCAGCGGGTCTCGACGTTCCGCTCCGCCATGAGGCGCTGACCATCGAGCAGGAGCTCGCGACGATCGCTCCTTCCAAGCCGCAGTCGCAGAACCGCCCGCCGCGTGAGGAGCCGAGACCGCTCCCCCCGGAAGTTCTGTCGTCTCGCACCGCCGATGAGCAGCCGGTGCTCACCGGGCCCATGCCGGACGAGAACACCCGGGACGTCCAGCCCCTCGATTCGGACACTTCGCCATCCGAGGCTGTCACGGACTTCCTCGAAAAGAGCAGAGATGTCATCGCCGGTGCCGCAGCACCCGCTGTCGAGATGCTGAAGAGGGCCGGGCGCGCGACGCGGCGCCCTCTTGCCACAACGGCCTCGCACGGATCCGGCACCGGTTCATATATGGAGGACCCGGACGAGCGGTGGTCGTATCGCCTTCGGTTGCTGTGGACTGCGACGGGTATTGGCATCCTCGGCGTGCTCTTCCTGTGGGCCGGGTCACGGGCGCTCGAGGCGTTCGGCGAAACCTGGGATGCCCTCCTGGCCGGGTTGTGACTCGGCCGCAGGTCGTCCTCCATCCTCAGCACGTGCGGGGTTTGGAGGATGCTCTTCGTCGTCTCGACATCGATCTTCTGGTCCCCGAGGAAGGTGATCTGACGGCGGCCATCCAGACGAGCGGAATTCTGGTCACCTATGTCTGGGACGATGCGTATCTCCCCGGATTGAGATGGGTCCAGTCCATTTCCGCCGGGCACGACCACTACCCGCATGACGTGCTCGAAGCTCAGGCGGTGGTCCTCACGTCGGCGTCAGGCGTGCACGCACCGCAGATGGCAGAGCACGCCTTCGCTCTCCTGTTGAGCCTCACACGAGGCGTCGGTGTCGCCTCGCGCAATGCCGTCGAGGCCCAGTGGAAACCGATGATGCTGCACGAGCTGTCCGGAATGACCCTTGGAGTGCTCGGGTTGGGCGCCATCGGCGAGGAACTGGCCCGACGGGCGAAGGCGTGGGGGATGGACGTGATCGGGACCAAGCGGACGACGGTCGGCTATGAGGGAGCGGCGGATGAAGTTCTCGGTGCGGATGGGACGGCCGAGGTGTTCCGCCGATCCGACGCCGTGGTGTCGGTCCTTCCCGGCGGCGACGAGACGAACGGGATCGTGACACTGCCGATGCTCCAGTCGTTGAATGGGTGGTTCGTGAATGTCGGTCGGGGCAACGTCGTCGCTGAGGTGGACATCGCGGCGGCGATCGAGAGCGGCGGCCTTCTCGGTGCGGGTCTCGACGTGTTCGACACGGAGCCGCTTCCCGAGACCTCACCACTCTGGAGCAATCCGCGGGTCGTGATCACGCCTCACGTCGGCGGACTGTCACCGCACTACGGCAGACGCCTCTCCGAGATCTTCGAACACAACCTGGGGGCATTCGTAGGCGACGCCGAGTGGCGGAACCGAATCGTCTGATCAGCTGAACGCGGCGCGTGCGAGCAGTCCGACGGCGGAGATGGTGGCCACGATGAGGATTCCGTTCTGGAGGAGTCGGCCCTCCACTCGCCGGTGGAGCAGGGAACTCGCGGCGAATCCGATCGTGGCGGCTGGGGCGAGGATCAACGCCGTCGTCAGATCGTCCTGATCGGCGATCCCGGTCGCGACGAGGACCACGAGGTTGATCACGATTCCGATGGCAAAGATCGTCCCGAGCGTCGACCGAACGGTCGGCCCGGTCTGGTTCCGGTACAGGAGGGCCACCGGTGGTCCGCCGATCGCCGATGCGGTTCCGGAGAATCCGCTGACCACGCCTGCGGCGAACCGTGTGAGCCGATTCAAAGGGACTCGGACTCCGCTCCCCAGGATGAGGACCGCGACGAGCACGATGCTCCCGATGAGCAGATCCAGCGTCCGGCCGACCGCAAATGACAGCACCGCCGCGGCGAGGAGCGCGCCGGGGACCCGCCCGACGATGATCCATCCGACCCCCGCGGTGTCGAGACCTCCGCGTTCGCGGAGGAGTGCGGCGATCGCCATCGGAAGGGCGAGGATCTGAGGAGCGACCGGAACGAACCTCGGGTCGAGCAGCGTCAGGATCGGGACGGAGAGCACGGCGAAGCCGAACCCCACCGAGCCTTGCAGGGCCGCGCCGAGGAACACGATGAGCATCGCTCCGACCGCGATCCATGGTTCGTACATCGACGGCAGCGTTGCAGTAGAAGACGCCCCCGAGAAATCCCATCGGTTTGGGGCGCTCCCGTGGCAGAATGTCGGCACCAGAGAAAGGAGGTGGTCCTACTTGGATAGTTGTTTTGATGGGACTCTGGAGGTGGCCGAGCGCTGAGTGGCGTTCCCACCGAGACGCCACTCCAAGGTGGCGACTCCAACTCGGACCACCGACCTCTGAGATCTCAGGCATTGGTCCCCCCTGAGCGGTGACCGGTCATCTGACCGCACCGTCAGCTTCTCGAGGAACGTTGAGAGAACCCGGCACGAGGGTGCCGGGTTCTCTCGCGGTCGAGGTTCACCCGCGAGTCGGGCAGAATGGGGGGTATGGGATTCCGAACAACA
>JBBDWN010000188.1:0-10594 GCA_040902855.1 Acidimicrobiia bacterium | reverse complement strand
TCCTCCTGAGACGTTGGCGAGGTTACCAAGGTTCCGAGACAAGAGTGCGGTCTCCCCTCCACTAGCCTCCAACCGCCGAGCGAACGACGGAGGCGACGTGGCCGTTCTGCCACACGAGGGAACCTATTCGGTGATGTACGGCCCGCTGGCGGTGTCCGTCGGAGCCGGGTATCGACGCGGTTATCTGGCCCGACCCGACCAGGCGGGTCGCTATCCCACGGTCGTCCTGACTCCCGACCTCGACGGGCTCGGAGCTCACGAGAAGGCGGTCGCCCGCCGTCTCGCCCGCCACGGTCTGGCGGTACTCGTCGTCGACCTCTACGTGGATGCGCCGGCCGACCGGGACCAGGCATTGACCGCCTACAACTCGCTGACCGACTCCGAGGCGCTGCGCACCATCGACGAGGCGTACGACTACCTGCGGTCCGAGGACATCGACTGGGCTCAGACCGAACGGCTGGGCCTGATCGGCCTCGACATCGGCGGACGCTTCTCGCTTCTCAGCGCCGCTCATCGGAAGTGGGTGGGTGCGGCTGCGGCCGTGTCGACGCCGCTGA
This sequence comes from Acidimicrobiia bacterium, assembly GCA_040902855.1. GTDB lineage: Bacteria > Actinomycetota > Acidimicrobiia > Spongiisociales > ZC4RG35 > DATHWB01. The sequence continues at coordinate 10,037 of JBBDWN010000188.1, read as the reverse complement.
CCGGTGACGAGGACCGCCAGTTCCAGGTGGCCGACATCCTCCGTCACATCGCGGTTCCGGTTCTCGGCCTGTACGGGGCCGACGACGACTTGATCGACGTCGAGACCGTCGACGAGGCACAGACTCGCAATGCGGCGGGACAGTGGCTCCTGTACGAGGGGGCAGGACACGCCTTCTTGGACGAAGTCGGGGACGACTACCACGAGGCTTCCGCCGAAGACGCCATCGCCCGCCTCGTCGGCTTCTTCACCACCCACCTCCCTGCCAAGGCCGAAGTCCAACTCGGCTGACCCCTCCCCGCTTTTACCCCTCCAAACGCTTCATTAATGACGCGCTGGCGCGACCAAAAGCGGTCAGCGGGCGGGGCGGTTAGCGGATGTGGCGGACTTCGCCGGCGTGGAGAGTCGTACGGCCCTCGTGGGTGACGACGACGAGGCCGCCGTCTGCGGCGATGTCGACGGCGCGGCCCGCTCCCTCCGGACTCCAGGTGATGTCACGGCCCAGCGTGTTCGACCGCTGCCGATACTCGTCGCGCGGCCAGGCTCGCGGCCCGACGTCGACGAGACCCAGCAACTCGGATGCCCAGGCTCCGGCGATCTCGGCCGCCCGATCCGGCCCGGGGTCGTCTGCGAAGACGGCGGCAAACCCGTCCGGAGCGTCCGGCCACCACAGATTCAGGCCGAAGCCGACGACCACCACGCCGTCGGCCGCCTCCACCAGGATTCCCCCCGCCTTGGACCCGTCGACGAACACGTCGTTCGGCCACTTCAACTCGCATCCGATCACCCGACCGGCCGCCACGCCCGCCAATAGTGCGACGAGCGGAAGATCAGCAGGATCCCAACCGGGTCGGAAGGCGAGCGATGCCGCCATCGCCCTCGGCGCCGTCTGCCACTCGGCCGCAGACCGCCCTCGCCCCCGCTTCTGAGCGCCCGCCACCACCAGCACGGGTGTCCCGTCGAAGGCCGCACGCGCGTCATCCTGGGTCGAGTCGGTGACCTCATGGCATATGACTGAATATGGTGGTGGCATCTCGACCCTGTTCGAGGATCGACTCAGCCTATTCGTGGAGGTGTGGTGGGTACCGAAGCACGCATCGAGCAGCTTCGCGCGATGCGCGAGGAAGCTCTCCATTCGGGGAGCCGCCGAGCGGTGGACCGCCAACATGAATTGGGGAAGCTGACCGCTCGCGAGCGCATCGACTTGCTGCTGGACAAGGGTTCGTTCCAGGAAGTCGACATGATGGTGAAGCACCAGGCGCGGGGCTTCGGCATCGAAGACACCACTCCGCCCGGCGACGCGGTCGTCACCGGGTTCGGGGCGATCGACGGCCGCCAGGTGTTCATCTTCGCCGAGGACTTCACGGTCTTCGGCGGCAGTCTGGGGGTCGCAGTCGCCGACAAGATCTGCAAGATCCTCGACATGGCGATGGACGTCGGGGCGCCGGTCATCGGCCTGAAGGATTCCGGCGGCGCCCGCATCCAGGAGGGTGTCGCCGCCCTCGATGGATACGGACGGATCTTCGAACGGAACGTGCGGGCCTCGGGCGTGATCCCCCAGATCTCGGTGATCATGGGCCCCTGTGCCGGCGGTGCGGTCTACTCCCCCGCCATGACCGACTTCATCTTCCAGGTCGAAGGCACCTCGCACATGTTCATCACCGGCCCTGACGTCATCAAGACGGTCACCGGTGAGGAGGTGACGATGGAGGAGTTGGGTGGGGCGATGGCACACGCCTCCAAGTCGGGCGTCACCCATTTCGTGTCCCATGACGGGGCGGACGCCATGGAATCGGTCCGCTACCTGCTCTCGTTCCTCCCCCAGAACAACATGGAACTCGCCCCGTACTTCGCGCCAACAGACTCGCGCGACCGAACCGACGACGACCTCGATCAGATCATTCCCGACTCGGCGAACCAGCCGTACGACATCGAAGACGTGATCCATTCGGTGGTCGACGACGGCGAGTTCTTCGAAGTCCAGCCGCACTTCGCACCGAACATCGTGGTCGGGTTCGCCCGCCTCGACGGCCACTCCGTCGGGATCGTGGCCAACCAGCCTTCGGCACTCGCCGGGACACTCGACATCCTCGCCTCGGAGAAGGCGGCACGGTTCGTGCGGTTCTGCGACGCCTTCAACATCCCGCTCGTCACCTTCGTCGACGTCCCCGGTTTCCTCCCGGGAGTCGAGCAGGAACACGGCGGCATCATCCGCCACGGAGCCAAGCTGTTGTACGCCTACTGCGAGGCCACGGTTCCCCGCATCACGGTCATCACCCGCAAGGCCTATGGCGGGGCGTATCTCGTCATGAACTCGCGCGGGATCAGAGCCGACATGGTGTTTGCCTGGCCGAGCGCCGAGATCGCCGTGATGGGCGCCCAGGGGGCGGTCAATGTCATCCACCGCAAGGAACTGGCAGCCGCCGAGGACCCCGAGGCGACGAGGGCGGCGCTGATCGAGGACTACGAGACGAAGTTCAACAACCCCTACCGGGCGGCCGAACTCGGACTGGTGGACGAGGTCATCGAACCCCGGCTGACGAGGCCCAGGCTCATCCGCACGCTCGAGATGTTCCGCACCAAGCGTGAGACCCTCGCCCCCCGCAAACATGGCAACATTCCCCTGTGAAGCTCAACCGCATCGACTCGGTCCTGGTCGCCAACCGGGGTGAGATTGCCGTCCGGGTCATCCGGACCGCCAAGGAAATGGGGCTCCGCACCATCGCCGTCTACTCGGAGTTGGATCGCGACGCCCTGCACGTCCACCTCGCAGACGAGGCTTGGAATATCGGCCCTGCACCCGCCGCCGAGTCCTACCTGAACATGGCTCGGGTGCTGGCGGTGGCAGCCGAATCCAAGGCCGCGGCCATCCACCCCGGGTACGGGTTCCTGTCGGAGAACGCCGACTTCGCCGAGAAGGTGATGGCGGCCGGAATCGCCTGGGTCGGTCCTCCCCCCGAGGCGATCAGGGTGATGGGCGACAAGATCTCGTCGAGACGGGCGGCGATCGCCGCCGGCGCTCCGACCGTCCCAGGGACCACAGAACCCTCCGAGTCGTCCGACGAGGTGAAGAAGATCGCCGAGGAGTACGGCTTCCCGGTGGCCATCAAGGCGGCCCACGGTGGCGGCGGCAAGGGTTTGCGGGTCGTCCACTCGGCTGACGAGATCGAAAGCGCATTCGATGGTGCACGTCGCGAAGCAGACGCCTACTTCGGAAACTCGGCGGTGTACGTCGAGAAGTACATCGAGAAGCCCCGCCACGTCGAAGCCCAGATCCTGGTGGACGACCACGGCAACGAACTGTTCCTGGGAGAGCGCGACTGCAGTGTGCAGCGGCGCCACCAGAAGCTGATCGAGGAGACGCCGTCCGATGCGATGAACGAGGACCAGCGCGCCGCTCTCGGCGAGGCGGCACTCTCGATCGCCCGCATCTGCGACTACCGCAACGCGGGAACGGTCGAGTTCCTGCTCGACCAGCAGGGCGACTTCTACTTCCTCGAGATGAACACCCGCCTCCAGGTCGAGCATTGTGTGACCGAGATGGTGACCGGCATCGACCTCGTTGCCGAGCAACTGCTCATCGCCGACGGCCAGCCGGTCTCGATCACGTCGATCAACCGCAAGGGCCACGCCATCGAGATGCGGATCAACGCAGAGGACCCCTTCCAGAACTTCCTGCCCGCCCCCGGCACCGTGACCGAGTACCAGGCACCAGACGGCTTCGGCGTGCGGGTGGACGGATGGGTCCAGACCGGAACGACGGTCAGCCAGTACTACGACAACCTGATGGCCAAGCTCATCGTGTGGGCCCCCGATCGAGATCGGGCCATCGCTCGCGGGCTGCGCGCTCTCGGCGAGTACGACATCCACGGCGTGCCCACCACCATCCCCGCCCACCAGCAGGTCCTGAGTCATCCCGACTTTGTCGCAGGTCGTCATCACACCAAGTGGATCGAGGACGAAGTCGAACTCGTCTCCTCCGGACCCGCCCCGGCGGAGACGCTCCCGTCCGAAGAGGACACGGTCCGGCGTTCGATGACAGTCGAGATCGGCGGACGCCGCTACAGCGTCGCCTACTGGGCGACCGAAGGTCCGTCCGGCTCGGGCGAGACGCGCCGCAGGCGGCCGGTGCGTCAGAAGACGGCGGCAACGGCCGGAGGCGACGGGATCCACACCGCACCGATGCAGGGAACGATCGTCAAGGTCTCGGTGAAGGCGGGCGATCGGGTCACGGCCGGACAGACGATCTGCGTGCTCGAGGCGATGAAGATGGAGAACGAGGTCAAGGCTCAGAACGACGGCGAGGTCGTCGACTTGCGAGTCCAGGCCGGGGACACCGTGACCAACGGCGAAGTGATCGCCGTCATCCGCTGAAACTCAGCCCGAGAACCCCAGGAACAGCCAGACCCCGCCGGCCACGAGAATGACGGCGGCGGCCACCGCGGAGGCGATCAGGAGGTAGCGGGTCTGCATCCGGTCATTCGGCCGCGTCGGTGATCGCCTCTGACATCGAAGGATGGACCATCAACGTCTCCTGGAGGTCGCTCACGCGCAGGTTCGCCTTGACCGCCAGCGCCAGGATCCCGATGAGTTCGGACGCTCGGTGCCCGACGATCGTCCCGCCGAGCACCTCGCCGGTTGCCGGATCGGAGATCACCTTCACGAATCCTCGCGGGAATCCCTGCAGCACCGCCCGGGCGTTGGCGGCGAATGGGACCTTCGTCGTCCTGACCTTGCGTCCCTGCGCCGCCGCCTCGACTTCTTCGAGCCCGACCGAGGCGATTTCGGGCTCGGTGAAGACGGCCTGGGTCACGTGCGCGTAGTCGATGGGCGTGACCTGCCGCCCGGCGATGTGCTGGGCGATCTTCTTGCCCTGCATCGAAGACACCGACGACAGCGGCATCTGGCCGGTCACGTCGCCGGCGGCGTAGATGTGGGGAACGCTGGTGCGCTGGAACTCGTCGACCGGAACGTACCCGTGATCGGTTTCGACTCCGGCGTCTTCCAGGCCGAGGTTGTCTGTCAGCGGTACCGATCCGATGGCCAGGAGCGCGTGTGATCCCCTGACCACACGACCGTCATCGCAGATCACTTCGACCCCGTCTGCGGTCTTGTCGATCCCTTCGGCCCTCGCCCCGATGACCAGCTTGACGCCCCGGGAAAGGAAGTCCTCTTCGAGGACGGCGGCGACTTCGGCGTCGCGGTGGGGAAGAATCTGCTGACGGGACACGACGAGCGTGACCTTCGAACCGAGAGTTTCGAAGATGTGGACGAATTCGACACCGGTGACGCCTGAACCGATCACGACGATGTGATCCGGGACCTCGGGGAGGTCATACGCGTCGCGGGTGGTGAGGATTCGCTCCCCGTCGACCTCCGCCCACTCGGGGACGCGGGGTTTCGATCCGGTTGAGATCAGCGCGTGATCGAACTCGACGACGTGCTCTGTGCCGTCCGAGTCTGTGACGGTCGCCGAGTTCGGGCCGGTGAACCGGCCGGTCCCCTCCACGACCCGAACGTCTTGCGACGCCAGCATTCGCTCCCACGTCCTGGTGATGTCGGCGCTGATGCCCTGGATGCGGGTGGCGAGGCCCCTGATGTCCACCTCGCCGGGCTCGGCGACGAGCCCGAGGCGGGCCGCGTTGCGAATCGACCCGATGCGGATCGCCGTCGCGGTCATCGTCTTGGACGGGATGCAGTCCCACAGGTGGGCGGCCCCGCCGATGACATCCCGTTCGACCAGCGTGACGGACGCACCCAACGATGCGGCCGTGGACGCAGCCTGGGTTCCACCCGGTCCTCCGCCGATGATCAGAAATCGAGAGTTCACACCAGAACCATAAAGCCGACGACGCTCATCGCTACCGGTGCGTCCCGAATACCCGACGGAGGACATCGGAGACTTCGCCGATCGTGGCGCCGGCGGCGAGCGCGGCCTTCATGGCGGGGAGCAGGTTCTCGTCTGATCGAGCGACGTCTTCGACAGCCTGCAATTCAGTGTCGACCGGACCGCGCCCCGTGCGCCACTCTTCGAGACGGGCCACCTGGGCGCGTTCCAACTCCGGATCGATCTTCATCACCGGCACCTTCTCGGTCTCGTCGGAGACGAACCGGTTCACTCCGACCACGACCGACTCCCCCGTCTCCTGGGCACGCGCCTCGCGGTAGGCGGCATCCTCGATCTGGGACTGCATCCACCCGGCTTCGATGGCTGCCACCGCACCGCCGAGTTCTTCGACCCGGTCGTAGAGGTCGGTGGCTGCGGCTTCGATTTCGTCCGTGAGCCGTTCCATGAACCACGACCCCGCCCACGGGTCGACCGTCGACATCAAACCGGACTCGTGGGCGAGGATCTGTTGGGTGCGGAGCGCCAGCGTCGCCGAGTCCGCCGTGGGCAGCCCGAGCGCCTCGTCGTATGCGTTGGTGTGAAGCGACTGGGTGCCTCCCATCACGGCCGCCATCGCCTGGACCGTCGTCCTGACCACATTGGTGAGCGGCTGCTGAGCGGTGAGGGTCGACCCCGCCGTCTGGGTGTGGAAGCGCATCGCCCAGGACTTCTCCTCCTTGGCGCCGATCACCTCGCGCATGAGACGCGCCCAGATCCGACGGGCGGCACGGAACTTGGCGATCTCCTCGTACAGGTGATTGTGGCCGTTCCAGAAGAACGAGAGCCGGGGAGCGAAGTCGTCGACATCGAGACCGGCGTCGACCGCCGCCCGAACGTATGCGACGCCGTTGGCGATGGTGAACGCCAACTCTTGGGCAGCCGTGGACCCCGCCTCGCGGATGTGATAGCCGGAGATGGAGATCGTGTTCCAGCCCGGGATCTCCGAGGCGGCGTAGGCGAACACGTCGGTGACGAGGCGCATCGACGGCGTCGGCGGATAGATGTAGGTGCCGCGGGCGACGTACTCCTTCAGGATGTCGTTCTGGATCGTGCCGCGCAGTTCGGATCCCGAGAAGCCCTGTTCTTCTGCGACGAGTTGGTACAGCAGCAGGAGCAGCGGCGCAGTCGAGTTGATCGTCATCGAGGTGGACACCTCGCCCAGCGGGAGACCGTCGAGGAGCGTGCGCATGTCGTCGAGGGAGTCGATGGCGACCCCGACCTTGCCCACCTCACCCAGGGCGAGTGCGTGGTCGGAGTCGAGGCCCATCTGGGTGGGAAGATCGAACGCGACGCTCAGCCCGGTCTGACCGGCGTCGAGGAGTTGCTTGAACCGCTCGTTCGTCTCCCGGGCGCTTCCGAACCCGGCGTACTGTCGCATCGTCCACGGACGGCCGCGATACATGGTCGGATACGGGCCGCGGGTGTACGGGTATTCGCCTGGCGCGCCGATCCGTTCAGGGTCGACCGGGCCGGAGGCCGTCACCGGGATCTCGATGCCGCTCGAGGTTCGTACGTCTTTGTTCACGAAACGGATAACCTTTGTCTGTTGGCCGATCGTACCGGCAACCTTTCCCACGTCCTCCCGATCCTCGACAGGCATCAGTTCATGGCACGCAGATCTCTCATCCACGAAGCCGAAGCGCGCGAGCGCAGCGGCCGTTGGTTCCCGGCCACCGCCGGGCTGGTTGTCATCGCCCTCCTGGTGTCCACCTGGGTCGGCTTGTTCACGTTCATGGGCACCACCTCCGCCTATGGCACCTTCACCGACATCCAGGAGGAGTACATCCCGGATACGGAAGGTATGACGCTCGGATTCCCGGACTTTTCCCGCGTGTCGCGGGTGTATTCGGCAGACGGAATCCAGTTGGCGGAACTGCACGACGGTCGCATCACCGAGCCGACGTTGATCGAGGACATGCCCGAGTTGGTGATCCACGCGGTCCTGGCGGCCGAAGACGGCGACTTTTACGAACACGAAGGAATCGACTTCCGGGCGATCGCCTCGGCGGTGATCGACAACATCATCTACGAGGACACCCGCGGCGGTTCGACGATCACCCAACAGTTGACCAAGAACCTCTTCGTCGGCGACGAGGTCACCATCCAGCGAAAGATCGCAGAAGCGGTCGTCGCCACCGAACTCGAACGACAGTTCTCCAAAGACGACATCCTGGAGTTCTATCTCAACTCCGTGTTCTTCGGCTCGAACGCCTACGGAGTGACGGCAGCCGCCAACGAGTACTTCGCCAAACCCCTCGACCAGTTGCTCGTTCATGAGGCAGCCACGATGGCGGTGCTCGTCCGCAACCCCACGCTCTACAACCCACGTCAACGCCCTGAGCTCGTCAAGGACCGCCGCGACAGCGTGATCCGGGAGATGCGGGACCGCGAGTGGATCACCGAGGCGCAGGCCGAGTTCGGCCTCAACCAGCCGCTCGTCGTCAAGGAGAAGAGGGTGTTCCGGGGCCCTGCCAATCACGTCGTCGCAGAGGTCAAGCGCCAGATCCTCGACATCACCAACGACGAGTTCGACTTCCTCGGGGAGAGTTCGGCCGAGCGGAAGATCGCCGTGTTTGGCTGCGCCGCGGACGACCTGGACTGCACGGGCGGCGGCGGGCTGCGCATCGAGACCACTCTCGACCTCGACAAGCAACTCGTGGCGAACGAGATCCTTTCCACCTGGTTCCCGCTCCTCGACTACGAAGAGAACTTCGAGGAGTGCAAGCGGATCTTCCCCCAGGACGACGAGGGGTTCCTCGCGGTCTTCGCCGAGACGGAGAGTTGCGTCCCGACCGGCGCCATCGCCACCGTCGACAACGAGACCGGCGCCATCCTCGTGATGGCCTCCGGACTGCCATTCGAAGAAGAGCAGTTCGATCTCGCCACCCAGGGTCGCCGCAACCCGGGTTCGAGCATGAAGCCGATCGCTCTCGTCGCCGCCCTCGAACAGGGCATCAGCCTCCGCTCCTTCTGGCCGGGTGGCCCCACGGTCACGCTCCAATGCCCGACGATCTGCTCGGCAGACGGCACCAACGAATGGACCGTTCGTAATGCCGGCGGGGGTGGCGGATCAGTCACACTGGAGGCTGCCACGTACCGTTCGATCAACACCGCCTACGCCGCCCTGTCGCTCGAGGTCGGTCCCGAGAACGTGCTCGACATGGCGCGCCGCATGGGTATCACCTCCCCCGACCTCCAGGCCGTTCCGTCGATCGTTCTCGGCACGGGCGCCGTCTCACCGCTCGAGATGGCGTCGGCATTCTCGAACTTCGCTACCAACGGTCTCCACGCCAAGCCGTATCTGATCTCCCGCATCTACGGCGCCGGCGGTCAACTGCTGTACGAACGCCAACTGGAGCAGACCCAGGTCGCGGCACCGGAGATTTTCGCCGCAGCTCGCAGTCCGCTGCTGCGGGTTCCGACATCGGAGGGTACGGCGCCCCGGGCGAAAATCGACGCACCGCAGGGCGGCAAGACCGGCACCCATCAGAACTACACAGACGCCTTCTACGTCGGCTTCACGCCCGAGATGTCGACGGCTGTCTGGACCGGCTATCCGACCGCCCAGGTGTCGCTCGAGAACGTGACGATCAACGGCCAGTTCTACAGCCGGGTCTTCGGCGGTTCGGTCCCTGCCCCCATCTGGGCCGAGTTCATGACGCACATGATCGAAGGTCGCGAGCCCGCCGAGTTCCCCGAGGTCGACCAAGCGCTGCTCGAGGACTTCTTCAAGGTGCCGACGACGACCGTCCCGTCGGTGATCGGCCTTCAGAGGGACGCCGCGTTCGCGCTCGTCCGATCTCGCGGACTCGTCCCCTGGGAGGTGCAGGTGCATTCCTTGGAGCCCGCCGGCATCGTCCTCGGCCAGAGCGCGTTCCCTGGCGCGGAGGTTCTCGCCGGGACGACGTTGTACATGAACGTGTCTACCGGCCAGGTCCCGCAAACCCAGATGCCGAACGTGATCGGGTTGACCTTCGACGAGGCGGTGGAGGTGTTCCGGCAGGTGGAAAATGACACGGGTGTGCGCGTGACCGTGAGCCAGCAGACCACCGAGACCGAACCGCCGAATGAGGGCAAGGTCGTCTCCACGAGTCCGGAGGCCGGCGCCGTCATCAAATACGGCGACACGGTCACCCTCTTCGTCGGCGCCT
>JBBDWN010000187.1:0-10672 GCA_040902855.1 Acidimicrobiia bacterium | reverse complement strand
GCGGTCGAAATCGCCAACGACTGAAGATCCCGGAGACCTGGGGCCGGTGGCGACTAGGATGCGCGCCTCACACACGAATACAACGACCTGAAGATCCGGAAGAATGCAACACGCGACAACACGACATACGAGAGGCCCGAGTTACCCGAGCGGCTGATCGGGACACCCATCCACTCTCCGTAGTTGTGTTGTCGCACCTGTCGCGACCGTGTGTGCCGGGCCCATCCGTGGGTCCGGCACCGCTCGTTGCAGGGTTGTAGTTACCGGGACCCGAAGGTCGGGAAGAAGGAAGCATGGACACCACGGCGCTGATCGCGATCTCCGTTGCAGCGGCCGTCCTGATCGCCGGCGGAGGAGGGTTTTTCTTCGCTCGGTCCATGTTCGGACCAAAAGATGCGTCGGGACAGGACCCCGAAGACACGATCGCCCACTCGCGGCTCGAAGCCCAGCGGATCCTGGGACGGGCAGAAGAAGAGGGTCGAGCCCGGGCAGAAGCCTTCCGGGAGCGTGAGGAGGCGAAACTCGAGCATCGCCGCCTCGAGCTCGACAATATGGAGGGCCGCCTCAGCCAGCGGGAAGAGACCCTGGAACAGCGGGCATCCAACCTCGCATCCCGCGAGCAGCTCCTCATCGACCGGGAGCGGGAGACCTCCGAGATCCGCCAGGAGACAGACGGGCTGCGCGAGCGTGTGCGCGGCGAATTGGAGCGGCTCGCCGGCATCGACGCCAAGGCCGCCAAGGAGCAGTTGCTTCAGGAAGTCGAAGACGAAGCTCGCCGCGACGCCATGCTCCTCGTTCGTGATCTCGAAGTGAAGGCCAGGGAAGAGGCCGACCGGAGAGGCCGTCGTATCCTTGCCACGGCCATCCAGCGTCTGGCATCCGAGGTCGTCACCGAGACCACCGTTTCGGTTGTCGCCCTCCCCTCTGATGACATGAAGGGTCGCATCATCGGCAGGGAAGGACGCAACATCCGTGCACTCGAAGCGGTGACCGGGGTGAACCTCATCGTCGACGACACCCCCGAGGCTGTCTCCGTGGCATCCTTCGATCCGGTCCGTCGCGAAGTGGCCCGCCTGACGCTCGAGCGTCTCGTCGCAGACGGCCGGATCCACCCGGCTTCGATCGAAGAGGCGTTCTCCAAGGCGCAGGCCGAGGTGGAACAGAGCGTCAGGGACGCGGGGGAGTGGGCACTGCTCGAAGTGGGCATGTCGCGCATGCACCCCGAACTGGTGACGGTGCTGGGACGGCTGAAGTATCGGACATCGTATGGTCAGAACGTCCTCAACCACCTCGTCGAATCCGCCCACATCGCCTCGATGCTCGCCAGCGAACTGGGGATCGATCCGGCGCCAGTGAAGCGCTCAGCCCTGCTGCACGACATCGGCAAGGCGGTCACTCACGAAGTCGAGGGTTCGCATGCCCTGATCGGCGCCGAGATCGCCCGCCGGTTCGGTGAAGACGCTGCGATCGTCCACGGCATCGAGGCTCATCACAACGAGGTCGAGCCTCGCACCGTTCTGGCGGTGATCGTGCAAGCTGCGGATGCCGTCTCTGCGGCCCGGCCCGGGGCGCGGCGAGAAGCGTTGGAGTCGTATGTGCGGCGTCTCGAACGTCTCGAGAGCCTCGCCCTCGACTTCGAAGGCGTGGAGCGTGTATTCGCCATGCAGGCAGGGCGCGAGGTGCGCGTCGTGGTCGATCCGGGTGAAATCGACGACCTCGCCGCAACCGATCTGTCACGGAGGATCGCCAAGAAGCTGGAGGAGGACCTTCAGTATCCTGGGCAGATCCAAGTGACGGTGATCCGGGAGTTCCGGGCCACCGATTACGCCCGCTGAGGACGACATGACCACGACCATCCTTCCCGAACCGCGCCGTCGCGAACAGCCGTACCGACGGCCGACGCGCGACGGGCAGTTGTTCCACGTCCGCACCTTCGGATGTCAGATGAACGAGCACGACTCCGAACGGATTGCCGGTCTGCTGGCCTCCGACGGGATGGAATGGACCGACGACGTGGCCGTCGCCGACGTCGTCTACGTCAACACCTGCACGATCCGCGAGAACGCCGACAACCGCCTGTACGGCAACCTGGGTCAGCTCAAGGCGGTCAAGGACGCCAATCCGGGCATGAAGCTGGTGGTGGGGGGGTGCGCCGCCCAGAAGGACCGCGACTTCGTGCGGGAGCGGGCCCCGTGGGTGGACGTCGTGATGGGCACCCACAACCTGGATCGGATCCTCGACCTCCTCGACCATGCCGAAGCGTGGGGCCCGATCACCGAGGTCGTCGACGAGTTGCAGGCGATGCCCTCGTCGCTCCCGGTCAAGCGCGAACTGAGCCACTCGGCTTGGGTGACCATCCAGGTCGGCTGCAATAACACTTGCACCTTCTGCATCGTCCCTTCAGTGCGAGGAACGGAGATCAGTCGCCGCCCGGGTGACGTCCTCCGAGAAGTGCGTCAGTTGGCTGACGACGGGGTCGTCGAAGTCACTCTGCTCGGTCAGAACGTCGACACCTATGGGCGCGACCTTGCGATCGACGGACGGCGGCGGCCGATCTTCGCCGACCTGCTGCGTCAGGTCGGGTCGGTGGAGGGGATCAGACGGGTCCGCTTCACCAGCCCGCATCCCAACGACTTCCGCCGTGACGTGGCCGACGCGATGGCGGAGACCGAGGCAGTGTGCGAACAACTGCACTTCCCGCTGCAGAGTGGTTCGAATCGGATCCTGCGGGCGATGCATCGCGGCTACACGGCGGAGAAGTATCTGGAGAAACTGGCGATGGCTCGCGAGGTCATCGAAGGCGTGGCGGTCTCCACCGACTTCATCGTGGGGTTCCCAGGGGAGACCGAGGAGGACTTCCAGGCGACTCTGGATCTGGCGGAAGAGGCCGCCTTCGACCAGGCCTTCATGTTCATCTTCTCGCCCCGTCCGGGTACGGGTGCCGCCGAGATGTCAGACGACTTCGTCAATCCGGCGGTCGTCCAGGAGCGATTCCAGCGGCTGATGGCGCTCCAGACCGCCAATGGTCTCGCCTCGAACCGGCGCGACGTCGGCCGCACCATGGAGGTGCTCGTCGAGGGACCGTCCAAGAAGGACGAGACAATGGCGACCACCCGCACCCGGACCGGCAAGGTGGTGCATCTCCCCGGCGTCTTTCCGGCGGGCTCGTTCCTCTCCTCTCAGATCGTCGATGCCACCCAGCACTATCTGGTCGGGAGTCTCGCCTGAACGAGTTGCTCGTCGTCGTGGGGCCGACGGCCGCAGGCAAGAGCGTGGTCGCGCTGGAGGTCGCCGAACGGATCGGTGCTCGCATCCTGTCCCTCGATTCGATGCAGGTGTATCGCGGCATGGACATCGGGACGGCCAAGCCGAGCGAAGACGATCGATCGCGAGTCCCGCATTCGATGATCGACTTGGTCGATCCGAGCATTGAGTACACGGTTCGGGAGTTCCAGCGTGAGGCGCGTTCGGTCATCGAAGCGTCCACCCAGCCGATCGTGCTGGTCGGAGGATCCGGGCTTCACATGCGCGCGGTGCTCGACCCGATGGAGTTCCTCCCGACGGACCCCCAGCTACGCAGGGAACTGGAGCAGGTCGAACCAGCCGCGCTTGTCGCAGAGCTCCTTGCTGCTGACCCCGATTCCGGTCAACAGGTCGATCTCGACAATGTTCGACGTCTCATCCGAGCAGTGGAAGTCCTCCGTCTGACGGGTCGAACACCGATGACGATCAGTCGGGACCCATCTCGCCTCGCAATCTCCCGCTACGAGTCTCATTACCCCTGTCGGATCATCGGTCTCGATCCCGGAGACGAACTCGCGGCCCGAATCGACGCTCGTTTGAAGGAGATGATGGAGCAGGGATTGGTCGAAGAAGTCGCTGGGTTGGTCGGGCGCATGGGCCGGACGGCGTCGAAGGCCGTCGGGTACGCCCAACTCGCACCGGTTGTCGAAGGCGACATCAGTCTGGAGCAAGGCCTCGACGACTCGCGTCGCGCGACCGTCGCACTCGCCCGGCGGCAGCGGTCGTGGTTCCGTCGGGATCCCCGAGTCCAGTGGCTGGATCCGTTGCGAGATGACGCGGTCGCGGCTGTCATGGAGTCGGCATGAAGTTCACGAAGATGCACGGGCTAGGCAACGACTTCGTCGTTCTCGACGACGAAGTCGAGGTGACCTCCGATCTCGTTCGGGCGATGTGTGACCGTCACTTCGGCGTCGGCGCCGACGGACTGCTCACGATTGGCGTGTCGGACGGTCTCATCACGATGGGGTACTGGAATGCCGACGGGTCTCCGGCCGAGATGTGCGGCAACGGATTGCGGTGCATCGCGAGGCTGGCGGTTGACCGCGGGCTGGCGTCACCAGGACGTTTCGAGGTTCGGACACCCGCCGGTCACAAGCGCGTCGAGGTCGGATCCGAGATCCGGGTAGATCTCGGAGTGCCGACCGTCGGCGACATGATCGAGTTGGATGCCCGGTATTTTCGAACCGTCGACGTCGGCAATCCTCACCTCGTCACCGATGTCGACGATGTCGCAGGCGCACCCGTGGAATCCGTAGGAAGGGCCATCCAGGGCGTCTACCCCGGAGGGGCCAACGTCGAGTTCGTTCGAATTTCAGGCCCCGATGTCGAGATGCGGGTGTGGGAGCGGGGCGTCGGTGAAACCCTGGCCTGTGGGAGCGGGATCGTGGCCGCGGCCGCAATCGCCCGCCGCAACGGCGGCGGCGATCGGATATCGGTCACGATGCCGGGAGGAACCGCCCGGGTCGAAATCGAGGATGGCGGTGCCTGGCTCGTCGGGCCAGCCGAGTATGTCTTCGAGGGTCAGTGGGACTCACGCGGAGTGAGACCCAACTCGTAGCGAGACCGTTCAGGCGAGTTTGCGGAGGACCGTGACGACCTTGCCGATGATGGCCACATCGCGCTCGAAGACCATCGGTTCGTAGGCGGGGTTCTCCGAGATCAGCATGACCTTCCCATCTGCTCGACGGAGTCGCTTGACCGTCGCCTCTTCACCGTCGATCAGGGCGGCGATGATCTCGCCGTCGCGGGCGTGATCCTGACGTCGGATCACGACGTAGTCGCCATCGAGGATGCCGGCGTCGATCATCGAGTCTCCGCGAATCTCGAGCATGAAGACGGGTCCGTTTCCGACCAGATCCGTCGGGAGTGCCATCACGTTCTCGACGTCCTCGGCTGCCAGGATCGGTGAACCGGCGGCGATACGGCCGATGAGCGGTACATCGCGGAGGTGCTCTTCGTCGCGGGTGCTCGGCGCCGGGGACGAGTCGGGATGGGCTCCGAGGACTTCGATGGCGCGGGGTTTCGTCGCGTCCTTTCGGATATAGCCGAGCTTGACCAGGGTCGAGAGGTGACTGTGGACCGTCGAAGGCGAGGACAGACCGATCGCATCACCGATTTCACGGACCGATGGGGGATAGCCCCGCTCGGCGACTTTGCTGCGGATGTAGTCCAGGACCTGCTGTTGGCGGTCGCTGAGCGGGCCGGTGGCTCCGCCGTGGTTGTCGTCTGTGGGCATGTGCGTCCTCTCCTCCGGTGATACCGAGCGTAGTTGGCTGTTCTTCGCGTTCCAAACATCTGTTCGACAGTGTCTCAAACGTCTGTTCGACTTGACTATCGAACATCCGTTCTATACAGTATCGAACAGATGTTCGGATCACAAGCACCCCACAAGCACCTCAGGAGTACCCAGTGACAACTCTCGTGATCGAAGGCGTGGTCTCGGCCCGGCGCTCCAGCGTTCGATACCTCGTGCCCCCGAAGGCGGTGGCCGTGCTGCTGGCGATCGCTGTCACCTCCGTGCTGATGACGTCGGTGCAGGCCGATCAGCCGGTGGCTGTGACCTCCTATACGGTCCAAGCCGGTGACACCATCTGGAACATCGCCGCCACCGTCGACGGTGCGGACGTCCGTGAGACGGTCGCCACGATCCGCGATCTGAACGGTCTTTCGGCCTCGACTATCCATCCTGGACAGATTCTCAGCGTTCCCGCCGGGTAGTCGACACACCAGGAGGGGTACGCTTGCCGTCGATGCAATGCCCCGAGTGCTCCCACGGTGATTCGCGCGTCGTCGATTCGCGCCCGGCCGACGGTGGGGTGTCTATTCGCCGTCGGCGCGAATGTGAGCGCTGTGATGCCCGCTTCACCACCTACGAGCGGGTTGCCAACGTGCGCATGGTGCGCAAGCGTTCGGGGTTGCTGCAGCCCTTTTCCGCCGAGAAGGTGAGGATTGGCCTGGCGTCCGCCCTGGCGGATCGTCCCTTGCCGACCGGGGGGGTGGAAGGGATCGTCGAACGCATCGATGCACAGCTCCAGGAGTTCGGTTCACCGGTCGACTCCGAGCGCATCGGGCAGTTGGTTCTGGCCGAACTGCGGGCCCTCGACGAGGTGGCGTACCTCCGCTTTGCCAGCGTCTATCAGGACTTTCAGGGTGCCAGGGATTTCGAGGAGGCGCTTGCCTCCCTCGAAGATCCCGTTGCTCTCAACGATTGACCACCAGCGGCACCGCCAGCGAGCCGATGCGCTCCCGCGCCCATTCGGCAATCGACTGCGATGTCCCGGCCCAGCTGTTGCGCACAAAAGTCATTTGCTGCTCGAGTTCTACGATGTGCTCGGCCGCTCGGGCGGGATCCTTGGCACGAAGTGAGTCGAGGTAGGACGCCTGCCAGTCGGGGAGCGACGCAGCCAGGTCGACGAGGGCCGTTCGGTGGGTGTCGGTGAATTCGTTGCCGGGAAGGGCAGCGACGCCTGACGTGAAGTCGCCGACCCACCCTGTGACAGTGGCGGTGACGACGGTCAGTCCATCGATATCGGTTTCGGTCGGGATTTCGAGCGGCCTGGTGATCAGATGAACTGCCGACGCATACGCGATCGATTCGGAGAGTGTCGTCGCCAGGTCGAGGGCTCCACCGGCTTGTGAGATCGCCTGCTCGCGGACGGGTGCCATGTCGGCGTCGAGCGGAGTGTCGCCCGCCAGCGTGAAGAGCAATCGGGCGGCCTCGTCCATTCGGGCGATACCGGTGGAGGCGGCCAGCGGATCGGTGATGATCCCGTCCGACAGGTCATCGATCGGACCATCGAGCGTTTCGAGTTCTTCGACCAGCGCCGCTGATGCTTCGCTGATGGCGTCGGTCGATTCGGCGGACCGTGTGTCATCCCACGTCAGTGCTCTCCAACCCACCAGGAGGGCGACAACGGCGAGAGCGACGATCGCCACCACTTTGCGTTTGCGCACGCCCGTCCGGATGAGGGTCTCGTCCATTTCTCCCGGTGTCCATCCGAGGATGTCCTCGTCGGGACTGAGGTTCCACAGCTCCTCCACCAGCAGCCCGGTGATCGACAGCGTGTCTGCGTCGGGGGTGTGGAACCGCGTGGGCTCGAGCACCCTGGGTGTATCCGGCTGCCGGATGGGCGGATCTGGTTCCGGAGCCGGGTAGGGCGTCTCGGCACCCCGCTCCAGCAGGGCGAGTCCTCCACCGAGGGGGGCAGGATCGAGCGAGATCGAGGGGAGTTCGCGTCGAACCGTTTGGCGTGGAGCGTGGGTGCCCCGACGGCGGCGAGCGCTCGGGCGCAGGCGCCGACCGGGGGTCTCTTCAATGGTGACGGGATCGACGACGTGGTCGAGGAGGCACTGTCCGTTGAGGACGGTGACCCGTGCCCGACACTCGGTACAGTATCCGTGTGGCAAGTCTGTCAGCTCCGTGGCTAAGTCCGCCCGACTGCCCCACGATGTCATGACCAGATGTCACGTTAGCTTCACGAGGCTGGATCGTGAACTACCCGCGCCTTCGCAGGCCCATCCCGGCGATGCCGGCTTCGATCTGGTGACCGCCGAAGACGTCGAGCTCGCACCGGGAGAGCGCAGGATCGTCCCCACCGGTTTGGCCGTCGCCATCCCGGAGGGCTTCGCCGGCCTGGTGTTACCCCGCTCCGGCCATGCTGCCCGGCACGGCGTCGGAGTCGTGAACTCACCCGGACTCATCGACAGCGGATATCGGGGCGAGATCAAGGTGATCCTGATCAACCACGGGTCCGAGAACGTTGCCTTCGCGCGAGGCGAACGCATCGCCCAACTGATGGTCTCGCCGGTGCCGACGGTGGAGTTGAGAGAGGTGGCGGACCTCGACGAAACGGAGCGCGGTTCCGGGGGTTTCGGGTCCTCGGGGCGGTGAGCGCGGGTTGGCAGACATTCGCGGCCACCGGCTAACATCGCTCTTCCCTGCGGAAGTAGCTCAGCTGGTAGAGCGCAACCTTGCCAAGGTTGAGGTCGCGGGTTCGAACCCCGTCTTCCGCTCCAAGACCGGCGCCGGCCGGTCTTTTTGATCATCATGGCGACGTGGCCGAGTGGTTAGGCACGGGTCTGCAAAACCTGTTACCCCGGTTCAATTCCGGGCGTCGCCTCCAGACAACTGAAGATCCGGGCCCTTAGCTCAGGGGGAGAGCGCTTCCCTGACACGGAAGAGGTCGCTGGTTCAAATCCAGCAGGGCCCACATGCAAGAAACCCCTGCCCATACAGGGGTTTCTTGCTGTTTGGCGCGACCGGGGCCGGCGACGTCAGTCGGTCAGCGAACTTGGTGGCCTATGTCGTCGTCCTGCCCTGGAGTCCGCTTCAATGCCAGCACGGCTGCTCCGACCAGGACCGCGCCTATCGAGACCCAGCCGTTGCGGCTCAGACCCAGGAAGCGGAAAGTGGTGTCGGTGCGGATCAGTTCCAGCAGGAAGCGGATCAGACCGTATCCGATGAAGTACACGCCGATGAGGCGGCCCTGCAGGCCGGGGGAGCGGCGCCCGACCCAGATGATGAAGGCGGCCAATCCGACGTTCCACAACGACTCGTAGAGGAATGTCGGATGGAATGTGGCCGCATCCAGATACTCGGCCGGTCGGTTGGCGGGGTCGATCTCCACCGCCCACGGCAGCTCGCTGGGGGTGCCGAAGAGTTCCTGGTTGAAGTAGTTCCCCCACCGGCCGATCGCCTGGGCCAGTGGCACTGCTGGGGCGAGCGAGTCGAGGACTGCTCTCGTGTCGAGATTGCGAGTGCGCGCCGAGGCGAACAGAGCGATTGCGCCGGCGGTCAGTCCTCCGAACAGTGCCAGACCGCCCTCCCAAATGGCGATCACCTTCCACCATTCGCCCTCGAATCGGGACAGGTGGGTGGATACGTACGCGAGCCGGGCGCCGAGGAACCCGAAGCCGACGACTCGGATGAGAACCTGTTCGAGCAGGAGGGGGTCGCCACCGCCAGCTTCGAATCGTCGTTTCGCCAGCCACCAGGCCACTGCGACACCGGTACCGATGAACAGGCCATAGAACGTCAGTCGTAGCGGCCCGATCGGAATGTGGTTGATCGGAGGTGACGGTATCGAGGCCAGGATCAGGGACATCACCGGCGGGTCGTCTCCTGATCAGATCTCGTCCTGAGTCGACCAGTCGTCCCATTCGGCACGTTCCGAGTCATCGGGGATCTCGAACACGGCATCTTCGTCGGGATCTCCTTCTACGTACTCGAGCCGACCGATCAGGCCATCAGCTTCGTCGAACAGTTCAAATGTGAACAATCCCGCGAACCGATATCCATCGGTGTCTGGGTCGAGCAGCCACGCGGGGACCACCGGACTCAGCCCGATGTCGCCTCGTGTGACGACGAGATTCGGATATCGAAAGACCATGTCTGCGAGGGCGCTGGCAATGCCGTCGGAGGTCGACTCGCCGAGGAAGAAGGCTTCGGCGCCGGGTGCGAACAGTTCGACCAGACCATCGAAATCGCGAGCGTTGAACACGTCGACGAACTCGATGACTGCGTTGTCGAGGTCCGGGTCCGTCACCGCCTCTGGTCCTAGATCGGTGCTGTCCGCCACTTTATCCTCCTCGTCGTCCCAGATGACCACCGGGTCGACGTCGAAGTCGAAGGATGGAGGGACCGCCGGTGGTCCAGCTTCGTCCCAGTCGTCGGGGATGTCTGCTCGCATCGGTGCTCCGATCTCTCGGTTGCCCACACTCTCGTGCATCCGTGCGAGGGGCGTCAGGGGCAGAGGTCACATCCTTGTGGTGATGCAGAGCGACATTTGGAACGGATCGGTTTTCCGGCAGTCGGACCAGCGGGCCCTGGCCGCTTGCAGGCAAGTCGGGATTGTGCGACGGTCATTCCACGATTCGAGGGGCCGGAGCGGTCCCAGGAGGTATGCGATGCGCATCATGGTCCCGCTGGACATGTCAGATCTGTCGGCGCTGGCGGTCCCCAAGGCCGCCGAGTTCGCGAGAGCCCTCGATAGGGAACTGCTTCTCGTGACCGTGGCCGGCCCGGGGATCCGGGCAGCGCTTCAGGACTTCGCCGAAGCCGAAGGTGAGGATCCGGCGGACATCATGGAAAGCAACTTGCGCAGCACGGCACGGACTTTGGGCGACCTGCGGGTCAGCACTGATCTCTTGAGCGGCGATGATCCCGCATCAGCCCTGATCGAACGCGGCGCTCGAGGCGACATCGATTTGATCGTGATCGCCAGCCACGGTCGAACCGGCGTCCAACGGTGGATGATGGGCAGTGTGTCGGAACGGGTTGTCCGCGGTTCGACTGTTCCAGTCATGGTGATCCCCGCCCCCTGGCGTACCACCCCCTCGAAGTCCACTCCTACCCAGGGTTAGTTCGGAC
>JBBDWN010000186.1:0-10721 GCA_040902855.1 Acidimicrobiia bacterium | reverse complement strand
CAAGTTGGTCGGGTGCGTCCTGGTCTGGGGCGTCCTGGTCGGGCGCCTCGTGGTCGGGCGCCTCGTGGTCGGTGACATCCTGGTCGTGACGCTCGAACCCTGAGACCCGCGGTCGGTGTCGACGAGATCTCGACGGCGCAGGCCTATGAGAGAACGCGGCGCGGTCGATGTGGTGGAGAGTCGTTCAAGCCTTGCCGTAGACCGGGACCATGGCGCCGTTCATGACGCCCGCCTCTTCGGTCAGGAGGAATGCGGCCACCCCGCTGATCTCGGCCGGAGTCGGCCAGTCGACGTAGTCGGCGTAGGGGAGTGCAGCTCGCGTCGCCGGCGTGTCGATCACGGTGGGGAGCAGAACGGTGGCGGTGACGTTGGTGGGCTCGAGCTCGCGGGCCACGGTTCTCCCGAGAGCCATGACACCCGCCTTCGCCATGTTGAACGCCGCCTGCCCGGGAGGCGACTCGATCGCATCCCGGCTCCCGACGAGCACGATCCGGCCGTACTCGGCCTCGCGGAGGAGAGGGATGCATGCTCGGACCGCGTTGAAGGCGGAACGGAGGTTCAAGTCGAGCATGCGTTCCAGCCGCACGTCGTCGGTCGACTCGACGTCGCGCCCCCCGGCCCAGCCTCCGACCAAGGCGGCAAGTCCGTGGAACGGGCCCCAGGTCGACTTGACCTCGCCGACGAATTCGGCGATCGCGTCGGGGTCTGTTGCGTTGACCCGCCGCAGCATGATCCGCGATTCGTCCTGACCGAATTCTTCTTCGAAGCCGGAGGCCTCCTCAGGAAGGAGATAGGTCACCGCCAGTCGGGTGTCGCTTTCGAGAAGGCGCGCAGCCAGGGCGGTTCCGAGACCGCCGGTTCCACCGGTGATGACGATCGTCCGAGTCACAATGCTCCTCGTTCACGGGACAGTGATAGCGCTTCCATGCTAAGTTCGGCGGCGCTTCAGGTCGACTTTTCGGGAGGAGAACCATGGCCTCGATCACTTTCGACTCGATCGGCAAGGTGTATCCGGACGGGACGCGAGCCATTCACGATGTGAACATCCACATCGAGGATGGCGAGTTTGTTGTCCTGGTGGGGCCTTCGGGATGCGGCAAGTCGACGTTGCTGCGCATGGTCGCCGGTCTTGAAGATGTGACCGAGGGCGATCTTTCGATCGGTGACCGGGTGGTCAACGACGTGTCCCCCAAGGACCGTGACATCGCGATGGTATTCCAGAACTACGCGCTCTATCCGCACATGACCGTCTTCGACAACATGGCCTTCGGTCTCAAGTTGCGGAAGATGCCGCGTGACGAGATCAATCGCCGGGTCGACAACGCCGCCAAGACGCTTGAGATCGTCGAACTGCTCGACCGCAAGCCGAAGGCGCTCTCCGGTGGTCAGCGTCAGCGGGTGGCCATGGGTCGGGCGATCGTGCGCGAGCCGTCGGCCTTCCTGATGGACGAGCCCCTCTCCAACCTCGACGCCAAGCTCCGCGTCCAGATGCGTTCTGAACTCGGTCTGCTGCACGCACGTCTCGCCACGACGACCCTGTACGTCACCCACGACCAGGTGGAGGCCATGACGATGGGCGACCGGGTGGCAGTGCTGCGTGCGATCCATGGGCGGGAAGTGACGAATCTCCAGCAGATCGACTCCCCCCGCAAGCTGTATGACGAGCCGGACAATCTTTTCGTCGCCGGCTTCATCGGTTCACCGTCGATGAACTTCGCCTACGGCACGATCACCGGCGAAGGCGACAGGGTTTTCGCGTCGTTCTGCGGCGAGAAGGTGGAGATCGCCAAGTCGCGGCTCGCCGAACGTCCCCGTCTCGCTGACTACAGGGGAAAAGAGATCGTGCTCGGTGTGCGTCCCGAGTCCTTCGAGATCAAGGATGGTGCGAGCTCGGACGTGATCATGGAGAATCGGACGATCTCGGTCGAGACCCAGATCGTCGAGCAGCTCGGCTCCGAGGCGTTCGTCCACTTCAACAAGCCTTTCGCGCCGGTCCTGACCGAGGACCTGCGTGAGGCGATGGAAGGCTCCGAGGACGAGATCCACTCCGAGGAGACCAAGTTCACCGCCCGGGTCCATCCGGATTTCGCACCCAAGGCCCTGTCGAACGCGACCCTCGTCGTCGACACGTCGAAGCTCCACTTCTTCGACAAGGACACCGGCGACGCAATCCGCTGAGCCGACGCCAACCCACTGAGAACCGGCCGCCTGCGGCCGGTTCTCTGCGCGGGAACCCGGTTCCGTCGAATTCTGCTCCGGGTACCCTCCCACCCGGACAGCGGACCCGGAACCAGGATTCACCCGATGATCGAAATGCACCCACTCGCGACGGTCGACCCGACCGTGGCCGACATGATCCAACGGGATCTGGATCGCCAGAACACCCACATCCACCTGATCGCCTCGGAGAACTTCGCCTCACCGGCGGTGATGGCGGCCAGCGGTTCGATCTTCACCAACAAGTACGCCGAGGGATATCCAGGTAAGCGCTACTACGAGGGTTGTGCCGTCGTCGACGAGGTCGAACAACTTGCCATCGACCGGGCCAAGGTGCTGTTCGGAGCCGCCCACGCCAACGTCCAGCCTCATTCGGGCGCCCAGGCCAACATGGGGGTCTATCTCTCCCTCCTCGATCCCGGTGACACGGTGATGGGCATGCGGCTCGACCAGGGCGGACATCTCACTCACGGTTCTCCTGTCAACTTCTCCGGCAAGTACTACGACTTCGTCGCATATGGACTCGATCCCGAGACCGAACTGATCGATATGGACGAGGTGCGGCGTTTGGCCCTCGAACATCGGCCCAAGGTCCTGCTCGCCGGATATTCGGCCTACTCCGGTGAACTCGACTATCCCGCGTTCCGTGCCATCGCAGACGAAATCGGGGCGGTGTTCATGGTCGACGCCGCCCATTTCATCGGTCTCGTCGCCGGAGGTGTCGTCGCGAACCCGATGGAACACGCAGACATCGTGACGGCCACCACCCACAAGGCACTGCGCGGTCCGCGCGGCGGGATGATCCTGTCGACCGAGGACTACGCCGCGCTCATCGACAAGGCCGTGTTCCCGGGCGGCCAGGGTGGACCGATCATCAACCAGATCGCAGCCAAGGCGGTGTGTTTCCTCGAGGCATCCACTCCGGAGTTCGCCGCCTACACCCGTCAGATCCTGGCCAACGCCTCGACGATGGCGAATCGCATGATCGACGACGGCGTCAGGATCGTCACCGGTGGCACCACGAATCACTTGTTCCTGATCGACCTGCGGTCGATTCACGCGGATCTCACCGGCCGGGACGCCGCCCGGATGCTCGACTCGATCGGCATCACGCTCAACTTCAATTCGATTCCGAACGACCCGCGACCGCCGTATCGAGCGAGTGGTCTGCGAATCGGGACCCCGGCGATGACGACGCAGGGAATGAAGGAGCCTCAGGCCGAGGAGACAGCGGCACTCATCGCCGCCGCCCTTCGCAGCCACGGCGATGGAGTGGCCCTGAAGAAGATCGAGTCCGACGTGCGTGCGCTCGCCGCTGAGTTCCCGCCGTATCCGTCTGACTTCTCCGGCGTGGCCTGATCCGGTGCGGGAGCCGCACAACGCCCACCGGGACGTCACGTCAGCCTTCTCAGAGGGCTGGATCGGCGGTGGCAGTTTCCTCGGCTCGGTGCTGTCGGGAACGCTGATCGGGTTGCTGGTCGATCGCTGGCTCGGGACGGACCCCTGGTTTGTGATCGGAGGGATCGTCCTCGGCAGCTATTCCGGGTTCCTGCGCGTCTGGCACTATTCGAAGCGGATGCTCCCGCCGTCCGATGAGGAGGCCACAGGTGTCGACACCTGATCCCGGTCTGGGAGCCACACCCGTAGAGACCGTGATCGCCCGCCACACCACTAGGCGCGCCATCTGGGTCGGTCCCCTTGTCGTGGCGGTGTTCTGGATCTTCCGCGGATTCGACGGAGCGTGGGCGGCGGCGGTCGGTGTCGGCGTCGTTGTCGGAAACTTTCTGCTCGCCGGCCTCATGCTCAGCGTCGCTCTTCGCATCTCGCTCGCGATGTATCACGCCGTCGCGTTGTTCGGATTCTTCCTGCGTTTGGGCCTCATCATGGGGTCGATGCTCCTCGTCGCAGCCGTGGTGACCATCGATCGGCTGGCATTTGGCCTCGCGACGGTCATCGCGTATATGGTGCTGCTGATCCTCGAGTCGGTGGCAGTAGCCCGCGGGAGAGAAAGGGATTTGGATTGGACCAGCTAGTCCTGGCCGTTGAGAATTGCGACTTCGTGAACGAGCCGGTGTGTGCCCCGGCCGAAGTCAGCGAACTCTTCGTCCTCCCCAACCTGTACGGCACCCAGATCAACCGAACCGTCGTTCTCACGTTCGTCGCCGCCTTCATCGTCATCGGCGTCCTCTACTTCGCCTACCGGCGCAAGGACCCGATTCCGACCAAGTTCGGGGCCGCAGTCGAAGGTGTCGTAAACATGATCCGCAACGACATCGCCATCGGTGTGATCGGGCCGGACGGCATCAAGTACTTCCCGTACCTGCTTTCGCTGTTCATGTTCATCCTGGTCGGCAACCTCTTCGAGGTGACGCCCTTCGTGAACTTCCCGATCACCTCGCGGATGGCGATCCCGCTGTTCCTCGCCCTCCTCACCTATGTGATCTTCGTGTTCATCGGATTCAAGAAGTCCGGTATCCGCTACGTCTCGGACCTGCTCTGGCCACCCGGTGTGCCGGTGGCCCTGAAGCCCCTGGTCGGGATCATCGAAATCGTCAACGTCTTCGCGGTTCGACCGTTCTCCCATGCGGTGCGGCTGTTCGCCAACCTCGTGGCCGGCCACGTGATGCTGAGCCTTCTGCTCGTCACGGGCTGGATTTTCACTCTCAACCTCGTGACCAACTTCGGAGAGATCGGGCTGAAGGGTTTGGCCGGACCCGCATGGTTCACATTCGGGATCGGGATCTACGTCTTCGAGATCATCGTCTCGGTCGTACAGGCCTACATCTTCACGCTGCTCGCAGCGGTGTACATCCAGTCATCGCTCCATCCGGAGCACTAGGTCGTCGGACCAGAACGCAAGAAAGGAAACTAAGACACATGGACGCAGTACTTGCAGTGCTGGCGACCGCCCAGGTTCTCGCTCAGGAGGCCGGTACCAGCGGCATCACCGGTAGCTTGAACGTGGTCGGTTATGGCCTGGCAGCGATCGGCCCCGGAATAGGAATTGGCTTGATCGCCGGCAACGCCGTGCAGGCGATGGCACGCCAGCCGGAAGCCGCTGGCATGGTCCGCACCACGATGTTCCTCGGAATCGCCTTCACCGAAGCGCTTGCCCTCATCGGCTTCGTGCTCTTCTTCCTGGGCTGATAACGATGATCCACCTGGCGCAGACGACGGTCCTCGCAGCCGAGGAGTCGGGAGACGGGGGCCTCGAGCTCCTGTTGCCCGCAAGGCCTGAGCTGATCGCGGGAATCATCGCCTTCGCCCTTGTCTTCTTCTTCATCCGGTTGTGGGCGATGCCCGCGATCAACGCCTCACTCGAGAATCGCCAGAAGGCGATCGGGGGCCAGATGGAGGAGGCCGAGAAGGCGAAGGCCGACGCAGAGAAGCTCCGTTCCGAATACGAGGCCCAGCTCGCCGAGGCGCAGGCCGAGAAGAACCGGATCATCGACGCCGCCCGCGGCGAAGCCGACACGGTCAAAGCGGATCTGATCGCCAAAGCCGAGGCGCAGGCCGCCGAGATCCTCGACAAGGCTCGCGCCGACGCCGTCGCCGAGAAGGCCCGTGTGATGGCAGACGCCCAGCGCGAAGTGGCCAACCTCACCGTCGACTTGGCAGAGAAGGTCGTTGGCAGCAGTCTGGACCGCCAGACCCAGCTCGGACTCGTCGAGCGGTACATCGCAGAGCTGGAGCGATAAGTGAGCGAGCGCACCGACGGATACGCCGCCGCCGCCTACGCCTTGGCGTCTGCGGAGGGTGAGCTGGACCGTGTCGAACAGGAGCTGTTCGTGGTCGGCCAGTCGGTGGAGTCGTCGCCCGAGTTGCGTGACGCACTCACCAATCCGAGTCTCCCGTTCGACCGCAAGGAGGGCATCGTGCGCGATGTCGTCGGTGCCCATGCGTCCAGGGTCACCGTCAATCTCGTCTCGATGTTCGTCGCCCAAGGTCGGGGAGGCGATCTCCCGGAGATCGCCGCGGCCCTCGCCGAACAGAGGGCCGCGTCCGCAGGACGGGCCGTCGCCGAAGTGCGCAGCGCCGTCCCCCTCGACGAGGCGACAATTGCCCGTTTGACGGCTGCACTCGAACACAAGACGGGCCGGCCCGTCGAAATCAAAGCCATCGTCGATCCGTCGGTCCTGGGTGGCATCGTCACCAGGGTTGGCGACACCGTGATCGACGGTTCAGTCGCTCGGCGGCTCCGTTCACTCCGTCAAACCCTCCAGACTCGATAGGGAAGGACCATGTCAGAACTCACGATCAGTGCGCAGTCCATCACCGACGCGCTGAAGAAGAACCTCGCCGACTGGTCTGCGGACACCACCGAAGAGACGGTCGGCTATGTCACCTCGATCGCCGACGGCGTGGCACGGGTCGAAGGGTTGCCGAACGTGATGGCTTCGGAGCTCCTCGAATTCCCCGGCGGTCTCGCAGGCGTGACGCTCAACATCGACGAGACCGACCTGGGCGTCGTGCTCCTCGGCGAGGCGAGCAGCATCCAGCAGGGCGACCCTGTCAAGCAGACCGGCACCGTGTTGTCGGTCCCCGTCGGCGACGCGCTCCTCGGGCGTGTCGTCGATGCCTTGGGGAACCCGATCGACGGGCTGGGACCGATCGATACGACAGAGCGCCGCCTTCTCGAAACGCAGGCTCCGTCTGTGGTGGAGCGCCAGCCTGTCACCGAACCCCTGCAGACCGGTATCAAGGCGATCGACGCCATGACTCCGATCGGGCGCGGTCAGCGCCAGCTCATCATCGGCGACCGCCAAACCGGCAAGACCGCGCTTTTAGTCGACACCATCATCAACCAGAAGCGCAACTGGGGCACCAAAGATGCCGTCAAGTGCATCTACGTGGCCATCGGTCAGAAGGCTTCGACCGTGGCTGAGGTCGTCGACACGCTTCGGGAGCACGGCGCCCTCGAATACACGGTGGTCGTCAACGCCACCGCATCCGACGCTCCTGCCCTCCAGATGTACGCCGCCTACGCCGGTTCTGCCATCGGACAGCACTGGATGTACAACGGACAACACGCCCTCGTGATGTTCGACGATCTCTCGAAGCAGGCAGTCGCCTACCGAGAGATCTCGCTGTTGCTGCGTCGTCCTCCCGGCCGTGAGGCCTACCCGGGCGACGTCTTCTACCTGCACAGCCGACTGCTCGAGCGCTGCGCCAAGCTCTCCGACGAGCTCGGGGCGGGTTCGATGACCGGTCTGCCGGTGATCGAGACGAAGGCCAACGACATCTCCGCCTATATCCCGACCAACGTGATCTCCATCACCGACGGTCAGGTGTTCCTCGAGACCGACCTCTTCTACCAGGGCATCCGCCCGGCCATGAACGCCGGTACCTCGGTGTCCCGGGTCGGAGGCAACGCCCAGATCAAGGCGATGAAGTCGATCGCCGGTCCGCTGCGTCTGAACCTGGCCCAGTTCCGGGAGTTGGCCGCTTTCGCCGAGTTCGGTTCCGAGTTGGACGCAGCATCGCTCGCCCAGCTCGAGCGGGGTCGCCGGGTGGTCGAGACCCTGAAACAGCCCCAGTTCGATCCGCTCGCTGTCGAGGAGCAGGTGCTGGCGATCTTTGCCGTCACCGAAGGCCACACCGACGACATCCCTGTCGGCGACATCAGACGCTTCGAGACCGGCCTCCGGGACTTCTTCAAGACCCGGTACAACCACCTGCTGGAGGGAATCCGCGAGTCGGGCAAGATGGAGTCGCCGCCCGATTTCGTGGCGGCCATCAACGAGTTCAAGTCCACCTTCGAGCGCACCGCGCTGGTGGAGGAGTAGCGACTCGTGGCAGGAGCCGGCCTTCGCGATACCCGACGCCGCATTCGCAGCATCGAGGCGACGAAGAAGATCACTCGCGCCATGGAGCTGATCGCCGCATCGCGCATCCCGAAGGCGCAGGCCAGGGTGAATGCGTCGAAGCCGTACACGGCGAAGCTGGTCGAGGTCATCGAGAACGTCGGTGGCGCAGCAGGATCGACGTCGCACCCGTTGCTCGAACGTCGCGACCTGCGAACCGTCGGGATCGTCGTCGTTTCGAGTGACCGCGGTCTGGCCGGGGCATACGCCACCAACGTGATTCGCCTGGCCGAGCGGCGAATGGTCGAGCATCGGCGGAGCGGAGTCGAAGTCCAGCTCTTCGCTGTCGGCAAGAAGGCGCGGAGCTATTTCCGCTACCGGGGATGGTCACTGCGGGGCACGTACCTGGGGGTGACGGACACTCCCGGATATGGCGATGCCCGCGCGATCGCCAACGCGATCATGGACGCCTATGGATCGGCGGAGATCGATGCGGTCGAGACCTTCTACACCAAGTTCCAGTCGGCTCTGACCCAGATTCCGACGGCGGCCGAACTCTTGCCGATCACGCCTCCGACTCGCGACGGTTCCTCCGGCGGGCCGCAGGCGGCATACAGCTACGAGCCATCCCCCGCCGTGATCCTCGACCGGCTGCTGCCGCGATATGTCGAGGCGACGGTTTTCAACATGCTGCTGGAAGCGTCGGCGTCGGAGCATTCCGCTCGCCGTCGCGCCATGAAGGCGGCTACCGACAACGCAGAAGAATTGATCCGACTCCTGACCGTCCAAGCCAACCGGGCCCGTCAGGCCGAGATCACGACCGCTATCACCGAGATCGTGGGCGGCGCGGAAGCACTCAAAGAGTGATTCCGACCGTTCTGAAGGAGCGAGCACATGTCTGAGAGCACACCGAACGGGCGGATCGTCAAGGTCGCCGGCCCTGTGGTGGACGCCGAGTTTCCGCCCGGCGCCCTCCCCGAGATCCTCTTCGCCGTCGAGATCGACATCCACCTTGGTGGCGTGACGAAAACCATCATCGGTGAAGTCGCACAACATGTCGGCAACAACGTCGTGCGGATCGTGGCCATGGCGCCCACCGACGGACTCACGCGCGGCGCCGAAGTCCGCAATAGCGGCGCTCCGATCAGCGTGCCGGTCGGTGACCAGGTGCTGGGTCACATCTTCAACATGTGGGGGGACTCACTCGACGCCCCCGACAAGGTGTTCGGCGAGCCCCGTTGGCCGATTCACCGCCAGCCGCCGGCGTTCGAGGATGTGGAACCACAGCGCAAGGTCTTCGAGACGGGCATCAAAGTGCTCGACCTGGTCTGTCCGTATCTGGAGGGGGGCAAGATCGGCCTCTTCGGGGGTGCCGGCGTCGGCAAGACCGTGCTCATCCAGGAGATGATCAACCGGGTCGCCACCCAACACGGTGGTGTGTCGGTGTTTGCAGGCGTCGGGGAGCGCACTCGGGAGGGCAACGACCTCTTCCTCGAGATGCAGGAGTCCGGGGTGCTCGACAAGGCTGCACTCGTCTTCGGCCAGATGGACGAGCCGCCCGGTGTGCGGCTCCGGGTGGCCCTGTCTGCTCTCACGATGGCCGAGTACTTCCGCGACGTACAGAACCAGGACGTGTTGCTGTTCATCGACAATATCTTCCGTTTCACCCAGGCAGGGTCAGAAGTGTCGACTCTCCTCGGGCGGATGCCGTCGGAAGTGGGCTACCAGCCGACACTGTCAGACGAGATGGGATCGCTGCAGGAGCGCATCACCTCACTGAAGGGCAAGTCGATCACCTCGCTGCAGGCCATCTATGTGCCTGCCGACGACATCACCGACCCGGCCCCGCACACCGCGTTCGCCCACTTGGATGCCACCACCGTTCTCTCCCGTCCGCTCACCGCACTGGGCATCTATCCGGCGGTCGATCCTCTCGACTCGACCAGCCGGGCCCTCGACCCGCAGATCATCGGCGAAGAGCATTACGGCATCACTGTCGAGGTGCAGCGGATCCTTCAGCGTTACCGGGACCTGCAGGACATCATCGCCATCCTCGGGATCGACGAGTTGTCCGAAGACGACAAGTTGGTCGTCGGGCGCGCCCGCCGGATCCAGCGCTTCCTGGCCCAGCCGATGTTCGTGGCCGAGCAGTTCACCGGCCAGACCGGCATCTACACGCCGCTCGAGGAGACCATCTCGTCGTTCAAGGCGATCACCGAGGGCGAGATGGACGAGTACCCCGAGCAGGCCTTCTACATGGTCGGTGGCGCCGAGGACGTGAAGAAGAAGGCTTCGGAGCTGATGAAGGAAGGTTCGGCCGCCTGATGGCAAAGTCCTTCCAGCTCGACGTCGTTTCCCCCGAGGCCACGGTGTGGTCAGGTGAGGCGGACTTCGTGGTGGCACGGACGACCGAGGGCGAGATCGGGATCCTGGCCGATCACGAGCCGCTGCTGGCTGCGCTCACGACGGGTGCGGTCACGGTCGAGCACGGATCGTCGAAGACCACGATCGGCGTCTACGGAGGGTTTCTCCAGGTGCTGAACAATCAGGTGACGCTGCTCACCGACCGCGCCCAGATCTCGACGGGATCCAAGGAGGAGGCCGTCGAGCTGGCGAAGACGCTGCAGACCGAGGACGCCGAGTAGCCGGGCCGTCCCCGATCTTTCACGGTTTCAGTCTCCCGGCGAACGCTTCGGTGGC
>JBBDWN010000185.1:6638-10790 GCA_040902855.1 Acidimicrobiia bacterium | reverse complement strand
CGCAAGATCTCGGCGAAGTCTTGGGTCTCGACGTCCAACCACAACCAGCCGTCAGCGGGAAGATCGATGAAGTCGGTGAACGGGATCTCCGTGAAGCGTTCTCCGTCGTGTTGGGCGAGCCGAATCATTCCGTGATCATGCCTCCTCACGCCTCGTAGCGGCGAATCACTTCCAGAAGGACATCGGAGCCGAATTCCAAGGCTTCCACCGGAATGCGCTCATCGGCGGCGTGGACCGTCCGTTGGAAATCGAATCCGTCCGGCAGCGTGATCGGCGTGTAGCCGTACGGCTGGATTCCCAATTGGGCGAACCACCGGCCGTCCGTCACGGCCGGCAACAAGAAGGGGACCGGTACTGCCGACGGGTCATGGGCGATCAAGGCGTCGACGAGCACCTCGAAGAGCCCGAGGTCGGGTTCGGTCGGAGTCGTTGCGCCGTCGACGATCGCCTCGATCGAACAGTCGCCACCCACGATGTCCCGCAGCTCCCCTTCGAAGTCGGCCACAGTCATGCCGGGCAGCATGCGACCGTCGAGACTCAATGTGATCCTCGCCGGGATCACATTGTGTGTGTCGCCACCTCGGACGACGGTCGGGCTCACCGTGTTGCGAAACATCGGTTCGAGCATCCCAAGCTGGGATTGCAGTGCCCTCAGCGTGAGGCCCGCGGTGCGTTCGTCGGCCAGTCGGTCCAGCGCCCATTTCGTCTTCCGAGATACGTGGGCCGACATGCCTTCGATCATCAGCCGGGTCGCAGCTGTCAGGTGAACCGGCATCCTGCGGCGGTCGAGGGCGCGGAGGATCTTGCCGAGCTTGGCCATCGCCCCGCCCCGAAGGGGCATCGACCCGTGGCCCGCCGGGCCTTCGATGGTGATTTCGAAGCCGACGCCGATGCGTTCTGCGATCTGGATCGGGTAGAAGCGCGTCCCGTCGAGGACAAACGGGAACGCACCGAACTCGCCGATCGAATAGCGAACGCCCTCGAAGAGCTCGGGGTGTTCGGCAACCAGGAACCGGGCGCCGTAGGTGCCCTGCATCTCCTCGTCGGCGAGAATCGCCAGGATCAGGTCGCCCGCCGGGGGAGTGGGGTCGGCGGCGGCGCGCAGGAACGCATCGAGCATCATCACGACTGGACCCTTCATGTCGAGGGTGCCGCGTCCCCAGATGAACCCGTCCACGATCGCACCGTCGAATGGCGGCTGCGACCAGTTCTGGCCGGTCACGGGCACGACGTCGACGTGACCCTGCAGGAGCAGTGGGGGAGCGGTGCCCCGACCCCGAATCCGAGCGATCAGGTTCGGACGGGCGGGGTCCATGGCGATGCGCGTCGATTCGACTCCTGCGTCGGCGAGCACCGCCTCGATGAGTGCCACGGCGGGTGCCTCGTTGCCGGGTGGGTTCGTCGTATCGATCTGCACGAGCTGGCGGAGCAGTCCGATCCGGTCGATCACGATGCGAGCACCTGGCGAGATAGCGCGAACCGGTTGATCACGAAGAGCATCAGCGGGACGACGACCAGATTGGCGAGGGCGAAGGTCCGAAACACGCCGACAAACCCGAGATCGTTCGAGAGCGCCGTGCCGATGCCCTCACCTGCACCGATTCCGATGTTCGACATCGTCTGGAGGATTGCGAACATCGAGCCTGCGATCCTCAGGTCGGTGATCCCCATTGTGAACGTGACGTAGTTCGTCCACTGGAACCCGACTGCGACGCCCCACAGAGGGGCCACCAGGAGGATCGCGTTCACTGTGTCGAGAGAGGCGAATACCAGTCCGCCGGCTGTCACGAGGAGGAGCGTTGCGATGGCCGCAGGCCTCTTGCCTCCCTTGCGGACCAGGGCGGCCAGACCCACCCCTCCGACGAGGATTCCGACACCCTTGATCGTCCCATACAGGCCGATCGAGCGCCCCGACGCTCCGAGTTCGTTCGACATGTAGAAGGTGACCAGCCCGTCGATTCCCTGAAAGAACGTCCAGGCGAGGATCAGGACCAGGGCGAATACCAGGTACCGAGGTTCCCGCAGCGCCCGAAACGCGATCCGATCGAACGTATGTGCGGGCGTGCGCTCACGGGGCTCCCGCACGCGGCTCACGTACCAGAGGGGACCGAGGAGCAGGACGGCTATCACCAGAAAGATGTACCGGTACCCGACGGCATCGGCCAGCAGCCCGAAGCCGATCGAGACGGCGACGAGTCCGACCGCCCGACCTCCGTTCATCCAGGCCTGGACCGTGCTGTGATCCGCTTCCTCGACTGCGTCCACGGAGAGGGCGTCGGCAGTGGTATCGAAGAGCGCCATGAAGAACGTGGCCGCCAGCACCATGGCGGCGAGGATCGGGAAGCTCTCGGACGGGTCGATGAAGAACGCGACACCGAATGCCACCGCGGTCGAGACAAGACCGATCAGCATGTACGGGACCCGGTGTCCGCGGCCAAAGAGGGGATACCGATCCGAGATGATGCCGAACACCCACTTGATGATGAACGGGACCAACCCGAGGCTGGCGACGATCGCGAGACGGTCCGCGTCGATACCCTCGGAGTCCATGTGTGGTTTGAAGAAGTTGAGCTGGTAGGCCTGGATGACACCCTGGACGAAATACACCGAGGCGAACATGGTGAACAGTTGACGGCGACTCAGCCCGAGTTCCACAGGGGTCCCTTCGGTGACGGCACCGGCAGGCTAACTCCGGCCGCCGGGACGGCGTGACGAGATGGTGACGCTGTTCGTCGGACTGGTCATCGCCGTCGGCGTCGCCGGCACGTTGCTCCCGCTGATCCCTGGGCTGGGTCTGGTCTGGCTGGCGGCGGTCGTGTTTGGACTCATCGAGGGCTTCGGGGCGGTCGGATGGGTGGCGATCGCCCTCATCACCGGGCTGGCGGTATCAGGAACGGTGGCGGGCGTTCGCGTGCCGCAGCGGGCGGCGGCGGCCGGAGGCATCGGATGGAGAGGTCAGCTCACGGCACTTGCCTTGGCCGTTGTCGGATTCTTCGTGATCCCCGTCGCAGGCGCGGGAATTGGTTTCGTCGGCGGGATCTACCTGGTTGCCCGGTCGAAGGATCCGAGTCGGGCGTGGCAGATCACCAAGACCACGTTGAAGTCGCTCTTCGTGGCAGCCGGCGTGCAGTTCGTGACGGCGCTGGCGATGGCGGGGACGTGGCTGGTCTGGGCGGTCATACAGTGACTCAGCTAACTTGACATAACGGAGATTATGGGCGTTCCGCCCATAATCTCCGGCGTGTGGCCGGTACGGTCGAGATTCACCTTGTCGCCTGTTGCGCCTGGTTCCGCACACCGGCCGTCCGAAGTGTCGCGAACACACTGGGATCACCAACCAGCCCACACCAACACGGCCGGCCCGTACCGGTCCGTCCGGATGGGGCCCGAATCGGTGCGTGACCTCCGCTCTCCCAGGCTCCTGCGGTCAGGGCACGATGCGTCACAGTGACGTTACAACCGGCGGGAATGCGTGGTGGTTGGTTTCGGTTGGGAGTACCGTGATGTTTGCCATGTCAAATAATGATCCCATCCTGGAACTCGTCGAACTCGGAATGCCGTGGACGGGTCTGGACCCTTTCATCTTCACCATCCACCACCTGGACCGGTATCCGGAGGGCAACGAGGCCCAGGGACCGAATGCCAACCTGTCAGGCCGACAGATCGGCATGGACTTCTCCTCCCTCGACGGCTGGAGCATGTACCACGGGTCGAAGGTTCCGGGGTTTCCTCAGCATCCGCATCGTGGCTTCGAGACGGTCACGGCGGTCCGCCGCGGGTATGTCGACCACTCCGACTCCTTGGGTGCAACCGCTCGGTACGGCGAGGGCGACGTGCAATGGCTCACGACCGGATCCGGCATCCAGCACGCCGAGATGTTCCCGCTGATCCACTCCGATCAAGCCAACCCACTCGAACTGTTTCAGATCTGGCTGAATCTCCCGCCAGAGTCGAAACTGGTCCCTGCGCATTTCCGGATGTTGTGGGGCGAGGACATCCCGACGCTCCGTCCCTCGCCCGGAGTCGAAGTCGACGTGATGGCAGGCCGACTTGCCGGGCACGACGCGCCCGCGCCTCCCCCCGACTCGTGGGCCGCGACCGACCAGACGTTCGCCATCTGGCTGATCCGGCTCGACGCCGGCGCCTCGTGGG
>JBBDWN010000185.1:0-6538 GCA_040902855.1 Acidimicrobiia bacterium | reverse complement strand
TTCGCCATCCACGCCGACGGTCACATCGAGCATCGGGACCGCGTCCCGGCCCCCGCAGGCGACCGCTAGACAGTTCGTCGTCCGGTCGTTGCGGTAGCGTCGTCGGCATGATCACACGACTCGACATGTCATCGAGGTCGAGACTTCGACTGTCCGGTCGAAGGTGAGCTTCGAATCAAGCCCATACCTCGGCGTCGCCCCCGAGGTGACGGCGGCCCTCGTAGAAGCGCGACCAGTCGTCGCCCTCGAGTCGACGATCATCACCCATGGGATGCCCTATCCCCGCAACGTCGAGACGGCACTCGGTGTCGAGGCCGTCGTCCGCCAGAACGGGGCGGTGCCTGCGACGATCGCGGTACTCGACGGGCGACTTCGCGTCGGGGTCAGCGCGGATGAGATCGAGAGGCTCGGTTCGGACCGGGCGCCTATGAAGGTCTCGCGAAGAGATCTCGCTTTCGCAATTCATTCGGGCCTGGTGGGCGGTACCACCGTGGCGGCGACCATGCTGACGGCCGCAATGGCGGGCATCGATGTGTTCGCCACCGGGGGTATCGGAGGCGTTCATCGCGGAGCGACCGAGTCGTTCGATGTCTCCGCTGATCTCCAAGAACTGGCCCGCACCGACGTGACCGTCGTCTGTGCGGGTGTGAAGTCGATTCTCGACATCGGGCTCACTCTCGAGTATCTCGAAACGCTCGGCGTGCCTGTCATCGGTTTCCGGACCGATGAGATGCCGGCGTTCTACACGACCCGGAGCACCTATCGCGTTTCTCAACGGCTCGATACCACAGCCGACATCGCCTCCGTCATCCAAATCCGCAAGTTGCTGGGTCTTGCCGGCGGCGTGGTGGTGGCGAATCCGATCCCTGCCGAGCATGCGATGGACCGAGAGGTCATGGAGCAGGCGATCGGCGCTGCGCTGGCAGAGGCGCAGATCCAGGGAGTGTCAGGCAAGGACGCGACGCCGTTTCTCCTCGGCCGGGTCGCCGAGCTCACCGGTTCCGAAAGCCTGGACGCCAACGTCGAACTCGTGAAGTCAAACGCTCGGTTGGCCTCCCAGATCGCCACGGCGCTGCTGGTCTGAAGTCTCAAGACCCTCCGACCGCCCGAGGTTCGAACGAGATGGTCCGCACAGCGGCCGCGGTGCGGTAGAGGTGCCAGAGGGCCTGTCGGTATTCGGCGGTGTCGGCGCCGCCCGCCAGATCGCCGTCGACGTCCTGCAGCGCCGCTTCGATCCGGTAGAGAACGTCGCGCAGTTCCTCGAACGCCGCTCGGGTGAGAAGAATGTCATCGGGCCCAAGACCGTGCGATTCGGCCAGGCGCCGCGCTTCGTATGCGCGCTGGCGATGGCTCCGCCGACAGAACCGGGGTGGCCTCCCGGGCCCTCCTCCTACATCGAATGACGCCCCACACCAGGCGCACCGCCGCTGTTTCGTCACAGGTACGAATCCTACCGAGCAGCGGATGCCTTACGCTGCGGTTCATGGAGCTGACCGGGGTGCTGATTTCGACCACAGGGTTCGATGCGATGCGGAGCTTCTACTGCGACAGGCTCGGACTCACCCCTCGATCCGACAGGAATGGCTTCGTGAACTTCGACTTCGGCCATTGCCGGCTGACCATCGCCGTTCATGACGGACTTCGCGGTGAGACCTCCGCCGATCCGCTCAGGGTTATGGTCAACCTCCGTGTGGCGGATATCGACGCGGCTGTCACCAAATGCGACCCGGACACGGTCATCCGGTGGCCGGAAACAGAGAAGTGGGGAGGAAAGGTCGCAACCGTCACGGATCCGGACGGCAACATCGTTCAATTCCTGCAAATGGAATGAACCCCGCTCCCCCGTCGTTGGAATCTACGTCCGCTGAACCGAGGAATGAGAGCAATGCCCACAGTCGACCTCACACTCGAGAGTTTCGATGAGACGATCCGTGACAACGAGATGGTCCTCGTCGACTTCTGGGCCGAATGGTGCGGCCCTTGCCGCTCCTTCGCGCCCACGTATTCGGCCGTCGCCGAAGAGCATCCCGACATCGTCTTCGCCAAAGTCGACACCGAGGATCAACAGCAACTCGCCGGCGCATTCGGCATCCGCTCCATTCCGACGCTGATGATCTTCCGCGATCAGGTCCTGTTGTATTCCCAGCCCGGGGCGCTCCCCCGCAGCGCACTCGACGACCTCATCGGGCAGGTACGGGATCTGGACATGGACGACGTCCGACGTCAGATCGCAGAGCAGGAGTCGGTCACCAAATAGGGCCCTCTGCACACCGGAAGTGTGCCCGTCCTCGCGCTCCCGCTGTGGGCCCGTCGCCATGCAGGCTTGACATCCGCCCACGAATGCCGAATACTCCCTCGCGATTGACAACGCGCTCATCCAGAGCGGTGGAGGGACAGGCCCTGTGAAACCGCGGCAACCGTGAGGTGCAGTCCGACAGGACGAACCAAGCCGGTGCCAATGCCTGATCGATGAGATGTCTTCAGCGATGAAAGCTGTGGGACGCTCAGAGCGCCTGAGACCAACACACAGCGGAGCCCCCATGGCACCTCAACTCATCGCCATCACCACCCGGTCGGTCGCTTCGTCGCGCCCGATGTGCTGCGGCATGTGCATGCCCCGCTCCCGGGTGGAACTTCTGCGCTCAAAGCGCTGAACCCGCCGACACCCGGGAGCGAGAGATCCCATCGGCGGGCACCAGCAGAGCTCTTATCTCGCAGAGGAGAACAAGCAAATGTCACTCAACAATGTCGATCTCGAATCGGTTGGCGGTCTTGTCGGCGCCATCCAGGAAGACCCAGCCAAGGCAGCCACCACCTGGTCCGCCAACGTGGCATGGACGGGGGGTTTCCGCTCCGAAGTCAGGATCCGGGACTTCGCACCGGTGCCATCCGACGAACCAGCGGGCCTCGGCGGCACCGACACCGCTCCCAACCCTGTCGAGCAGTTGCTCGGGGCGCTCGGCAATTGCCTCGCAGTGGGTTATGCCGCCAACGCCAGCGTTGCAGGGATCGAAATCCGCTCTCTCGACATCGAGGTGACAGGCGACCTCGATCTCCATACCTTTCTGGGGCTGGATGACCAGGGACACGCCGGCTTCCGATCCATCGAGGCTCGGGTCGCTCTCGAGTCGGACGCCTCACCGGAGGCGATCGAGGCCCTGCACGCCAAGGTCACCGCGACATCGCCGGTTGGTCACACCCTCGGACGGACCATCCCCGTCGGGATCGACCTCGCCGGCGCCCGTCGGTCAGAAGCCGTCGCCTGACACGACCGGGGCACCGGCGATCGTCCGGTGCCCCGGTCGACCATTCCCGCACGCAGACGTCACCCAAACTCGGAAGGAACACAGTCATATGAGCTACCGATACGAAACGCTCCAGGTCCACGCAGGCCAGGAGTCGGCCCCTGGAACGCGCGCACGGGCCGTGCCCATCTACCAAACCACTTCGTACACATTCGACGACACCGACCACGCCGCCCGGCTGTTCGGACTCCAGGAGTTCGGGAACATCTACACCCGCATCATGAACCCGACGACCGATGTGTTCGAGCAGAGAGTGGCGGCTCTCGAAGGCGGACTTGCTGCTGTCGCGACCGCGTCGGGCCAGGCCGCCCAGCTTCTGGCGCTCACGACGATCCTGGAGTCAGGAGACCACATCGTCTCGACCAGCTACCTCTATGGAGGGACCTACAACCAGTTCAAGGTCGCATTCCCCCGGCAGGGGATCGATGTGACGTTCGTCGACGGCGACGACCCGGTCGATTTCGAGGCCGCTATCCAGGAGAACACCAGGGCGATCTATCTGGAGTCGATCGGAAACCCGAAGTACAACGTGCCTGATTTCGAAGCGATCGCGGCCGTCGCCCACGCCCACGACATTCCCCTGGTCGTCGACAACACCTTCGGCGCCGCCGGGTACCTGTGCCGACCTATCGACCACGGTGCAGACATCGTCGTCGAATCGGCCACCAAGTGGATCGGCGGGCATGGCACGTCGATTGGTGGGATCGTCGTCGACTCCGGGCGCTTCGATTGGCGGAACGGGAAGTTCCCGATCTTCACGAACCCCGCTCCCGGTTACCACGACCTCGTGTTCACCGACGTGTTCAACCCCGAGTCGGATTTTGGGAACATCGCGTTCGCGATCAGGGCGAGAGTGGAAGGTTTGCGGGACCTCGGTGCGGCGCTTTCACCGTTCAATTCGTTCCTCTTCCTCCAGGGACTCGAGACTCTGAGCCTCCGCGTCCAGCGGCACGTCGATAACGCCCTTGAACTGGCCCAGTGGCTGGAGACCCATCCGAAGGTGACATGGGTCTCATACCCGGGCTTGGAGAGCCACCCTTATCACGCCAACGCCAAGAAGTATCTACGGAACGGGTTCGGCGGGGTGCTGTCCTTCGGACTCGAAGGAGGATACGAGGCGGGCAAGCGATTCATCGACCACACGGTCCTCGCCAGCCACCTGGCGAACGTGGGAGATGCCAAGACGCTGGTCATCCACCCCGCGTCAACCACCCACCAGCAGTTGCGTGAGGCAGAACAGATCGCGTCTGGGGTGTCACCGGACCTGATCCGGATATCGGTGGGGATTGAGCACATAGAGGACATCAAGGAAGACATCGAGCAAGCCATCGCATCCGTCAGCTGAGTGGCGGTGTGGGAGGGACCGCTCCAGCCTCTGCGGCCCTCCCACACTCCCTCAGTCGAGCGATTCGATGTGCTGGACAAGCATTTGTGTGAACCTGTCTCCGTCGATGTCGACTGCCACGGAGACGGAACCATCGTTCTCGCTCCCTCGGCGACGGTCCACCACCGTCCTCCCACGCGAGGTCTCTCCGAGATCGACCGTCACCGGTCGCCGTTCGGTCTTCACGAGATCCGGCCAGATCAGATGAGCGACCGCGACGGCATCGTGAATCGGGGCGCCACCAAGACCTCTCGAGTCCGGTTCGTTCATCGAGAAGAATCCGAAGAGCTCTGCGACAAACCGTGAGACCGCTCCACCGGTCGCGAGCCGGGCAGCGTCGATGCTTCGAAGGAGCGCGCGATGGGTCACGTCGAGCCCGATCATCGTCACATCGAGACCGGACGCGAACACTCGGGCCGCCGCCTCCGGATCCACGTAGATGTTGAACTCGGCCGAGGGGCTGACATTGCCCTGTCCTATCGATCCGCCCATCAACACAATCCTGTCGATCCGGTCGACCAGATCGGGATAGACCGCGATGAACAGTGCGATGTTCGTCAGCGGCCCGACAGGAACAAGCGTCACGGGGGTGTCGGCCGCCTCCAGCGTCCGAGCCATCAGATGGACGGCATGGCCCTCTACAGGCGAGCGGCTCGGCGGAAGCAGCGTCGGGCCGTCCAGACCTGTGGGGCCGTGCACGTATTCGGCGACGACGAGTTCTCGCACCAAGGGCCGATCGGCGCCAGCCGCGACCGGCACATCACTTCCGAGGAGATCGAGCACCCGTATGGCGTTCGCAGTGGTCTTTTCGAGGGTGGTGTTCCCCGCAACCGTTGTGATCGCCCTGAGATCGATCTGCGGGGAGGCAATGGCGAGCATCAGCGCGATCGCGTCGTCGTGACCCGGGTCACAGTCGATGAGGATCGGTGTTGTCACGACTCCAGTCGCTCTCTCGCGGCGAGCACCTCATCCCGCGTCGGAATGGCCGGCTGGGCACCGGAGCGGGTCGTGGCGATCGCTCCGGCCGCAGTCGCCATCCTCAGGGCCTCCACCAAGCTTGCTCCGTTCGCCAGTTCGACTGCGAGCGTACCGACGAACGTGTCCCCGGCGCCGACAGTGTCAACCGTATCCACGCGCAGGGAGGGGACGCGGGCGACCTCCACACCTCGATCCAACGCCACCGCACCGTCAGCGCCGAGAGTCTTCACGACGAGCCGGGCGTGGGCGAGATCCGAGCCGTAGAAGTCCGCTTCGGTCTGATTGACGACCACGAGGTCACATTCCGCAAGAAGGCCCGGTGGGAGTTGACGGGCAGGAGCGCAGTTGAGTACGCCGAACGCCGCTGTCCTGATGGCGTGTTCCACCGTCGGCAAGGGGATCTCCAGCTGACACACCACGACGTCTGCGCCGGCGACATCGACATCGGAGACTCCGAGGAGTCGGTTCGCTCCCGGCGCAACGACGATCTGATTCTCGCCTGCGGCGTCGACAACGATGACGGCGATCCCGGTATGGGTGCCATGGGACACCCTGCAGGCGGTGAGGTCGACGCCGCCGTCGCGGAGGAGCGCGGTGGCAGCCTCACCCTCGGTGTCGTCACCGATCCTGGCGATCATGCTGACGCCGGCCCCCATCCGCCTGGCTGAGAGGGCCTGGTTGCCGCCCTTCCCTCCAGGATGGCGGGCGAAGCTGGCATCGGTGACCGTCTCGCCCGGTCGAGGGAGCCTGGGCGCCGTCGCGACGAGGTCGAGATTCACCGAACCAACGACCGCGACGAGTGACATCGGCCGGGACGATACCCTCCGCTCGTCCTCGAACGAACTGAGCCAGAGCATGAGTCTTCTCCATC
>JBBDWN010000184.1:2628-10790 GCA_040902855.1 Acidimicrobiia bacterium | reverse complement strand
GATCCGCTCGCCCTTCTTGCCCGAGATCTTGGCCCAGTCGTCGGGATTGGTGGTGTTCGGCAGGTCCTCATGCTCCTTGAATTCCTGGACGATGGCGTCTGCCAGGTCCTGGATTCGAACTCCCCTGGTGCCTTCGGCGATCTCCCGCTTGATCGCCTCCTTCTTGGCCCGCCGGACGATGTTCTCGATCATCGCCCCAGACGAGAAGTCCTTGAAATAGAGCACCTCCCGGTCGCCGCCGGCGTACGTGACTTCGAGGAAGCGGTTGGAGTCGTCTTCGGAGTACATCATGTCGACGGTTCGTTCGATCATGGCGTCGACGAGGGCCGACCGATCCCCGCCGTGCTCGGCGAGTTCGTCTTCGGCGAGCGGCACGTCATGACGGAGATAGATCGAGAAGATCTGACGTGCCGAAGCCGGGTCAGGACGGTTGATCTTGATCTTCACGTCGAGCCGGCCTGGCCGGAGGATCGCTGGATCGATCAGGTCTTCGCGGTTCGATGCCCCGATCACGATGACGTTGCGGAGCGACTCGACCCCGTCGAGTTCCGAGAGCAACTGGGGAACGATGGTGGATTCGACGTCGGAGCTGATGCCAGTGCCCCTGGTGCGGAACAGCGAGTCCATCTCGTCGAAGAACACGATGACCGGCACGCCCTCGTCGCTCTTCTCCTTCGCCCGCTGGAAGATGAGGCGGATCTGGCGTTCGGTCTCGCCCACCCACTTGTTGAGGAGTTCAGGGCCTTTGATGTTGAGGAAGTAGGAGCGTGCGTCGGGTCGGCCGGTGCGCTCGGCGACCGCTTGGGCAAGGCTGTTGGCGACCGCCTTGGCGATCAGTGTCTTGCCGCATCCCGGAGGTCCGTAGAGGAGAATGCCTTTGGGCGCTTCCAGCCCGTAATCCGAGAACAGATCCTTGTGGATATAGGGCAGTTCGACCGCATCCCGAATCTGCTCGATCTGATCGGCGAGGCCGCCCACCTGCTCATACGAGATGTCGGGGACTTCTTCGAGGACGAGTTCTTCGACTTCGGGTCGGGCGAGGCGTTCGAACACCATTCCGGCTTTCGGGTCCATCCGCAGGTGGTCGCCGACCCTGATCTGGACGTCTTCGAGACTGTCCGAAACGGTGACGACGTGCTCGTCGTCGGCCCGGGCGAGCACCAGCAGGCGGCCGTCGTCGAGCTTGTCGCGCACTCGGACCACCTCGCCCTGAAGCGGATAGGCCCGGACATCGACGATCGCCATGCTCTCGTTGAGCAGCACTTCCTGGCCCTTGGCGAGCTGCTTGACCTCGACGTTGGGTTGGGCTCCGACCCGCAGTTTCCGGTTGCCGGTGACCACATCGACCGAGCCGTCCTCGTTGACCTGGGCGACGGTGCCGAAGTTGTTGGGCGGCGTGGTGAGCTTTTCGACTTCGGCCCGTAGCACGGTGAGTTGTTCGCGGGCTTCTTCGAGGACGGTGCTCAGTCGCTCGTTCTGCACCTTGGCTCGTTCGAGCTGGGCATTCGTCTCGGACAGGCGTCGTTCCAGGTCCGCGGCCCGGCGCGGGGCCTCCGCGAGACGGCGTCTGAGGGAGTCGACCTCGACTTCCAGGCCGGCGATCTGGCGACGAAGCGCGGCTGGGTCGTCTTCTCCAAACGTCCTATCCGTCATTCGGTCTGGCTTCTCCTGGCTTGGGTGCCTCTCGCGCAGTATACGAACGAGACGTGTTTTGCCACCGGGTCGTTCGTTCGGGTTCATGAACGCCGTCGTCGGCGCCGTTGGTTCCCCCGGAACAACGACGGAGACGGCTCGACGCCGCCCCATCCGATCGTGATCCGCTCAGGGTTCGAGGAAGATGCACTCCCCCGGACACTCCTCGGCCGACTCAATCGTGATGTCTTCTTGGCCGGCAGGGACGACGGCCAGCCCGGCTGCTCCTTCGGGGTTGCCTTTGGCTGCGGCGTAGACCGTGTCGCCTTCGCGAACGTAGGCGAGTCCGTCGTCGAGGAGGACGAAGACGTCGGGTGCGATCTCTTCGCACAGGCCGTCGCCGGTGCAGAGATCCTGGTCGATCCAAACCTTCATGTCGTTGTTGCTCCTGGGGATACGTGCGGCACGGAAGTGTAGAGGCGTCGCCACCCCTGCCCCCGACACCCGTACCCTGGGTCCTGGACACCTTGGCGGTAGTCCTGAGCCCACAGTTCGAGGAGACGACGTTGTCCCACCAGCCCGATTCGATCGCCCGCCACAGCCCGCTTCCCGGCTCGGTGTCACG
Organism: Acidimicrobiia bacterium; assembly: GCA_040902855.1. Classification (GTDB taxonomy): domain Bacteria; phylum Actinomycetota; class Acidimicrobiia; order Spongiisociales; family ZC4RG35; genus DATHWB01. The sequence goes on along the minus strand of JBBDWN010000184.1, from coordinate 8,533 downwards.
CCCGGTGACCAACCCGCTGCAGCCGTCGGTGGTCTACGCCTCCACCGACCCGGACGAACTCGACGCCCAGTACGAGGGTCGGCTCAGCGGCTACACCTACGCGCGGGAGGGCCACCCGAATGCTGACGCCCTTGCCGCCACGCTGGGCTGGCTCGAAGGCGCGGGAGACGACGGAGTGGTGACCGGTTCGGGGATGGCTGCGATCGGGGCAGTGTTTCTCGGAATACTGAAGACCGGGGACCACATCCTCGGAGGAGATCAGCTGTACGGACGTTCCCACCGGATGATGACCACCGACCTGGTGCGCCTCGGTTTCGAGACTTCACTCGCCGACACGACCGACGCCGAGGCGGTGGCCGCCCTCATCCGGCCGAACACTCGGGCGATCCTGGTGGAAACGGTCTCGAACCCGACGCTGCGGGTGGCGGACATCGACGGAATCGCCCGCCTCGCCTCAGATCGGGACGTCCTCCTCGTCGTCGACAACACTTTCTCGACTCCCCGCGGCTTCCGGCCGTTCTCCCATGAGGCCGATGTTGTAGTGCATTCTGTGACCAAGATGCTGGCCGGCCACTCCGACGTGACTCTCGGTTACGCCGTGGCCCGGGATCCGGCGGCGAATGCGGCAATACGCGACGCGGCGGTCACCTGGGGGCTCACCCCATCACCGTTCGACTGTTGGCTGGCCGAGCGGGGATTGCACACTTTCGAGCTCCGCTACGACCGGGCCGAGTCGACCGCCACCCGTTTGGCCGACGCCCTCGCCGAACTGTCTGGGGTGGAGGCGGTCTCGTACCCGGGGCGGGCCGACCATCCTGACCACAGCCGGGCGGCCGAGCTGTTCGGCGGACGGAACGGGACGATCGTCGGCATGCGGCTGGCCGGCGGGCGCGAGCACGCAAACACCTTCGTCCGCGCCGCCGCGCCGATCCCTTTCGCACCGACGCTGGGAGACGTGTCGACACTGATCTCACACCCGGCTTCTTCGTCGCATCGCCGCCTTTCGGAGTCGGAACGCGAAGCGCTGGGCATCACCGAGGGCTTCATCCGGATCTCAGTCGGCATCGAAGACCCCGATCCCCTGATCACCCACCTGACCACCGCCACAAACTGAAGCAAACCCAGGGTTCAGCACCACCTATACGGTGGTTTTCGCGCACGAGAATAAGACCTCGTCTCCACCGGCCGCCCTTCCGCGGGCTGGATCGGACGCAGGAGTCCGATCTAACCCTGGGTTCGAATGGATCTCCGGGCGGTGACGATGAAGCCGGTGTGGCCGACCATCTGGTGGTCCGGGCGGACGGAGCGGCCGGACACGTTCCAGGTGCGATGCAAAGTCTCGAACACGTCGATCTCGGCGTACGCGCCGGTCTCGCGCATCGTCTCGACCAGTTGTTGGACCTGCGGCACGGTTGGCAGATACGAGATGAACACGATCCCTCCCGGCTGAGAATCCGCCGCCACTTCGGCGACGTGCCACGGCTCGGGAAGGTCGAGAACGATGCGGTCCACCACGACTTCGGCCGCCACGTCGACCACGTCCCCGATCCGCATGTCGAGACTGGCCGGGATTTCCCCGAACCACCGCGTGAGCGTCTTGATCGCCTGCTTCTGATGGTCTTCTCGCAGTTCGACGGTGACCACCGACCCAGTTGGACCAACCACCCGAACGAGCGCCGAAGTGAGCGCCGCAGACCCGGTGCCCGCCTCCAACACGCTCATTCCCGCCCCGATGTCACCCCACAGCAGGATCGGGCCAATGTCTTTCGGGTACACGACCTGGGCGCCCCGCTGCATCTTGAGGATGTAGTCGGCGAGCCGGGGTCGGAGCACCAGTAGCTCTCCCCCGCTGCTCGCCTGCAGGGTCACCCCTTCGGATGCACCGATGATCTCCGAATGCGCCAGCACCCCTCGGTGATATTGGAACGAGCCCGAGGCGTCGAGGCGCACCAGGTAGTGACGCTCCTTGTTGTCGATGACGAGGGCCATCTCGCCTTCCCGGAACGGCTCAGACATGATCGGCCTTCTTCCCGATGTGGACGAGGGTCTGGTTGCGGAGTCGACAGAACGCGCATGTCGTGCCGGTGGTCGGTTGTCCGCAGTCGGCGCAGACTGCCAGTTGCGGCGGCGGTGCCGACTGGAAGACAGGAGCCGCCCGCTCCCAGAATCCGAAGAGGAAGTTGGCTTTGGTCCCCGGAGATTCTTCCTCGAGGCGGTTCAGCCACTCCTTGTAGCGGTTGACCGTGTTGCCGGGGGCCATCGGGCATTCTTCGACCTCGTAGTCGATGCCTTGGACGATGCAGTAGGCGGCGGTCTCCCTCTCGGCGAGACGAATCAAAGGCTTGACCTTGCGCGCAAGACCGTCCTCGCTGGCAGGAAGCACCGGGGCCTGTCGGGCGAGATAGTCGAGATCCCATCGGGTGACGTTCCCGAACAACGTGGCGGCTTCATCGTCGAGGTTGTGCCCCATGACAAGCACGTCGTACCCGCCGTCGTCGGCGGCCTTGTTGAGGGTGTAGCGCTTGGAGAGCCCACATGCCGAGCAGGCGACCCGGCTCCCGGCGTCCGCCGCCTCCGGAACGCTGAATCCGTAGGTGCTCGGGAGGTCGACCACCTGCAGGTCGAGACCGCGCTCCGCTGCGAATTCTTGGGAAAAGACCAGGCTGTCGGAGGAGTATTCGCCGATGCCCAGATGGAGATAGACCCCGTCGACCCGGTACCCGAGGTTGGTGAGGACGTCCCAGAGTGCCAGGCTGTCCTTTCCGCCGGAGACACCGAGGAGGAGCCGGTCGTCTCGTTCGAACATGGAATGTTCGTGGATCGTCTTTTCGACCTGACGATGGACGTGTTCGACGAAGTGCGGTTTGCAGAAGTTGGCGTTGTGCCGGCGCATCTGGATGACTGCGCGGTCACGACAGACCCGACATTTCACGCTGTCAGCCTCCGGAAATGACCGGTCGGAGCTCGATGACGTCGTCGTCTGAGAGCGGCAGATCGGGGGTGAGCAACTCGTCGCCTCGGATGACAAGGACCGACTCGGCGACAACGTCGAGTCTCTTCAGCAGTTCGGACACTTTCGCGACACCTTCGACCTCGACTTCACGCCGAGGTTGGCGAAGAATGACCTTCACTGGAACAACCCGACGACGGCGAAGCTGAGGCTCAGGACCATCCCGATCACAACGACCCAGATGGTGACGGTGACGAATTTCGACTTGCGCATGACCTCGGTGACTCGGGAGGGCGGTACGGTAGTGCCGTGTCGACGTTCGCCAACCGATGGGCCTGATCCCCGACCCTCGCTCGCTCGTCTCTTTGGGCTCCGCTCGCCTGTTCCAAGGTCTGCGCACCGGCGACCAGCGGGCGTTGGTCACGGGTGCGGCCCTGGCGGCCTTCGGATGGTGGCGCAAGTCGGCAGGCCCCAAGAAGGTGCTCATTCATCGTTCGGTGGTCCGGGAAGGCAGTTCGCTCGTGATCCGCAACGGGTCGGATCAGACCAGGGTGGACGTCCGCAGGGTCGACGACCCCGCTACTTGATCTTGTAGACCTCAACGACGGTCTTGCCCTTGTCGGCGCCCTTGCGGCGCCCGAGCAGGAACGCGAGCCCGACGACGACAAGCACCGCCACCCCACCAGCCACGGCCGTGTTCTGAGCAGACTGTTTGGTTTCGTCGACCAACTGCGTGATCTCGGCGGCTTTCGCCTCGATATCGGCTGGTGTGATGCTCATGCTTTGCTGATCCTCCATCCGATGAGTCCGGCCACAGCCGCGGTCGTGAACATCGTGAGGCCCCGGGCGAGTACCAGCCACCATTCGCCGTCCGGAAGGACCTGGCGGTAGAGGGCATAGGTGGCGAGGCCCCCGAAGAGCGCTGCGATGGCGAATACGGCCCCGGCGGCGAGTCCGATCCCGGCGAACCTCCCGAGCTCCTTTGCCGGCTCGATCGTCTCCTGGCGCAGGTACGCCTTCGACATGTTGACGAGTTCGGTGACGAGTTGTGGCAGTTCTTTGGGATCGGCCATGGACCGAGAGGGTAGCGCCCCTCCCGATCAACCTGTCTGACGAGTGCCGATATCGGGAAAACGAATGGCACGGGACCTGGTGTCCTGCCCCTATCCTGCCTCGCTGTGAGCGTGGAGGACCTTCAGATCGGGCTGCGGGGCCGCCATGTGGCGGACAAGACCGTGATGGGTCGTCGCTTCACGATTCTGTGGATCGGCCAGATGGTCTCCCAACTCGGCGATCGCATGGCGTATATCTCGATTCCGCTGTTCATCGCCTCCCTGCAGGGCTCAAGCCTCCAGTTGGGCATCGCTTACGCCCTTGAGAACGCGCCGGTGCTGCTCATCGGGTTGGTGGGGGGCGTTTTCATCGACCGGCTGCGGGTCCGATGGCTGATGATCGCCTCGGACGCGATTCGCGCCCTTCTCTTTCTGGCGCTCGCCGCCGTCGCCACCGGGGACATAGTCGGTGAACGAACCGGCCAAGTGCTGGTCGTCTTCGCTGTTGCGTTCATGGTCGGCGGACTGACGAACCTGTTCGAGACGGCGCTGATGACGATCATTCCCGACCTGGTCGAACGGAAGTTCCTCGCACGGGCGAACGGGCGGATCTCGGCGACCATCAACCTCGGCAACATCGCTGGACCGGCCCTCGCCGGCCTTCTCGTCGCCGCGACGTCGAGTTTCACTCTCGTCTTCCTGATCGACGCCCTGACATTCGTCGTTTCGGCGATCAGTCTCCTCATGATCGGCCGTATCGACACCGACCGACTGCCGGCGACCAACACGTTCCGCTCCGATCTGATGACCGGTTTGCGCTACGTCTGGAACGAAGTCCGGCTGCGGGCTACGACGATCGCCATCGCCACCGCCAATCTGGTCGTGGGGTTCATCGAGGCGACATTCGTGCTGATCGCCGCGGAGAGAGAGCTAGTGGGTGCCACGGAGGACTGGCAACTGGGCCTGCTGTATTCGACGTTCGGTCTCGGTGCCATCGTCGGGTCGGTGGCCGCCCCGCGGGTCACCCACGTCCTCGGTCTGGGGCGAACCACCGTGCTCGGCATGATCGGCTTTCCGTTCGCCTTCATTCTCTTCGTCAACACGCCCTTCTCATTACTCGGCTTGCTGTATCTCTTCATCGCGTTTCTGATGTTGATGCTGATCAATGTGCCGATAGCCACCATCCGCCAGGCATACACCCCCGCCATCCTGCGCGGCCGCGTCATCGCTGCCGCCCGGGCGATCGGGTGGACGACCCTTCCACTGGGGGCGCTGCTTGGCACGATCGTCGCCGAGACCACCGGGGAGTTCGTCGCGATGGCGCGTTGGTGCGCTCTCCTCATCTTGCTGGCCGGTTTGGCGTTGTTGCCGACCACCGTGTGGCGGGACACCTTCGGCGAGGGTTCGAGGCGGCGAGTGCAGCCGAGCGAAAAGAGGGTCGTCCAGATCTAGCCGTCTATCGGCGTGGACCGACCGCGGCGACCTTCGACACTCGCGACGCCCTTCGGCAGATCGGGCAGTTCGGTTCGGATCGGTCGCGGCGGCTCCTTGCCGTAGTTGGCGCCGAGGTAGACGGTCGCACCGGCGAGAGCGAAGAGGCCGAGCACCTCGGCGACCCTCGTCCGGCCGTACCGGAGGCAGTCGGCTTGGGTCGACGGGCCAGGGACGTCGGGGTCGAACTGTCCTGCGAAGACCATGGCGAAGCCCACTCCGCAGTCGACGCTCGACACATAGAGCACCCCGTCTCTCTCGGTCTCCGAGTAGACGATCGATTGCTGCTGGAAGGCAAGCCAGATTCCGAGGGCCACTAGTGCCGCGGCGAATACGTACCAAGTTTTCCGGGCGAGCATGTCCGGTCACGATATGCATGACCGAGGACCTACATGTCAGGACGGAACGCTCA
>JBBDWN010000184.1:0-2528 GCA_040902855.1 Acidimicrobiia bacterium | reverse complement strand
GACGGAACGCTCAAGGCAGGTACCCACGCCCGTCGATACATTCCCAATGATCGAACATGGACGGCCACCCCCAGGTGAGATCTTCGGCGCGGTTGTCACCCCCCTCCCGCTCGAGGTGTCAACCATCCATCGTGTGCGGCTCAACGCCGCGTCAGTCGCCACCGTCGTCTTTGTGGGTTTCGCCCTCGCCTGGGACTGGACTGCGGGCTGGGTGGCCGCCGGCCTCGCCGCCTACGCGGTCTTTCACGCCGCCCTGCATCTCCGTCGAAACCGACCGGTGTGGATGACCCTGCTCACCGACATCATCGTCGTATCGATCGCAATCGCCATCATCCGACCTCCCGCGCTGGTGATCATCACCCCGGTTGTGTATCTCGTTGCAGCTCCCATGCTGCTCACGGCGGGGCGCGTCGCGATCGGCCTCGCTCTCACTGCAATCGCAACGCTGAGCGCCGCGACGTACGTCAGCTTCGAACCACCGCAGGGCTTCGAGTGGACTGCGTTTCGCACACTCTTGATGGCCTGCTCGTTCTTGCTGATCTTCGGTCCGCTCATCCTGTCGATGATCCACGCCACCTCGGAGGAGACCCGGAGGCGCGAAGGAATTCGCAGTGACCTGGACGCCGCCCGGGACCGGCTCGAAAAAGTGTTCCGCACCGCCCCCGTCGGTATGGAATTGACGGGCGTCGGACCGAGCGACTTCCTTGCCGTCAACTCGGCCTTCTGCGAGTTCCTCGGTTACAGCGAGGAGGAACTGCTGGTGATGTCGATAATCGACGTGGTTCACCCGGTCGACCTGGCCGCCTCGCACGAAGAGGCCACGAGAGTGGTGGCCGGGGAACTCGACCGCTTCGAACAGGAGCGTCGCTACATCCACGCCGATGGACGCGTGCGGTGGGCTCACTTCAGCCTGTCGGTGGTGCTCGACGACAATGGCGCACCTGTCTTCGCGATCGGCCAAATCCAGGACATCACCCGCCGCAAGGTGGCCGAGGCCGAACGCGACCTGCTGCTCGACCTGTCGCTGGCGGTGGCCGGAGCGATCACCCCGGAAGAGGCGATGCGATCCGTCCTGGCGGGGCTGTGCAACGCAGGCGGATGGTCGATCGGTGTCTTGTGGGTGCCGCGCGGCGGGGGCATGGAACGAGTCCACCTGTGGGCCGCCTATCCCGGTCTGGATGCGTGGAACGACACGGTCTCGCGGCTCGGCACCGGGGAGGGACTGGTGGGTGCCGCTGCCGAATCCCGAAAGCCGATCGACATCCATTCGATCGCCGAAGACGCCCGGTTCCTCGCTCGGGATGCTGCTATCGCCCTCGGGCTCGACACGGCGATGGCCGTCCCGGTGATGGTGAGCGACGAGGTGGTCGGAGTGCTGCTGTTCGTTGGCGTCCCGGGCGTCGATCCCGGCGCGGCCCGTGCCACCACCGGAGCCGCGATCTCCCAGTTGGGTCACGCGATCGCCGCAAAGCTGGCGGCGGGCGAACGCGATCAGCTTGCCGGAGTGCTCGAGCACAGCACCGACCTGGCCGCCTTTTCGGATATCGACGGCAAGATCCGTTACATCAACTCAGCAGGGCGCACGATGCTCGGGCTCGATCCGGAACGCGACGTGACTTCGCTCAGAGTCGAAGATCTTCACCCGCCCGAAGTGGCCGACCACATCGTCCGCGAGGTGGTTCCGACGGTGCTGGCAGAAGGCACATGGCGCGGCGAAACGATCATTCGCGCGATGGACGGCAGGCTCATCCCGACCTCCCAGGTTGTCCTCGCCCACTTCGACGAGAGTGGGCAGGTGTCGTATCTGTCGACGGTCGCCCGGGACATCACTGCCCAGAAGCTGCTGGAGGCTCAGCAGGAGGAGGTGATCCGATCCAAGGACGAGTTCATCGCCTCGGTCAGCCACGAGTTGCGTACACCGTTGACAGCAGTCCGCGGTTTCGCCGAGATTCTCCACGATCAACACGCCAACCTGGGCGCCGCGGAACACGCCGAGATGATCGCCGCCATCGCCTCGGAGTCCGCGGACGTGAGCGACATCGTCGAGGACTTGTTGGTGGCAGCCCGCTCCGACATCGATCAGCTGACCATCGCGGTGAAGCCGGTCCCGCTCGACCCGGTCGTTCGGGAGACCTCCGAGCGCGTGCGATGGGCGCACAAGTCGGTCACTCTCGAAGTCGACGGCGATGCAGTGGCGCTGGCCGATCCGCTCCGTCTCCGCCAGATCCTCAGGAACCTGATGGGGAACGCGGTGCGCTACGGAGGTGACTCCATACGGGTGACGGCCCGCCAGGTCGACGGCGCAGTGCTCATCGAGGTGTTGGACGACGGACAGGGCATCTCAGAACAGTTCCGCGAGGAGATCTTCGCCCCCTACCGCCGCGCCCACGACCGGGCTGGCCTGGCCGGTTCGGTAGGCCTCGGTCTTGCCGTATCCCGCCGTCTGGCCCGCCTGATGGGCGGTGACGTCGCTTACAGCCATGACGGCACCTGGAGCACCTTCACCCTCCGCCTTCCCGTTTCTTAGC
>JBBDWN010000183.1:0-10835 GCA_040902855.1 Acidimicrobiia bacterium | reverse complement strand
GAGTTCGCAGAGCTGACGGCCCCCCTGGCCGGGCAGAGCCCGGCCTGTCCCCCCAGACGGCCTGCGGCCGAGGGGGGACAGATCTTCCCCCCTGCACAATCAAATCGTCATGTGGCACAGGGTGAGACCACGCCGCACCTGTCCTGCGACGTCCGCCGTCCGGGGGGTGCCGGGGGGTCGCCCCCCTGCACAACTTAATTCGCCAGGGCTCGTTCCAGTTGGGCTTGGCGGGCGGCGTCCTGTTCGGCGAGCATACGGTCTTGGGCTTCCGCGGTCTGAGTGATGGAGAAGCAGAAGCGGCTGCCGGTGGGGAATCGGCGCTCGTACCAGACGTCGCCTCCCATGGCTCGGGCGAGTTTGCGGGCGATGGGCAGTCCGAGCCCCAGACCGGTGGATGACCGACCGTCGCCTTTCGACAACTGCTCGAAGTGCTCGAAGATGGAGTTCACGTTCTCGTCGGGGATGCCTGGACCGTTGTCTGACACGACGACGATGAAGTGCTCGCCGTATGGGAATCCCTCTACGAGGACCTGATCGCCCCCGTACTTGGCAGCATTCTCCAGCAGGTTCCTGATCACCTGCTGGGCGCGCTTCGGATCGCCGAAGACGCGCACACCGCCGGGGAGGGACACGGACACTTTGGACTCGTTCCCGCCGCCTTCGAGTCCGTCACCGACCGTGTGAATGAGGTCGGAGAGGTCGAAGAGTTCGGTATACAGACGCAGCCGCCCGGCGTCGAGGCGGGGGATGACGAGAATGTCCTCGACGAGTTCGCCGAGGTACACCGCCTGGTTCGAGACGATCGACAGGAATTCGGCGATCTCGGGCTCGCCGAGGTCTTTCCATGTGGTTTTGAGGGTTTCGGCAAAACCGGCGATGGAGGTCAGCGGCGTACGAAGCTCGTGGCTGACGAGGGTCACGAATTCGTTCTTCATCGCGTTGGCTTCCTGGGCGGCGCGCTCGGCTTCCAGGACGCGCCGCTTCCAGGAGACGCGTGTTCGCACCGCAACCGTGAGGGCGATGGCGCCTCCGACGGCGAGGATGCCGCCAGTGATGAGGGGAATCAGTTCAAACATCGGGACACCGCCGTTGAGGGTAGTGACCGCCGCGGGCTCACCCGCGCCACCTCACCGCCGTCCGTTCCCCTCATCGAGAAGACGGCGGAGGGTCGCGACCAGAGCGCCCTGGCGGATGTCGTACTTGTCGAGGTAGGCGTCAACCCCGGACTCCCACGCCTCGGCCCTGTCCTTCTCGTCTGCGACGGCGGAGACCATGACGACGGGTTGGGTGTCACCGTTCTGGCGCAGCGCCCGCACCAATTCCACACCGCTGGAACCCGGCATCGAATAGTCGACAACGAGCGCGTCGTAGGCGGCGCGTCCCATCTCCTCGATAGCCTCGCGTGCACTGGGGGCGACCGTCACGTCGAACCCTCGGCCACGCAGCGTCGCAGAGATGATCTGGCGCACCCCTGCGGAGTCATCCACGACAAGTACCGACGGACGGGTGCCCTGCTGAGATTCGGGCCGGCGGGCCTGACCGCCGAGATGATTGTGATCGATCATCACGATCACTTCTCCGCCACCGAGGAAGGCCGCACCAACGAGGTGATCGGCGTCTTCGATGATCGGGCCCAGACTCTTCACGGCGACCCGGCGACGGTCGATGATCTCGTCGACGGTCACCGCGACATACCCGGAGCGGCTACGCAGGAACAGCACTTCCTGTTCCCGGTCGGACTCGGGAAGATTCAATGCCCGACTGAACGAGACGACCGGCACCGCCTCACCGTTGAAGACGATCTCGCGCCCGCGCGAACCGGCCTGGACGACCGAGGTTTCGAGGGCGGCCGTGGCGGCGACAGCGGGGTTTGCGATACCGAAGAACTGGTCACCGCTTCGCACAATCACGATGTTCTGGACTACGAGCGAGACCGGGAGGTTCATCGTGAACTTGGTCCCGACACCCCGCTTGGATTCGACCGAGACTGATCCACCGACGCGGTCTACCGCATCGGCCACCATCGACAGACCGTCTCCCGACCCCGAGAATTCGTTCGACTCGGTGACCGTGGTGAACCCCGGCCGGAACAGATGTGCTTCCAACTCGGATCGGGTGTTGCCGAGACTCCGCAGTTCGGCTGAGGCGGCCACCAGATCCCAGGCGATGCCCGCTCCGTCGTCGGAGACCGACACGATCAAACGGTCTTTCACGATCTCGGCGTCGAGGCGAACCGTTCCCGTGGGAGACTTTCCGAGTTCGACACGACGAAGTGTTGGTTCGATGCCATGGTCGACGGCGTTGACGATGAGATGCCTCAGCGGCGCCCGGAGGAGATCGACGATCTGCCGGTCGATCAGAAAGTCACCGTCCTGAACGTCGAACCGGACCTCGCGACCGAGCCTCCGTCCGAGGAAACGCACAAACTGCGGGTATGGCTCGATGGCATCGCTCAACGGCACGGTGGCGAGGGAGATCGCCCACTCCTGCAGTTCGGTGACATCGGCTGCGAGCCGTTCAAACTGGGCTCGCCAGGCGGCGAGGAGCTTCACCGGGTCGGCACCCTCGAACGCGGTCAGGTCGGCCAACGCCTCGGCATCGAGCCCGATATCGACGGCGCGATTGATCAGCCGATAGAGGTCGCCGGTGTCGACCCGCGTGACGGCGCTCGAAAGCTCGTCCCGGACGGATGCGAGCAATCCACCAAGATTGGCATTCCCGTGGGTCACCTCGGGCGGCCGTTCGGTTCCGTCCGGGTCGTCGATGAAGTTCGACTCTTCCACGGTCTCATCACGCCGGACGACGATGGACGGGGGAGGCAGTGGGGTCGACTTCTCCAGCGTGGCCCCCAGTCGGGCGGTGGCGGCTCCGAGACGCTCCCGCGCCTCGTCATTGCGAGCGGTCTCAAGAACGAGTCGGGACACAGATTCCATCGCGTCGACCGTCGCCGACGAAGGCTGCAACTCACCGTCGGTGATCGCTTTCCACGTCTTTTCGAGTGCGCCGGCGGCCGACCCGATGTCGACCTTGCCGAGCATGTTCGAAGAGCCCTTGATCGTGTGAGCATCTCGGGTGAGGTCTTCGAGGGCGGCGGATTCGAGGGTTCCGGCGCGAAGGTCAGAGGCGCCGACAATGAGTCTGGCGGCCCGTTCATCCACCTCAGCGAGGAAGATGTCGATCAAGTCTTGTGATTCTGCCCAATCCACCAAATACCTCGGGTCATAAGAAGGTATCGGCGTCTCGCGAGACGACTTGAGATGGCTATTCCCACTCGATCGTTGCCGGTGGCTTCGACGAGATGTCGTACGCGACCCGGTTGATACCTTCGACTTCGTTGATGACTCGGTTCGAGATCCGTTCCAAAACCTCGTACGGGAGACGTGCCCAGTCTGCTGTCATGGCGTCTTCGCTGGTGACGGCTCGCAATATCAGGGGGTAGGCGTAGGTGCGTCCATCGCCCTGGACCCCGACCGACCGGATGGCGGGGAGGACCCCGAACGCCTGCCAGATCTCCCGATACAGGCCCGCCCGCCTGATTTCGTCCGTGACGATCGCATCGGCCCGGCGGAGGATGTCGAGCCGCTCAGAAGTCACCTCACCGATGATGCGGACCGCGAGTCCCGGCCCGGGAAACGGTTGACGCCACACGATCTCAGGCGGCAACCCGAGTTCTTCCCCGACCGCCCTCACCTCATCCTTGAAGAGGTCCCTGAGAGGTTCGACGAGCTCGAACTCCATGTCGTCGGGAAGCCCACCCACGTTGTGGTGGGACTTGATCTTGGCGGCGTCCTTGGTACCCGACTCGATCACGTCGGGATACAACGTACCCTGGACGAGGAAGGCGGCATCCGAAAGCCGGGCCGCTTCATCTTCGAAGACGCGGATGAACGTCTCCCCGATGATCTTCCGCTTCTCCTCCGGATCGGTGATGCCGGCCAGCCGGTCGAGAAAGCGGTCTGCTGCCTTCACGTGCACGAGATCGATGTTGAAGTGCCCGCGGAACGTCTCCTCGACCTGCTCGGCCTCGTCTTGTCTGAGAAGGCCGTGGTCGACGAAGATGCACGTGAGCTGATCACCGACCGCCTCGTGGACGAGGGCGGCCGCCACCGCCGAGTCGACTCCGCCGGACAGGCCGCAGATCACCCTGGCGTCTCCCACCTGGGCGCGGATGGCGGCCACCTGGGACTCGATGATCGAATGGCGGGTCCACGTCGGGCGGGCACCGCAGGCGTCGTACAGAAAACGTTGCAGCACTTCCTGACCTCGCGGCGTGTGCGCGACCTCCGGATGGAACTGAACGCCGTAGAAGCCGCGTTCGCGATCCTCCATGGCAGCCACCGGGGAATCCGAGCTGGTGGCGGTGGTCACGAAGCCTTCCGGCGCTCGCGCAACGGCGTCGCGATGACTCATCCACACTTCTTGGCTCTCCCCGAGATCCTGGAAGAGAACCGATTCCCGCACCGCGGTCAGTTCGGTCTTGCCGTATTCGCCACGCCCGGTGTTGATCAACTCCCCGTCGAGGACGTCGGCCATGAGCTGATGTCCGTAACAGATGCCCAGCACCGGCACCCCCAGGTCGAAGACTGCGGGGTCTATCCGATAGGCGTCCTCGGCGTACACCGATGCCGGACCTCCGGACAGGATGATCCCCGTCGGCGACATCGATGCGATTTGGGCCGCGGTCACGTCGCGGGGAACGATCGCCGAGTGGACGTTCGCCTCCCGCACCCGGCGAGCGATCAGCTGGGCGTATTGGGCGCCGAAGTCGACGACCAGAACGGTCTGTTCGGCGCCCGTCGCCATCGTCACCCCATACCGACGTGCTGACTGCGCTGGAGGGATTTGCCTTCGGTCTGCAAACTCGGAGCGATCATCACTTCAGCCTTCTGGAACTCTTTGACGTCGGAGTACCCGGTGGTGGCCATCGAAGCACGCAACGCCCCGAACAAGTTCCGGCGCCCGTCGTTCTCGTGGGCAGGTCCGACGAGGATCTCTTGGAGAGTGCCAAGGTCGCCCGTCTTCACCCGCGCCCCGCGGGGAAGCGTGGGATGGAACGTCGCCATGCCCCAGTGGTATCCGCGGCCCGGCGCCTCGGTGGCCGATGCCAGCGGCGAGCCGATCATCACGGCGTCGGCACCACAGGCGATCGCTTTCGAGACGTCACCGCCCGTGCGCATCCCGCCGTCGGCGATCACATGGACGTAACGACCGGTCTCGTCGAGGTACCGAATACGCGCTCCGGCGGCATCGGCGATGGCGGTGGCCTGCGGCACACCGACGCCGAGTACGCCTCTCGTCGTGCACGCGGCACCCGGACCGACACCCACCAGCACCCCGACGGCGCCGGTTCTCATCAAGTGCAGTGCCGTCGAATACGAAGCGCACCCGCCGACGATGACCGGGACCTCGCACTCGGCGATGTACCGCTTCAGGTCGAGGACCCCGCCCTTCGTCGAGACGTGCTCGGCCGAGACGACGGTTCCCTGGATCACGAGGACGTCGAGGCCGCCTCCCAGCGCATGAGGGGCGAGCGACTCGACACGCGCCGGTGTGAGACTTCCGGCGGAGATGACCCCGGCGTCTTTCAATTCGCGCACACGTTGACCCACGAGGTCGGGTTGGATGGGAGCGAGATAGATCTCCTGCATCCGTTGGGTCGCCTTCTCATTCGAGAGTTCGGCGATCTCGTCGAAATACGGTTGCGGATCCTCATAGCGGGTCCACAGTCCTTCGAGGTTGAGCACTCCGAGACCACCAAGTCGGCCGATGGTGATTGCCGTCGCGGGGCTGATGGCACCGTCCATCGCCGATCCCATCATCGGCAGGTCAAAGCGGAAACCGTCCAACTGCCAGGAGATGTCGACGTCGTCAGGGTCCCTCGTCCGCCGGCTCGGGACGATCGCGATGTCGTCGAACCCGTACCCCTGTCGGCCGGATTTCCCAATGCCGATATCGATCTCCACGTCTCCTCCGCCTGCGCTCGTCGGAACCCGGAGAGTACCACTCGTGTGATTCGCTTCTTCCCCCCCATTAGCCTCCCGCGGTGCCTGCAATCAGTCCCTCCCAGGACCGACACCCTTTCACGGTCTCGGACTTCGCCCTGACCGTGTTGTCGGGCTTCGTGGGGTTGTTCGTCGTGGCCCTGCTGTTCGCCCAGGACGCCGACCCAAGCACGCTGCTGGTGGCGTCGCTGCTCGGCCAGTACGCCGGGCATCTGCTCGGCCTGTGGGCGGTTCTGCGGCGCAGGCAGTCGTCATTCGGGGCGATCGGGTTCCATGTCGAACCAAGCGACGGGGTCTATCTGATCGGCGGTGTCATCTTGCAGATCGCGGTCGCGGCGGCGTTCATCCCGATCGCCCAGTGGATCGGCGCCGAGGGCTCGACACAGGCGCTCACCGAGCAGATCCCCGCCATCCGCGGCATGATGCCCCGGGTCGGACTCATCCTCGCCGTCGCCCTCATCGCACCCGTCACTGAGGAACTGATGTTCCGAGGATTGCTTCCGCGAATCCTGGGCAGATGGATGGGGCAGGTGAGTTCCTTCGCCGTCGCGGCATTCGTGTTCGCGGTATTCCACCTCCTCGGTGTGACCGGTGAGAACTTCATTCAAAGCATCACACTGCTACTGCCGCAGTTGTTCATCGTCGGTCTCATCCTCGGATGGCAGGTCATGCGGCGGCGGCGGCTGGGGGTGGCGATCTTCATCCACGCCGGCTTCAACCTGGTTGCCGTGGCCGCCCTGCTCTTCGCCCCGGAGACCTTCAGTTGAGACGGGAGTGGTGGGCGACGGCGCTGTTCTTCGCGACCAATGGAGCGGTCTACGGATCGATCTTTCCCCGCTTGCCCGAAGTGGTCGAACGATATGACCTGACGCCGGGGATGCTCGGCGTCATCCTCGTCGTCCCCGTCTTGGCATCGCTCGGCGGCTCCGCGGTGGGCGGCCGAACCGTCGTCCGCTTTGGAGCTCGCCGCACGTCCCGCATCGCGCTGGTGATCCTCGCCGGTTCGCTCGGACTGATGGTCGTGTCCCCGCTCGTCGCGGGCCTCGTGGTTGCCCTCGCAGTACTCGGCACGGCCGATGGCGTGATGGACGTCGGAATGAACATGCACGCCCTCGATCTCGAGATCCGGTCGGGACGACCGATCCTCCAGGGTCTGCACGCCGCCTGGACTGCAGGCGCCCTCACCGCCGCACTCGCGTCGGGAATCGTGGCAGGCGAGGTTCCGTTGGTGATCCACATCGCGGTCGCCGCGACGATTCTCGGCACGATCGGCGTCGTGCTCCCGTCCTGGTGGGAACCAGTGCGGATTGCGGTCCCCAGGTCGCGGGAAGGTTCCAGGCGCGCCCTCGGCGGGTTGGCGCTGGTCGCCGTCGGAGTCTCGATCGCCGAGTCGGTTCCCATCGACTGGGCTTCGGTGTTCACGAGTCAGGTCTTCGGATCCGCCCCCGCAACGGCCGCAGCCGCCACCGCCACGGCTCTGGCCGGCATGCTCGTCGGTCGCATCGTCGGGGACAGGGCGATCGGACGGCTCGGCCCGAGGAGGACACTCGTCACATTCTCGATCGGGGCCGGCGTCGGAGCTGCACTCGTCACCGCCGCGCCGAACACTGCGACGGCCTTCGCGGCGCTGGCGCTGGCGGGGATGGGGGCGTCGGTGATGTTCCCCGGGATCATCTCGATCGCCGGACGCATCAGTGACGACGGTGTCGCCGCGGTCACAGCATCGGCGCGGCTGGGTTTCATGATCGGGCCGATCGTGACCGGACTGGTCGCCGAACGCTTCGGATTCCGCCCGATCATGCTGCTGCCGGCCCTGGCGGCCGTTGCCGTCGGGGCGTGGGCGGGAACCTCGACCCAGGTCAGCGACCGAGTCCCACCTTCTGCCTGACTGAAACCATCTCTGCCTCCGCCCGCTCGCGGGCGGTGTCGCCTCCCCGCTGCATGATCGCCGCCACCTCGTCGTCATCGAGCTCAGCGAAGCGGGACCGGATCGGCTCCAGCCCGTCGATGATGGCCTCGGCAACTGCTGCCTTGAAGGCGCCGTATCCGGATTCGTGATACTCATCGACCAGGTCATCGATGGACCGGCCCCCGAAGACCGACGCCAACTCGAGGAGGTTCGAGACACCCGGCTTCTTCTCCCAGTCGTAGCTCACGTAACGGTCCGAATCGGTGACAGCCGTCTTGACCTTCTTGGCGATCTCGTCGGGTGAATCGGTGAGAAGGATGCGGGAGGCAGGGATCGGATCGGACTTCGACATCTTGACCGTCGGATCCTGTAGGGACATCACTCGGGCTCCGATCTCCGGTGAAATGCGTTCGGGCAGCGGGAACTCCTCGCCGAAGCGCGAGTTGAACCGTTCCACCAGGTCCCTGGTGAGTTCCAGGTGCTGGGTCTGGTCGTCGCCCACCGGCACGGCGTGGACGTGATGAATCATTATGTCGGCGGCCATCAGCACCGGATACGACAACAGTCCCAGGTTCTGGCCGGCGCGGTCGGACTTCTCCTTGTATTGCGTCATCCGTTCCAACTGGCCGATCCCGGTGATCGTCGACAGGATCCAGGTGAGCTCGGTGTGCTGCGGCACGTGGGATTGGAAATAGAGGAGGGATCGGTCGGCGTCGACTCCGCAGGCGATGACGGCCTTCGCCATGTCGATTCTGTTCCTGATCATCTCGGACGCCTCGTAGGGAGCCGTCATCGCGTGCAGGTCGACGACGCAGAAGATCGTCTCATACTCCTCCTGCATCGACACCCAGTTCTTGAAGGCACCGATGTAGTTGCCCACATGGACGTTCCCCGTGGGCTGCACACCCGAAAACACCCTCTTCTTTGCGTTCACGTCAGATTCTCCCTTTCAACGAACAAAACGCCGGCGTGTCGGCCGCCGGCGTTTTCGAATTCACAGGACGCGCGACGACTTCAGCTCTCGTCGCTCCACCAGAGACCGGTCGCGTCCATGCGGGTGGAGCATACCCGGCGGCGTACATCAGGTACGCGTACCGGCCATCCAGTCGTGATGCATCGAGCTGTACACACCGCCCGCCGCCACCAGATCTCGATGATGGCCGCTCTCGACCAGCCGTCCGTGATCGAAGACCAGCACCTCGTCCGAGGCCTCGGCAGTCGACAGACGGTGGGCGATGGTGATCGACGTCCGTCCGGATATGAGCCTGTCGATGGCGCGCCGAAGCGACACTTCGAGCGCCGGGTCGACAGCCGAAGTCGCCTCATCGAGCACGAGAAGGTCGGGTTGGGACATCCAGGCGCGGGTGAGCGCGACCAACTGACGCTCACCGGCCGACAGTTGGGATCCGCCCTCCCCCACCTGGGTGTGGATGCCGTCGGGGAGTTGCTCCACCCATTCGGTCAGACCCAAGTCGGCGAAGGCGAGGCGGATGCCGTCATCGCCGACTCCCGGTTTGCCGTACCGAATGTTCTCGGCGACCGACGTGTCGAAGAGGAAACCCTCCTGGGGGACGTAGCCGACCCTGGCCCGCAGTGAGCCGAAGCGGACCCGATCGACCGGGATGCCTCCAATCTCGACCACTCCGGTGGACGGGTCGAGCAGCCGCACCACGAGTTTTGCGAAGGTCGTCTTACCCGACCCGGTCTGTCCGACCACCGCGACCCGACGCCCGGGGGCAATCGAGACGTTCACATCCTGGAGGACCGTGTCGCCCGTCGGGTAGGCGAACGAGAGATCGCGAACGGCGACGTCGAGCGGGCGGTCAGGCAGATCCACTCCATCGACCGGGTCTGCCAGGTCGACGGGCGTGTCGAGCACGCCGATCACCTTGCGCATCCCCGCTCCGGCTGCCTGGGCGGTGTCGAGCGTCTCGACGAGGGTCTGCACCGGCTGGACGAGCAGATTGACCAAAAACAGGAAGGCGATCAGGCCACCGGCCGTCAGCCCGGAATCCGGACCGAGGAGGATGCCGACGCCGACCACCGCTGCGGTCAGGCCCCCTGCGAACACCTCGGCGGACGAGAACAGGGCGGACCCCAGCGAATACGTCTTGAACTCGGCCTTGAACTGCGCATCGACGGCGGAACGGACCCGGTGGAGGGTGGGGCCCTCTGCGCCGTAGGCGCGCACGGTGGGCAGCCCCGTGATCGACTCGCCGAGCGCGCTCATCGAGTCGGCCACCCGCTCCCTGACACGATCGTGCGCCCTCCCCAGGATCCTCTGGAACACGAGCAGGGCCATGCCGTAGATGGTCACGCCGATCACGACGAGAACGGCCAGCTGCCAGCGGTACACCAGCATGGCGCACACCGCCAGGACGAGCTGGGACACCCCGATCATCATCCCCATGCCGCCCCACTCCATGAAGTCCTGAATCCGGTAGATGTCCGACGTCACCCGGGCGACGAGCGCCCCCCGCCTCTCGGCCTGGACGTGCAGGGCTGACAGCCGGTGGAGGTGGGCGAAGACCTTGATTCGAAGCTCCGCCAACGCGGCGGCCGACAGGCGCGACAGACGGAAGGTCGCGGATCGCCGGGCGAAGGACGCCACGACCATTGCAAGCACCGCGAGGCCACCACGACGCACCGCCGAAGCCACGTCCACCTCGTCCCCGCCGAGGATGTCGATGTCGATGATGAGCTGCACGACAACCGGTATGGCGACCTGCAGGCCCGTTCCCACCATGGCGAGACCCGCCGTGAGCAGGAGGCCGCGTCCGAGCCCGGGGATCTCGGTGAACAGCCGACGCAACGCCGCCCGCGTCGTCATCTCTCCGTTCATCGGGCGGCCTCGCGTTCGGCCGCATCCTCTTCGTAGGCGCGGATCAGCCGGGCGTAGCCAGGAACCGACGCCACCAGTTCGT
>JBBDWN010000182.1:0-10915 GCA_040902855.1 Acidimicrobiia bacterium | reverse complement strand
CGAGACGCTTCATCACGAACGGCTTGAACAGTTCGAGCGCCATGATCTTCGGAAGACCGCACTGGTGCAGCTTGAGCTGGGGTCCGACGACGATGACCGAACGACCGGAGTAGTCGACGCGCTTGCCGAGGAGGTTCTGACGGAACCGGCCCTGCTTGCCCTTCAGCATGTCGGACAACGACTTGAGAGCACGGTTGCCCGGCCCGGTCACTGCCCGGCCGCGACGGCCGTTGTCGAACAGGGCGTCCACCGCTTCCTGCAGCATCCGCTTCTCGTTGTTGACGATGATCTCGGGAGCACCGAGGTCCAGCAGCCGCTTGAGACGGTTGTTGCGGTTGATCACCCGGCGGTAGAGATCGTTCAGGTCCGAGGTGGCGAACCGGCCACCGTCGAGCTGAACCATCGGACGCAGATCCGGTGGGATGACCGGAATCGTCTCGAGGATCAGATCGGTCGGGAGGTTCTTGCCCTCGGCGAACGGCTTGACGACCTTGAGACGCTGGGTGGCGCGCTGACGCTTCTGGGCGGAGTTGGCGTCCAACTCTTCTTCCAGACGGATCATCTCGGCATCGAGGTCGAGATGGGCGAGAAGCTCGCGCACCGCCTCGGCGCCCATGCCGCCGGTGAAGTAGTCGTTGTACCGCTCGTAGATCTCACGCCACAGCTGCTCGGAGTCGACGAGCGTCTTGGGCGTGAAACCGCGGAACTGGTCGAAGGCGTCCTGGATGAGCTCTTCTTCCCGGGCACGGCGGTCGTCGCGATCCTTGATCTCCCGCTCGACTTCCTTGCGACGGGCGTTGATCTCCTGGGACTTCGCCCCGCCTTCCTCCATCCGTGCCAGCTCGTCTTCGAGAGCTTCGAGACGGACTTCCTTCCACTCCTCGAAGTCCTCCGTCACGACTTGGAGTTCGGCGCGCATCGCCTCTTCGAGTTCGGGGATGTCCTTGGTCCGCTTCTCCTCGTCGACCGAGGTGATGATGTACGCGGCGAAGTAGATGACCTTCTCGAGGTCCTTCGGCGACATGTCCAGCAGGTAGCCGAGACGGCTCGGGACACCCTTGAAGAACCAGATGTGGGTGACCGGCGCGGCCAGTTCGATATGGCCCATACGCTCGCGGCGCACCTTGGAACGGGTGACCTCGACGCCACAACGCTCGCAAATGATGCCCTTGTATCGAATCCGCTTGTACTTACCGCAGTAACACTCCCAGTCGCGCTGGGGACCGAAGATCCGCTCGTCGAACAGACCCTCCTTCTCCGGCTTGAGGGTGCGGTAGTTGATGGTCTCGGGCTTCTTGACCTCTCCGTAGCTCCATGCACGGATCTGGTCGGATGATGCGAGACCGATCTTCAATTCATCGAAGACCTGCTGTACCAATGTGGCTCCTCTTCTCTCTCAGTACCTCGTACTCGGCGCGGACCGAGAGGGGTCAGACTTCTGCTTCGGGCCGTTCCGGACGGGACAGGTCGATGCCCAGGCTCTCTCCCGAGCGGTACATGTCCTCTTCGAGGTCGCGCAGTTCGACCTCTTCTCCGGCGGCGAGCATCTCCACGTTGAGGCAGAGGCTCTGCATTTCCTTGATGAGGACCCGGAATGATTCCGGGATGCCCGGCTCAGGGATGTTGTCGCCCTTGACGATCGCCTCGTAGACCTTGACTCGGCCTTGGACGTCGTCTGACTTGATCGTGAGGACCTCTTGCAGCGCGTAGGCAGCGCCGTACGCCTCGAGGGCCCACACTTCCATCTCCCCGAACCGCTGCCCACCGAACTGGGCCTTACCGCCCAGCGGCTGCTGCGTGATCATCGAGTACGGGCCGGTCGACCGGGCGTGGATCTTGTCATCCACCAGGTGGACCAGCTTCAGCATGTAGATGTATCCGACGGTGACGTCGGAATCGAAAGGCTCACCGGTGCGACCGTCGAAGAGCGAGGCCTTGCCGTCGTCGCCGACCAGCTTCTTTCCGTCGCGGTTCGGCTTGGCGTTGGCGATGACGTTCATGATCTCGTCTTCACGGGCCCCGTCGAAGACCGGTGTCGCCACCTTCGTCCACGGCTCCGCCCCTTTGGCGGCAGGGCTGGTGTCGTCCTTGAACGGCTCCCATCCCTGGCCGGCTGCCCAACCGAGGTGCGTCTCGAGGACCTGACCGAGGTTCATTCGGGACGGCACGCCCAGCGGGGACAGGATGATGTCCACCGGCGTCCCGTCCGCCATGAACGGCATGTCGGCCTCTGGCAGGATCTTTGCGACGATGCCCTTGTTGCCGTGGCGACCGGCGAGCTTGTCGCCTTCGGAGATCTTGCGCTGCTGGGCCACGTAGACCCGGACGAGTTCGTTCACACCCGGGGGGAGGTCGAATCCTTCGTCGCGCTTGAAGATCTTGACGGCGATGACTTTGCCCTGTTCACCGTGCGGCACCTTGAGCGAGGTGTCACGGACTTCCCGCGCCTTCTCACCGAAGATGGCGCGCAGCAGGCGCTCCTCGGGGGTCAGTTCGGTTTCGCCCTTCGGCGTGACCTTGCCGACCAGGTAGTCGCCAGGACCGACCTCTGCCCCAACCCGGATGATCCCTTCTCCGTCGAGGTCTGCGAGCACCTCTTCGGCGACGTTCGGGATGTCGCGCGTGATCTCCTCGGCGCCGAGCTTGGTGTCACGGGCGTCGATCTCATGCTCTTCGATGTGGATCGACGTGAGAAGGTCGTCCTGGACGAGACGCTGAGAGAGGATGATGGCATCCTCGAAGTTGTGACCGTTCCACGGCATGAAGGCAACGATCAAGTTCCGGCCGAGGGCGAGTTCGCCCTGGTCGGTAGAAGGCCCGTCGGCGAGCACGTCGCCGACCTTCACCTTGTCGCCTTCGCGCGCCAGCGGCTTCTGATTCATGCAGGTGCCCTGGTTGGAACGCTCGAACTTGTCGAGGGGATAGGTGTGCTTCTTGTTCGTGCCGGTTTCCTTGACCACGATCTCGACGCCGGTGACCTCCGTCACTTCGCCGTCGACGGTCGAAATGATCATGTCGCCTGAGTCCTGGGCGGCGCGACGCTCGACGCCGGTGCCCACGAGCGGAGCATCCGAACGGATCAGCGGGACTGCCTGACGCTGCATGTTCGAACCCATGAGGGCACGGTTGGCGTCGTCATGCTCGAGGAACGGGATGAGTGCGGTCGACACCGAGACGATCTGCTTGGGCGAGACATCCATGTAGTCCACCTGGGTAGGCGAGACCGACTCGACTTCTCCACCGGCCTTGCGGACGAGCACCCGCGGGTTGCGGAACGTGCTGTCCTCCTTGAGCGGGGCGTTCGCCTGGGCGATGACGTAGCGCTCTTCCTCGGTGGCGGTCAGATACTCGATCTTCTTGGTGACCGTGCCGCCTTCGACCTTGCGGTACGGCGTCTCGATGAATCCGAACCGGTTGACCCTGGCATAGGTCGCCAGCGAGCCGATCAGGCCGATGTTCGGACCTTCCGGAGTCTCGATCGGGCACATGCGGCCGTAGTGGCTGGAGTGGACGTCGCGAACCTCGAATCCGGCGCGCTCACGGCTGAGACCGCCGGGGCCGAGTGCAGACAGCCGGCGACGGTGCGTCAATCCGGCCAGCGGGTTCGGCTGGTCCATGAACTGGCTGAGCTGGGAGGTCCCGAAGAACTCTTTGATCGAGGCGGTGACCGGACGGATGTTGATCAGCGACTGCGGCGTGATCGCTTCCGGATCCTGGGTGGTCATCCGCTCCTTGACGACCCGCTCGAGGCGGGAGAGCCCCACTCGGATCTGGTTCTGGATCAGCTCACCCACCGTCCGAATGCGGCGGTTTCCGAAGTGGTCGATGTCGTCGGTGAGGACCGGAATCTCGATACCCTTGTGGGTGGTCATCGTCGGCTGACCGGCGTGCATCGCGACGAGATACTTGATCGCGTCGACCATGTCCTCGTCACGCAACAGCTGGAGCCCTTCGGCCCGGTAGTCGTCGGGCGTCGGCTCCTGGAACTTCTGGCTGAGCTTGTAGCGGCCAACCCGTGTGAGGTCGTAACGCTTCGGATTCCGGAACAGCGTCTGGATCAGCCCGCGGGCCGACTCGACGGTGGTCGGCTCGCCCGGGCGCAGCTTGCGGTAGAGGTCGACGAGCGCCTCGTCGCGATCAGTGGCCGGGTCGCGTTCAAGAGTGTTCTTGATCGACTCGGCGCCGTCGAACAGATCGAGGATCTCCTCGTCGGTCTCGGCGATGCCGAGGGCACGGAGGAAGGCGGACACGTACTGACGGCGCTTGCGGTCGACGCGGACACCGATGGTGTCGCGCTTGTCGGTGTCGAACTCGAGCCAGGCACCACGCCCGGGGATGACCTTGCCGGCGTAGATGAATCGATCGGAGGTCTTGTCCGGCGTTGCGTCGTAATAGACACCAGGCGAACGGACCAGCTGGGAAACGACGACGCGCTCTGTCCCGTTGACGATGAAGACACCGTTCTCGGTCATCATCGGGAAGTCGCCGAGGAAGACCTGCTGTTCCTTGATCTCACCGGTCTGTTTGTTCATGAACCGGGCGGTGACGAACAGCGGACGGGCGAAGTTGGTGTCGCGCTCCTTGCACTCTTCGATCGACATGATCGGATCACCGAAACGGTGATCGGTCAGTTCGAGGGCAAGCGAGCCGGTGAAGTCTTCGATGGGAGAGATCTCATCGAAGATCTCCTTGAGTCCCTCGTCGAGGAACCATTGGAAGGACTCGTGTTGGACTGCGAGAAGGTCGGGCAGGGGAAGTACTTCGGGGATTTTGCCGAAGGAAAAGCGCTCAGCGACGCGCGAGGACAAAATTGCCTCCTAAACGAATGTGGTGGGTCCGGACAACCAGATTGAGCACGTTAGCACGAGCGACCAACGCATCTCAAAACGAAATATTCCGTTGTCGGACGCCACTTCCGGTGTCGAACGGTGTCGACGGCCGGTGGACGTCGCCTTTCGGCTGAGGGCAGCATACGGCATCGCGAGGAAATGTGTCAACGAATGAGGCTGACGATGCCGGTCCCGACGGGGGTGTCAGTCGACCGCCCCGAGGAACTCCCGCAGCCAGTGGTAGCTCGCCTTGGGTGTGCGCTGCAGCGTCGAGTAGTCGACGTGAACCAGACCGAATCGTTTCGAATAGCCGAACGCCCACTCGAAGTTGTCCATCAGCGACCAGACGAAGTAGCCGGCCAGTGGCACCCCCGCATCGATCGCGTCGCTGGCCGCCTGGAAGTGCCGAAGGAGATAGGAGATTCGGTTCTCGTCGTCGACCGTGCCGTCGGTCCCCACGGCGTCGGGATAGGCGGCTCCGTTCTCCGTGACGAAGATGTCTGTGAACCCGTAGTCCTCGGAGAGCTTTCGGAGTTGGACGGTGAGGTCGCCGGGAACGACAGGCCAACCCATGTCGGTCACCTCCTCGGCGTCATATCGACGGACGTCACGGTCCGAGTCGGCCAGGTTCAGGTCGGCCACGACGGACGAGGTGTAGTAGTTGAGTCCGATGAAGTCGAGAGGCTCGGCGATGATGTCGAGGTCGCCACCGAGCACCGGGCTCTCATCCCACCCGTAATCCCTGACGGCTCCCTCCGGATACCCGCGTCCTGCCACCGGATCGAGGAACCAGCCGTTCATCTTCTCATCGGCGATCCGGGCCGCCGTGACATCCAAGGGGTGGTTCGACGCAGCCAACTTCGTCTCCTGATTGACCACGTACCCGACCTCCAACCCATCGGCGTGGAGATGCTGGGCGACCAGACCGTGGCCGAGCATCAGGTGATGAGCGGCCGACAGCGCCGACGCCGTGTCCTGCAGGCCCGGCGCGTGCTCGCCGGTCAGGTGTCCGAGGATCGCCGAGCACCACGGCTCGTTGAGAGTCGCGAACCTCTTCACCCGATCACCGAGACGACCGGTGACGGCGGCGGCGTAATCGAGGAACGCTTCGGCAGTCACACGGCTCCGCCATCCACCGCGATCTTCCAGAGCCTGCGGCAGGTCCCAGTGATAGAGGGTCGGAAATGGCGTGATCCCCGCCTCGAGAAGTTCATCCACCAAGTGGTCGTAGAAGTCGAGGCCGCGGTGGCTGACCTCGCCGGTCCCGTCCGGCACCACCCGGGGCCATGCAATGGAGAAGCGATAGGCGTCGATGCCCAGCGCAGCGATCAAGGCGACGTCTTCCGGCATTCGGTGGTAGTGATCGCAGGCCACATCGCCCGTCTCACCACCCAGCACCTTGCCCGGAGTTCTGGAGAACCGGTCCCAGATCGATTCGCCGCGACCGTCTTCATCGGCGGCGCCTTCGATCTGATACGAAGCGGTCGCCACCCCCCATACGAACTGGTCGGGAAACTGCATGCGATCGACGCTACCGGATGCGAAAGACCGCCTTGCCCATGACTTTCCGTTCGGTGAACATCGCGAAGGCTGCCTCGTAGTCGTCGAGAGAGAACTCGGCGCTCACCCTGGGCCGGATCCGTCCGTCAGCGATCATCCCCGCCATCTCCGCGAAGTTCTCCCGATGCAGTTCGGGTTCCTCCTGCGTGATCGACCTCCCCCAGAACACTCCGACGACCGACATTCCCTTGAGCAGGGTCAGGTTGAGTGGAATCGTCGGTATGTCGCCAGCCGCGAACCCCACGACCGCCAGCCGACCGTTCCACGCCGTCGACCGGACTGCCACCTCGGTGACGTCACCTCCGACCGGGTCGTAGACCACGTCCACCCCTCGGCCGTCTGTGAGTTCCGCCAACCTCTTGCGTAGGTCCTCGTTCCGGTAGTTGACAAGGTGATCGGCGCCGAGACCCTCCGCCCACTCGAGCTTCTCCGGCGTCGAGGCGGCGGCGATGACGGTCGCACCCATCGCCTTTCCCAACTCGACGGCGGCCGAGCCGACACCGCCCGATGCTCCGAGCACGAGCAGGGTCTCGCCCGGTTGGAGACGAGCCCTGCTCTTGAGGGCGTAGTAGGAAGTTCCGTACGTGAGGCCGTAGGCGGCCGCTTCGGACCAGTCGAGACCCTCTGGCACCGGGATCACCGAACCGGCGTCCGTCGCCCACTTCTCGGCGAAGGCGCCGTGGGAGGACAGCGCGATGACGCGATCTCCCGTCGAAAGCCCCTCGACTCCGTCACCGATCGCGGAGATGACACCGGCCGCCTCTCCCCCCGGCGAGAACGGTAGGTTCGGCTTGGATTGGTAGGTGCCCTGGATGATCAGCGTGTCGGGGAAGTTGAGACCGGCAGCCTCGACCTCGACCACCACCTGGCCGGGACCAGGGGTCGGGTCATCGACCTCCTGAACCGAGAGTTTCGAGGCAGGACCGAGTTCGGTACAGCGCAGCGCCTTCATCACGCGACTTCGAAGAGTCCGGCGGCGCCCATGCCGCCACCGACACACATGGTCACCACGACGTACTTCGCCTTGCGCCGCTTCCCCTCGAGGAGAGCGTGGCCGACCATGCGAGCCCCCGACATCCCGTACGGATGACCGATCGAGATGGCGCCACCGTTGACGTTGTAGATCTCGTTGTCGATGCCGAGGGTGTCTCTGCAATAGAGAGTCTGGACCGCGAAGGCCTCGTTCAATTCCCACAAGTCGATGTCGTCGATCGTCAACCCGTTCCGCTCCAACAGCTTCGGCACCGCGAACACAGGTCCGATCCCCATCTCATCGGGATCGACGCCGGCGACCGCCATCCCCCGGTAGTACCCCAGGGGGTCCAGGCCTCGGCGGCTGGCCTCCGCAGCTTCCATCAGCACGAGAGCTGCGGCACCGTCGGACAGCTGGCTGGCGTTTCCCGCGGTCACGTTCTTGCCTGGACCGCGCACCGGCGGAAGTTGGGAGAGGCCTTCGAGGGTCGTGCCAGGCCGATTGCCTTCGTCGAGGCGCATCGTCGCCTGCTCTTTCGTGGTCTCACCGGTCTCGCGGTTGACGACGGCCTTCGTGGTGGTCACCTCGATGATCTCGTCGTCGAACAGGCCGTTCTCCTGGGCGGCTGCGACCCGCTCCTGGGATTGGAGGGCGTACTCGTCGCAGACGTCGCGGCCGATGCCGTACCGCTCGGCAACCACTTCGGCGGTGTCGATCATCGGCATGTACATGTGCGGCTCGGATTCGAGGACGGCCGGATCCGCCGCCCGGAACATGTTCATGTGCTCGTTCTGAACGAGGCTGATGGACTCCATCCCGCCCGCCACGACGATCGGTGCCCCGTCCATCACGATCTGCTTGGCGGCGGTGGCAACGGCCATGAGACCGGAAGAACACTGCCTGTCGATCGTCATGCCCGAAACCGAGGTCGGAAGTCCGGCGGCGATGGCCGCGACGCGAGCGGAGTTGATGCCCTGTGTCCCCTGCTGCATCGCGACGCCCATGATCAGGTCGTCCACTTCGGCGCCTTCGATCCCGGCGCGCTCGACCGCGGCGGCGATCGCCATGCCCCCCATGGACGGCGTCTCGGTGTCGTTGAACAGCCCCCGGTATGCCTTGCCGATTGGCGTACGGGCGGTCGAGACGATGACGGCTTCGCGCATGAGTTCTCCAGATCAGTCGGTCAACCGAATCTAGCCCCCGAGTTTCGCCGCGCGAACGGTCGTGTTCGTACCGGACTTCGGATGGGCAGGCGGTGACGCCGCCTGACTTCTCACGACTGGGACTCGCCGAGAAACCAACCGAGGCTGTCAGCGAAAGTGGGATCGTCTCCGGCTCGGAGCATCGACGCAATGAGGACGCCGACGAGCACGACCACGATGGCGATCCCGAGTCCGATCAGCCACTCCGGGGGCGGTTTGCCCTGAGACGAGGGGTCGTTCCTCAGGCGCGTCGGCTGACCATCCGGTAGACGAGAAGGGCCACGACTGCGCCGATGACGGAAAGGATGATGCCGGAAGAATTGACATCGGTAATGCTGCCGCCACTGAGCAGCGACCCGATAAAGCCGCCGACGAACGAACCGACGACCCCGAGCAGAATCGTCTGCCACCAGGCCATGGGATCCGGACCCGGAACGAGCGCCCGAGCGATGAATCCGGCGACGAGGCCGATCAGCAGCAACCAGAGCAGACCAACCATTTTGCGACTCCTCGCGACGACTTCCCGTGACGTTACCAGGGCCGTTCGCCCGACACCGGGAGGTCAGCGAGTGGACGCTCTTCCGGCGATGGCGTCGGCAGCCAGCACGAACAGGTCGGCCGCTCCCGCCTGCGCCACCACATGAGTCGCGTCCCCCGGTTCGACCCAGTGGGCCCAGACGCCGTCCGTCAGCCCGTACACCGTGAGGGCCAGCTCGTGCTTTGCGCCATCCATACCCGTCCCCCGAGAGATCACCGACACGACATGTGCGGCGGATCCGAGGAGGGACTCGGGTGACGGATCGAGCTCGATCGCGGACGCCACCCGCACATGACGCCCGCTGTCGGGCGATGCCGAGCGCCGCCGGTCGAAGATCGAGGCGAGGTCTGCGGCCGCCGAGTCGAGCGACTGGAATGTGAAGTCGTGGAACCCGTCGTCGGAGACTTCTTCGACGAGGACGAGGGTGTCGCTGATGCGATGGAAGGCGAAACGCATGGTCGGCTCGCCCGGGACTTCCAACCGGGCTCGGGTCACCGACAGGGCGTCGCGCCTGCAATCAGCCAGCAAGCGATACACGCCGAGGACGTCGATCGAAGCCGGTTCGTCGGGGTCGACATCCACCATGCCCTTAGCGATCAGGGCCCGCAGGCCCGAGTCGAGCGCCGCCGCTCGCGCCTCGGTGGAGAGCCCCGACAGGTAGGGCTCGTCATAGAACGGATCGGGCGGATCGCCGTTCCGCAGCCAGTACAGCTCCTCGTCGATCAGGCAGTCGACCAGGACGTCCTCTGCCTCGGCGGCTGCTTCCAGCCGCTCGAGTGGGATCGGGCCGGCACCGGCCGGCATCAGTGTGAAGAGTGAAGCCACGGACCCGGCAGGCTACGGCTCGCGTCGGTTCACTCCGGGGATTCTTCCCGAATCGACCGTATGACCACCCCGCCCGGAAGCACCGTACGCGTGGTCGGATACGCCAGGTCGACATCGGGCTCGGTCGCGAACGCCTCGAGGATCGCCCGCCACAGGGCGTCGGACACCGAGCGGCGGCTTCGCACCCCCACGAGATACCGGCCCGAAATCGTCACACCTGAGTCCTGAGCTTTCACGTACGTGGTCGGCGTGAGATGACGGTACCGAATGAGGTACTGCTGACCGGCCTCCCGTATCGAATTGACGATGGCCGGCTCGCTGGTGTCGGGGGCGTGAGCGCTGAGCGCCTCACCGACGAGGCGTTCCGCCTTCTTCCAGTCGGACTCGAAGGTGACCATGACCCCGATCTCGTCCCATATGTAGGGAAACCCTTCGGTGTAGTTGGTGACCTGTTCGGAGAAGACCTTGCCGTTCGGGACGTGGATCAGCCGGCCCGTGGACTGGTCGGCGGCAACCCAATTGCCGATCTCGAGCATGGAGAACCGGAACGCCCGGATGTCGACGACATCCCCCGCTCGACCCTGGACCTCGACCCGATCCCCCACCCGGAACGGCCGCCGAGAGACGATGAAGGCCCATCCGGCCAGGTTCTCCAGCACGCTGGCGAGAGCGATGGCGACACCGGCCGACAGAATCCCGAGATAGGTGGTGACGCCACCGGAGCCTCCGAACCAGATCCGGACCAGACCCAGTATCCCGATGACCGTGACGGCGTAGCCCACCCACTTCTTGGTACGGAAGGTCGCTGTTCCATGTTCGAGCCTGGCGTGGACTGCTCGCAGAACGAGCCATCGGACGACGAACAGTGCGCCGACGAGTACAACGGTCAGGACGACGCGTCCGGTCGTGTCTCCGTCCGTAAACCACTGTGTGATGAAGTCCATCGATACCGACGCTAGTGGAGCGTCGCCGAAGTACTGAGGCGGTC
>JBBDWN010000181.1:0-10939 GCA_040902855.1 Acidimicrobiia bacterium | reverse complement strand
GCCTCAGTGTCCCTCCCAGGAGCGTCAGCGACGTTGGGGGGACGGACGAGACACGGAGTGGATCGTCCAGGGGGGGGGGCGAGCGCAGCGAGCTCAGCCTCGGCTGTCTCCCTCCAACACGCCCTCGCAAGGCCTCGGTCGCGAGGGGGAGAGATAGATCTGATCACGTTCCCCGCCTGGGAGGGTGGCCGAGCCGTCAGGCGAGGGCGGAAGGGGCGCGGATGCCTCAGCCTTTGGCCTGGTCGGCGACGGCTTGGGCGGCTTGGGCAGCAGCCGCCGGATCACCGAGGTAGCGGCCGGGCGCCACCGGGCGCAGATCCTCGTCGAGGGTGTAGACCAAGGGGATGCCGGTGGGGATGTTGAGGCCGACGATGTCGTCTTCGGAAACGGCGTCGAGATGTTTGACCAGCGCCCGCAGGCTGTTGCCGTGGGCGACGACCAATACTGTGCGGTCCTGGCGGAGGTCGGGGACGATCGCGTCATACCAGTAGGGAAGCATCCGCTCGACCACGTCTTTGAGGCATTCGGCCGCAGGCAATTGTTCGGGCGCCATCAGCCGATACCGACGGTCGTGGCGGGGGTGACGTTCGTCGCCGGATTCCAACGGGGGCGGCGGGATGTCGTAGGAGCGGCGCCAGAGGAGCACTTGCTCGTCCCCGTGCAACTCCGCCGTCTGGGCCTTGTTGAGACCCTGCAACGCCCCGTAGTGCCGTTCGTTGAGACGCCAATGCCGGGTGACGGGCAGCCAAGACATTTCCATCTCGTCCAGCGCGATGTTGGCGGATTTGATCGCCCGTACGAGCAGCGAGGTGTGGACGATGTCGGGTCGCAAGCCTTCGGCCCTCATCAACCGCCCGGCTTCGGCTGCTTCTGCGATCCCCTTCTCCGTCAGGTCGACGTCGGTCCACCCGGTGAACAGGTTTTCGAGGTTCCACAGGCTCTCGCCGTGGCGGAGCAGGACGAGGGTGCTCAAACCCAGTACCGGACGACGGCTGCGAAAGTGTCGGGGTCGAGAGAGGCGCCGCCGACGAGGGCGCCGTCGATGTGGCTCTTGGCCATGAACCACTTGATGTTGCCGGGGTTGACCGACCCGCCATAGAGGATGCGAAGGCTGTCGGCCGCCTCGCCCACCATCCCCCGCACAGTCTCCCGGATGAGTTCGACGACGCTCCCGGCAGTGTCAGGGTCGGCGGTGCGACCGGTGCCGATCGCCCAGACCGGTTCGTAGGCGACGGCCATCCCTGTCACCTGTTCGCTGCTGAACCCCTTCAATCCAGCCTCAACCTGGCTGACGACGACTCCTTCGGTCTGGTCGGCTTCACGCTGGTCGAGGGTTTCACCTACGCAGACGATCGGATGCATCCCGGAGGCGAGCACGGCTTTGGATCGGAGGTTGACGGTCTCGTCGGTTTCTCCGAATTGGGCCCTCCGTTCGGAGTGACCGACGATGACCCAGCCGACGCCGAGTTTGGCGAGCATCGGTGCGGAGATCTCCCCGGTGTACGCACCGGATTCGCGCCAGTCGCAGTTCTGGGCGGCGAGCCCGAGGGGAAGCCGGTCGGCTTCGATGACGGTCTGGACGGATCGCAGCGCGGTGTACGGCGGGGCGACGACCACTTCGACCCGTTCGGTGTCGCTCCGCTCCAAGCGGTACGACAGCTTCTGGACCATCTGGATCGCCTCCAGATGGTTGGCGTTCATCTTCCAGTTGCCGACGATCAGGTCACGGCGTTCCATCATTTCACCCATCTTCCCAAGACTTTGATACCGGGCAGTTCGGCCCCTTCCAATAGTTCGAGACCCGCTCCCCCGCCGGTGGACAGGTGCGACACCTTGTCTTCGAGGCCGAGCGTGCGCAGGGCGGCGGCCGAGTCTCCCCCACCGACGGCGGTGAAGCCGGAACAGTCGGCGACGGCACGGGCGACGTCTTCGGTCCCTGTGCGGAACGCCTCCCATTCGAAGACCCCCATCGGGCCGTTCCAGAACACCGAGGCCGCCCCGGCGATGACCTCGTTGAAGGTCTCGACCGTTTCCGGTCCGATGTCGAGGCCCATCCACCCGTCTGGCATGTCGCCGGCGGAGACGGTGCGATGTTCGGCGTCTTCGGCGAAGCGGTCGGCGATGACGATGTCGGACGGCAGGCGGATCTTGCGTCCGTGCGCTCCGGCGAGGATCTCACCGACTTCTTCCAGCATGTCTTCTTCGACGAGCGACGCGCCGACTTCGAGGCCGTCTGCCCGCATGAATGTGAAGCACATGCCACCTCCGATGAGCATCGTGTCGGTCTGCGGCAACAGGGATTTCACGACCCCCAGCTTGTCCGAGATCTTGGCTCCACCGAGAATCACGACATACGGGCGTTCGGGATCGCCCAGGAACCTCCCGAGCGACGTGATTTCGGAGACCAGCAGCGGGCCGGCCACCGACTGGACGCGTTCGGCGACCCCCACGGTGGAGGCATGTGCCCGATGCACCGATCCGAAAGCGTCCTGGACGAAGACGTCGCATAGGCTGGCGAACTCGTCGGCGAGACCGTCATCGTTCTCGGTCTCGCCCGGTTCGAACCGGGTGTTCTCCAACAGCACCACTTCGCC
This sequence comes from Acidimicrobiia bacterium, assembly GCA_040902855.1. GTDB lineage: Bacteria > Actinomycetota > Acidimicrobiia > Spongiisociales > ZC4RG35 > DATHWB01. Next base: position 8,345 of record JBBDWN010000181.1, on the reverse strand, counting down.
CGTCGTGGCCTGGTTGACCCCTTCGATGGCGGCCGCTCCGACGGTGGCGGGGATGTGGGTCACTTCATATCCGGCGAGCTCGCTCATGCGACGGGCGACCGGAGCGAGGGAGTAGTCGGGGTCGGCGCCTTTGGGTCTTCCGAGGTGGGAGCACACGATCACCCGCGCCCCGGCTTGGCGCAACCGGGTGATGGTCCCGAGCGCCATCCGGATGCGGAAGTCGTCGCCCACTTCACCGTCGTCGAGCGGGACGTTGAGGTCGCTGCGCACCAGGACCGTTCGGCCGGTGACATCGACGTCGTCGAGTGTGAGGTAGCGGTTCATCAGGTCATCTTGCGGAGCGCCGCTCCCAGCTTGATCGGATCGTGTGCGGGCCAGGGGACGTCGACGGCGGCGACGTCGGCCTCATGGAGGTCCCATCCGAGCCCGGCGGCTGCGTCGGGGTCGATTTCGACTCTGTCGACGGTGTCCGGCACGGCCAGATCGCCCTGGTGGGCGACGATACCACCACCCCGAACGAGCCCGGTGTGGACGTGGAGCGCCCTGATGTGATCCCAGCCTCCCATGTCGACGGTCTCGGCGTTCTGGGTGACGAGGTTGAGGACAGTGACGATCCGCCCCTTGGCGGCGTCGATGGCTTCGACCAGTCCGGGCACTGCGAGGGCGGCGATCACCGACGTGAAGAGGCTGCCCGGTCCGAGGATGATCTGGTCGGCGGCGGCCACCGCTGTCAGCGCATCGGCGTTGGCGGTGATGCCTTCCGGTCCGAGGATCAGGCGTTCGATCCCACCCGGGGTGCGGGAAACCGCGACCTGGCCATCGACTCGCTGGCCACCGATGTCGGCGCTCAGGCGGACCGCTTCGGTGGTGGCGGGGACGACGGTGCCCAGCGCTCCCAACAGGGCCCCCGCCTGTCTGACGGCGAGTCCGAAGTCTCCCCCGCACAGGTCGGTGAGGGCGACGAGCAACAGGTTGCCGAGTGCGTGACCGCCGACGTCCTGAGGGCTCAGGTCGGCGGCGTCGTCGGGTCCGCCCGGGAAGCGGTAGTTGAACAGTTCGTACCAAATCCCCGGGTCGGGGGTGAGAGCGAGAAGACAGCGTCGGATGTCTCCGGGGGCCGGAACGCCCATCTCGCTGGTCAGACGGCCGGAGGAACCGCCGTCGTCGGCAACAGAGACGATTGCGGTGATGTGGGAGGCGTAGGACTGGACGGCTTCGAGGGCTGCGGCCAATCCGTGCCCTCCCCCGATGGCGACCACTTTCGGGCCGGACGGGTCCAGGCTGAAGAGTTCGACTGCGGTTTCGAGTTCCGGTCCGGTCATTTGTCGATGTCGCGGTGACGGACCCTGGCATCGATATCCCGGCCCGCCAGCCAGGTACCGATTTCTTCGGCGAGGGCGACGGACCGGTGGTGTCCGCCGGTGCATCCGATGCCGATCGTCAGATACGACTTGCCTTCGGCTTCGAACCGAGGGATGACGAATTCGAGGAAGCCTTCGACGTGTGACAGGAACTCTTTGGCGTCGTCGGAGGAGAGGACGTAGTCGGCGACCTGGCTGTCGGTACCCCGATAGGGACGGAGTTCCGGCTCCCAATGCGGGTTGGGGAGGAAGCGGACGTCGAACATGAGGTCCGTGTCACGCGGCGTGCCGTGCTTGAACCCGAAGGACGTGACCGAAACCCGCATCGGCCGGTCGGTTCCTTCGGAGAACTGGTCGTCGATCCGCTCGCGCAGTTGGTGGACGTTGAGTTCGGTCGTGTCGATCACGGTGTCAGATTCGTCTTTGAGTGGTTGGAGCAGGGCGCGTTCGGCGGCGATCGCTTCGGTGAGGCTGCCCTTTTGCAGCGGGTGGGGTCGACGGTTCTCTTCGTACCGCTGGATGATCATCTGGTCGTCGGCGTCGAGGAAGAGGAGCCGGGTGCGGATGCCCTGCTGTTCAAGAGCGCGAATCGCATCGCGAATGGCATCGACCGGCAGCCCGCCCCGGGAGTCGATCACGAGTGCGAGCTTGCGGCGGCCTTCGATGACCCCGTGATGGTCGACCGCCCCGGTGATCAGCTGCGGGGGCAGGTTGTCGATGACGGTGAATCCGAGGTCTTCGAGCCCTTTGGCCGCGGTCGACCGCCCGGCACCGGACATCCCGGTGAGCACGAGTACCTGCGGCGCCGCTGAATCTCCCATCTCCCCAACGCTACCTCGCCCCCACCCCGTTTCTTAGCGAACGAGCGCTACAGAAATGAAGCGTTTGGACGTACAAAACGGTTGGGGTACGAAGAGCGGTGGACGAAGTCGGCGCACTCTTGGCAGAGCTGACTCCTCTCACCCCGTGTGCAACGCCTCCCACACGGCGTGGGCGACTGTCGACGGGACGACCGAGGCAAGCTCCTCCACCGACGCTTCCCGCATCTTCTTCACGGAACCGAACCGAGCGATCAGCGCCTTCTTGCGACCGGGTCCCACCCCTGCCACCTCGTCCAGGATGGAGTCGACCATGGACTTGGACCGCAGGTTCCGGTGGTAGGTGATAGCGAAGCGGTGGGCTTCGTCCCGGATCTGCTGCAACAGGTAGAGCGCTTCGGCGTCTCGCGGAATCCGGATCGGGTCCGGCTGGCCCGGCAGGTAGACCTCTTCCATCCGTTTGGCGAGTCCGATGGCGGGGATGTCGAGGTCCAGTTCGTCGAGCACCTTCTCGGCCCGGCCCAACTGACCCGGCCCGCCGTCGACGAGGATCAGTGACGGCGGATACGAGAAGCGGCCTTGTTCTTCCAGCGGTTTGCGGATCTCCCGCAGGTAGGCGGTGAACCGCCGCCGCAGGGTTTCTTCCATGGAGGCGAAGTCGTCCTGGCCGTCGACGGTGCGGATCTTGAACCGCCGATACTCCCCCCGTTTGGGCAGAGCGTCTTCCATCACCACCATCGAGGACACGGTGTTGGTGCCCTGCAGCGTGGAGATGTCGTAGGCCTCGATTCGCAGCGGCGCCTCTTCCAGCCCGAGCACTTCCTGCAACGAGCGCAGCGCCCGCGCCCTGGCGTTGTGATCGGACTGGCGCTTGAGACGATGCCGTCCGAAGGCTTCCCGAGCGTTCACCGTGGTGGTTTCCATCAGCCGTCGCTTCTGGCCGCGCTGCGGCACCCGCAAACCCACCGATGACCCTCGCCGGTCGGCCAGCCACGCCTCCACCCCTTCGGCGTCGGGCGGCATCAGCCCGACGAGCACGGTCTTGGGCGGCGTCTCGTCGAGATACAACTCCCGCACGATTTCGCCCATCAACTCTTCGTCTGTGAGGTCTTCGACCCGGTCCACGACCGATCCGAACCTTCCGACAACCCGACCTTTCCTCACATACAGCACCTGAACCGAGGTCTCCAGGTCATCGCCGTGAAAGGCGATGAGGTCGAAGTATTCGGGGCGTTCGGTGACGATCTCTTGGCGTTCGACGGCACGTTCGAGGTCGCCGATCCGGTCCCGATAGCGAGCCGCCAGTTCGTATTCCTGGCGTTGGGCCGTCTCCCACATCCGGTCTCGCAGGTCCTCGACGATGCCTTCGGTGTTGCCCCGCAGGAAGTCGGCGAGTCCGTCCACCAACTCCGTGTACTGGGTCGCAGAAACTTCCCCCACACACGGCCCGGCACACTTTTCGATGTGGAAGAGCAGGCATGGCCGGCCTTGGGCTTGCTGACGGCGGAACACCCCGTCCGAACAGGTCCGCACCGGGAAGGTCCGCAACAGCAGGTCGAGTGTCTTACGGATGGCGTAGGTGTGGGCGTAGGGCCCGAAGTATTCGTTGCCTTTGCGCTTCTTGCCCCGCATCACCCTGGCCCGGGGCCATTCGTCGACACGGGTGATGGCCAGGTACGGATAGGACTTGTCGTCGCGCAGTTTGATGTTGAAGCGCGGCCGGTGTTCTTTGATCAGCGAGTACTCGAGCATCAGGGCGGAGATTTCGGAGTCGGCGATGATCCATTCGACCGTCTCGGCCGCCTCCACCATCGTCTCGGTGCGCGGGTGGAGGTCCCGGGAGAAGTAGGAGGCGACCCGCTTGCGCAGCGATTTCGCCTTGCCCACATAGATCACTCGCCCGTGGCGGTCACGGAACAGGTAGGTGCCTGGCTGGTCGGGTATCTCTGCGGTGGGCGGGCGTCGCACAAGCCCATGTTGGTCGCTGTCAGCCGGTTGTCGTTCGTCTTCAGTCGTCGATGGTTCAGGCCGAAGACAAGATCAGTGTCCAAAACGTCGAATTCCCGGTTCGGGCCTGCTTCCGATCTGATTGTGGCTGCCATCGCCGTCTTCGGAGCACTCTTCGCGATGGGCGTGGCGGCGGCCGATCGGACTTCGGCTGCGGAGCGATTCGACCTGGTGGCTGAGACGACGGCGTTCGCCATCGAGACCGAACTCGACAAGATCGTGGCCATCCTGCACGGGGCCCGGTCACTGCAGGATGTCCAACCGGATCTCGACAACGACCAGTTCGGCCGCTACTTCGAAGAGTCGGTCCCGGTGGCAGGTGTGATCGCCTGGGGCACGATCAGAGTCTCCGACGACTCGTACCTGGTCGATCTGTTCTCGTCCGAGGTTCCCGAACTCGACTGGGTAGGGGCTGACCTTTCCGCTCGCCGGGAGGCACGCGAGGCGATCGCGAGTGCCTTGCGCACAGGCGAACTGACGGCGACCGGGTTTGGGCTGATGCCCGGGCTCCCCACCCGGACGGCGATCCTCATCAGCCCCCACCTGCCTGAGGGCGATCTTGCCTTCGCCGTCGTCAACGCCGATCTTCTCGCCTCCGAACTGCCCGCGGAAGTCTCCAACCGGGTCTCGGCGAGTCTCGACCTGGCCACCCAGCTCTCGCCCCGCGATGTCGCCTCCCGGGGCATGACAGTGAACTTCGGCAACCGCGTGTGGGCGTTGACGGTGATCGCTCGCAGCCCAGATCTCTACCCGAACGAGATCGTCCTCCCTCTGGGGCTGCTCGTCACCACTGCCCTGGCACTCACGGGGATGCTCGTCACCGGCGGAATCGCACAGCGGCGTCGTCTGCGAGTGGAGGTGGCGGACAACGAGAAGTTCAACGAGGCCCGGGAGCACTTCATCGGCTCGGTGAGCCACGAGATCCGCACGCCGTTGACCGCGGTGGTGGGGTATGCCGGTTTGTTGCAGTCCGCCTGGGATGACCTGTCCGAAGACGAGGCTCGGGACATGGTCCGTCAGATCGCCGAACAGTCGAACGAGATGAGCGCCCTCGTCAAGGATCTGCTGGTCGGCTCACGGGCAGACATCTCCGGTCTGCACCTGGACATCGAAACAGTGGTTCTCCGTGAGGTGACAGATCGGGCGCTGGCGTCGATCCCCAGCGACCTGCGCCGCCACATCGAAGTCGGCTTCGACGACGACCGAGCGTGGGTGGCCGATCCGGGCCGGGTCGCCCAGATCGTCAGGAACCTGGTGGTGAACGCTTTCAAGTATGGGGGCGAGCATGTGAGCATCGAGTCGCGCCGGCTCCCCGGCGTGGCCGTCCTCAGCGTCGTCGACGACGGCGAAGGCATCTCGCCTGAGGACGTCGAACGCATCTTCCAGCCGTTCACCTCGGTCGCCAAGTCCAGCCAGGCGCTGCCCAGCGTCGGTCTGGGCCTGTACGTGAGCGCCAGCCTGGCCCGTGCGATGGGCGGCACCCTCAGCTACCGCCGTCACGACAACCTGACCGCCTTCGACCTCGAACTCCCCGCCGCCACCGCGGACAGCAGCCTGCCGGTCGCCTGATCAGTCTGATCGCCTTCCCAAGCGGAAGCAGTCCGCTGGCCGGGGAAGGTGGCCGAGCCGTCAGGCGAGGACGGAAGGGGCAGGAACCCTCGAGCCCGCTACCGCCTCCTCCACGCCACCCCCAACAGCCGCGGGATGTGCCGTTGCTGACCAAGCGCAGGAGAACGATCGACCTGGGTGTCGCTGACTCCCATCTCCACCATCCGCTCCAGATCCCAGCCGCCATCAGACGCTGCGTTCAACAGTTCCGCCATGGTCCGGTGGTAGAAGCGGATCGCCCCCGTCCCCGCCTTCTCGTCGGTGTAGCCCCGTTCGAAATACCGACCGGGACGCCACAGCACTTCGTCGTCTTCCTGGATGGGGGCCGATTCGGGGGCGGTGAAGATCGGATGGTTGAGCACCAACGCCAGGCGCCCACCGGGCCGCACCACTCGCCCGAGTTCGGCAAGGAACGCCGCCTCATCCTCAAGGTGCTCGAGCACCAGCGACACCGCGGCTGCGTCGAATGCGGCGTCCCGGATCGCGCCCATCGATGGCAAGCGCACCCGAGCAACGGGCGCAACACCCGCCGCGAGTACCAGCAACTCCATGCCGGCGTCCACGCCGATCGGCCTCGCGCCCGCCGCGGCCAGGCGGTGCATCAATCGCCCATCACCACAGCCGACATCGAGGACCTTCCACCCCTGTGAAGCACGAACCAGTTCAAGGATCGTCGGAGTCACGAGCTCTTCGTAGGCAGGGTCTGATTGCAGCTCGTCCAGCCACCACCGGGTGAGTCCCTCCCACTCCCGATCAGCCATGGTGGGGCGCTCCCGGGATCCGATCGATGAAGAGCACATACCCAGAAGCCATGACGAGGCCGAAACCGGCGAGAACGAGAGGCGGTGAGAGGAACAGGAAGATCACCACGTGGAAGAGCAAGCCGAGCGCAACCGCCACACGCCGCATGCTTCGTGTCCAGAGCCCCGCGGCGATCGCCACCTCTGCTGTGATCGTCGCAACGGCGACAGGCCGGAGCACCCTTGGGGTAATCCATTCCTCAGGCAGCTCGACCATTCCTGTGAAAGACACCGAAAGCACCGAACCAGACAGGAACCGACCGTTCAACTTGGCGTATGCGGCCCAAAGAAGCACGCCGGCCAGATGAACCTGCACGACGCGCAGCGGGATCGCGCGGTCCGCCGCGGATCGAGGGTCTACGGCCAAACGCGCCGACCACCAGTGCAGTGCCGTCCAGACTGCGATGAGGTAGAGCACGGAACCGGCCCATGTCTGTCGGTCGGCAAGGGCGACAAGGACTGTCCCCAGTGGAGCGACCCACCCCCACCGCACTCGGGTCCGCGGATTCACGAACAGGGCCAAGCCGATCACCCATCCGGCGATCACCACAATCGCGACCCCTGGAGTGAGCACGTACCAGTCGAACCGTGGGATGCGGATCGCCCGATCGGTCACAATCTCATAGAACGTCAGGGCGGTATCAATAACCAGAAGGCCTGCCCCCGCGACGAGTAGGCGGACGGATGTCTCCACCGATGACGGTGGCACCGTCGTCATCAGGCCCCGGTTCCACAGTCAGTGACCGACAGGGGGCCACCCGACCGATACACCTCCACCTCGACCGCTGCCGGGTAGCGCTCGCAGAGGTAGCCGGGATAGACCTCGGTGTAGTCGAGGTTTGCCGGCGCCGTGCGCTGCAGTTGCGGAACGGTCACCGTCAGCCGTTCATCAGGGAACTCGATGACGTACTCTTCGGGGGGCGCCCCTTTGGCAAAGAGCTCGAAAGCGAATTCAGCTTGACGATCGGGCTGGCGATCGACGAACGCGGGCTGTGCAACCAATCCAATTGCCGCCAGCGCGGCGAGGATCGTGCGCCGTCTCGTCTTGTGCGACGGGCTGCTGCTCACTCGGCGGCCAGGAAGGACTGGAACCACGGCGCGGTCCGTTCCAGGCCTTCACGCAGAGACGTCACCGGTTCCCAGCCCACCAGCGTACGAGCACGCCGAATATCGGGGGAACGAACCTGCGGATCGTCCACTGGCCGGGGCGCGAATGCGATCTCGGACTCCGAACCCACAACTTCGGTGATCATGTGTGCAAGCTCCAAGATGGACACCTCATGCGGATTGCCCAGGTTTACCGGTTCGACGACGTCGGAGGCTGCGAGCCGGACAAGGCCGTCGATTAAGTCGTCGACGAAACAAAGCGATCGAGTTTGTGAACCATCCCCATGGACCGGCAGCGGCGCTCCACGCAGAGCGGCCATGAAGAACGCCGGTACGACGCGACCATCATCAGGTCGCATCCGCGGACCATACGTGTTGAAGATACGCGCGATCCGAGTCCGCAGCCCGTGGGCCCGGTGATAGGCCATCACCAGTGCCTCCCCGTACCGCTTCCCCTCGTCGTAGACACCGCGCACCCCTATCGGGTTCACGTTCCCCCAATAGTCCTCGGGTTGCGGGTTCACGAGCGGGTCGCCGTACACCTCTGAGGTGGAGGCCTGAAGGAACACCGCTTCCTTCGCCAGCGCCAACCCGAGAGCGTTGTGGGTGCCGATGGCGCCGATTTCGAGGATCTGGATGGGCCA
>JBBDWN010000180.1:4826-11030 GCA_040902855.1 Acidimicrobiia bacterium | reverse complement strand
GGCCACTCCCCCCAACACTCCCTCGCAGAGCCTCGGTCGCGAGGGGGAGAGATAGTTCACCTGGCTTGGAAGCCGGAAAGAATTCGTCGGCAGCGGGTGTGTCTGCGTCCTAGCGTTTCGCACCCCATCTGAGGTCTCGCTCTGACCGCGCCCGGATATCGTTCGACCCTCACCACCTACATGTTGCCGTTGCGCGCTCGGGTGGGCTTGCTGGCATTCGTACTCATTGCTGCCACCGGGCTGCAGGTGGTCGTGCCGCTCATCCTCCAGCAGTTCATCGACTCTGCGTTGGCTGCTGCTCCGTTGGCAGCGCTCACTGGCGCCGGCATCGCCTACCTGATCGTCGGTGTGTTCCAACAGGCACTGTCGGCGGTCTCCACCTACCTCGGCGCCGACGTCGGGTGGCGGGCCACCAACCAGCTGCGCCACGATCTGGCCCGGCACGCCCTCGGCCTCGACATGGCGTTTCACCGTGACACCACTCCCGGGGAGATGATCGAACGGATCGACGGCGACGTGACCGCCGTGTCCAACTTCCTTTCCCGCTTCGTCGTCCGCCTCCTCGGAAGCTCCCTGCTCCTGATCGGCGTGGTCGTCGTCTCGACGATCCAGGACTGGCGGTTGGGTGCAGCCCTGGGTCTGTACGTGACGGCGGTGATGATCCTCATGTACCGCATGCGGCATCTGGCCGAGCGCGCATCCGAGCACGAGCGGGAGACCTCGGCGCTTCTGTACGGATTCGTGGAGGAGCGTCTGGACGGACTCGACGACATCCGGGCCAATGGTGCCGGACTCCACACCATGTACGTCTTCGTCGACGTGATGCGGGACTTCTACCGTCGCACCCGCAAGGCATGGCGCACCCGGGCGGTCTTCTGGGTCACGTCCAACACCGCCTACTGGACCGGCGACGTGGTGGCGCTGGCCGTCGGGTCATGGCTGGCCCTACGAGGCGAAATCACTATCGGCACCGCATACCTCATCCTGCAGTACGTGGCGCTGGTCCGGACCCCGATCGAACAGGTCGCCCAGGAATTCCAGGAGCTGCAGAAGGCGGCTGGCGGCATCATCCGCATCGACGCCTTGCGTGCCCGTCAGTCCACCATCAGCGATACCGGTACCGCCCCCGCTGCCGACGACAGCACTGTCCGATTCGAGTCGGTGCGTTTCGCCTACGACGATCGGATGGTGCTCGACGGGGTGGATTTCACCATCCCCGCCGGATCCTCCCTCGGCCTGCTGGGACGCACCGGCGGGGGCAAGACCACTATCACCCGGCTACTCGCCCGACTGTACGACCCGACCGAGGGCAGGGTGACGATCGGCGGAGTCGACCTGCGGAGCCTGTCGTCGGCGGGGATGCGACGTTTGGTGGGAGTCGTCACCCAGGACGTGCAACTGTTCGCCGCCTCAGTGCGGGACAACCTGACCTTCTTCCGAGACGACCGGACCGCCGCAGAGATCCTGGCCGTGTTGGACGCCGTCGGTCTGGGGCACTGGGTGCGTCAGGTCGGACTGGACACCGAGCTCGGCTCGGGCGGCGCCGGGCTATCCGCTGGAGAAGCCCAACTGCTGGCGTTTGCCCGGGTGTTCTTGCAGAACCCACAGGTGGTGATCCTCGACGAACCGTCTTCGCGTCTCGATCCGGCGACCGAATCACTGATCGCCACCGCCACCGAATGGCTCTTCTCCGGCCGCACCGCAGTCATCGTCGCCCATCGCCTGGAAACTGTCAGGGCGGTCGATTCGATCATGGTTGTTGAGGCCGGGCGCATCGTCGAACACGGCGCGCGGGAGACTCTGGTGGCCGACTCGTCCACTCGGTACGCCCGGCTGCTGGCCGCCGGCGAGGGGAGCGAACTGGCATGAAGTCCTACTCCACCCTCAGGCTCGGCTGGGAGGTGATCCGCTACCGGCCCCTCCGCTTCTTCGCCGCCGCCGTGCTGTGGACCCTGATCCACGGCACACCGGTGTTCTTGGGTATCGCGGTGGGGGCCGTGTTCGACCATCTCTCCGACGGAGAACAACTCGGCGAAGGGGTGTGGACCGCGGTGCTGGTGTTCACCGCCATCGCCTACGGCCGGCAGGTGATCCTCTGGTTCGGCGACATCGTGTGGATGGAACATTGGATCGAAAGCTCGCTCCAGCTGCGCCGCAACCTGTTGGCATGGCTGCTCACCGCTCCCCGTTCCCGCAGTCTCCCCGTTTCCGCGTCGGAGGCGGTCAGCACCTTCCGGGACGACATCGACGACGTCCTTGAATACATGGAGAACTGGGTGGATTTGGGTGGGGTTCTTGCCTTCGCCGTTGGGGCAACCGCCGTGATGTTGTCCATCGACAGTGGGCTGACGCTGTACGTGGTGGTTCCCCTCGTTCTCACACTCATCCTGACCCAATCGCTCAGTCCGCAGATCCGCAAGCGACGACGGGCGATGCGACTGGCCACCGAGGAAGTCACCGGTTTCGTCGGTGAGTTGTTCGCCGGGGTGCAGGCGGTGAAACTGGCCGACGCCACCGAACCGGTACTCGACCGTTTCGACCGGATGAACGAGGTGCGCCGCGAAGCCGCACTGCGGGATACGTTCCTCACTGAGCTTCTGCGTTCGATCAACTCCAACATGGCGACGATCGCCACCGCACTGGTGTTGCTGGTGGCCGCCTCCGGCATTTTGGAGGGTACGTTCTCGGTGGGAGACTTGGCGGTGTTCCTCACCTACATGCCGCGGCTCACCGGATACATGGCGTTCGCCGGGGACATCGTCGCCCAGCATCGGCGCACCGGAGTCGCCTTCGACCGGGTGCGGCGACTGGCAGTCGACGCCCCCGACCCGGTGCTGGTGGACCGCAGCCGGGTACCGCTGCGCGGGGAGGTCACCGAGCCCCCGGCCCCGTTACCAGTCGCCCCACTGCGCACGCTGGCAGCCCAGGATCTCACCTTCCGCTACCCGACCACCGGGGGCGGGATCGAAGGGGTGTCCTTCGAGATCCGGCGGGGCGAGTTCGTGGTAATTACCGGCCGGATCGGGTCAGGCAAGACCACCCTGCTGCGGGCACTCTTGGGGTTGCTCCCAGCGGACGGGGAGGTCTTGTGGAACGGCGAGCCGGTCGACGACCCCGCCACCTACCTCACGCCGCGCCGAGCCGCCTACACCGCCCAGGTTCCGCGGCTGTTCAGTGATTCGTTGGCCCGCAACATCGGCCTCGGCAGCCACACCTCCCACGAGATGATGCGGGACGCGATCGAACTCGCCATCCTCGACCCCGATGTCGCCGACCTCGAGCGCGGCCTCGACACTCCGGTGGGAGCGCGGGGAGTGAAACTTTCGGGCGGCCAGGTGCAGCGGTCGGCTGCTGCCCGGGCGTTTGCCACCGGCGCCGAACTGCTGGTGTTCGACGACATCTCCTCGGCGCTCGACGTCGAAACCGAGGCGGCTCTGTGGGAGGGGCTGTTCCGGAAGCGGAACGTCACCTGCTTGGTGGTGAGTCATCGCCGTCCGGTTCTTCGCCGGGCCGACCGCATCCTGCTGTTGGACGAGGGTCGATTGGTGGCACAGGGCGAGCTTCCCGATCTGTTGGAAACGGAGCCCGCGATGCGGGCGTTGTGGGACGCGGAGGCCCCTCAGGCCCGGCGGTAATAGCGGACGTCTTCGTCGAACGAAGCGACCTTCTCTCGGGTGCGGAGATGCTCGAGATGCGACACCGTTTCGCGTAGAGCCAGCCGCTGCTCGTGAGGCTGCAGATGCGATCGGAAGGATTCCAGCATCACCGTCCACGCGGTGGCTGGTCCGAGACGCACCAATTCCAACATGCCGTCGAGGCGACGCTCGTGGTGAAGTTCGATCTGCTCGGCCCTCTGCGAACCTCGTTCGACGATCGAACCGTGTGCCGGGTAGGTCAGGCCGAATCGGTCGCCCGTCAGCCGATGGACCGAGTCCAGATACTGGCCGAGGACGTCGACCTCGGTTTGATCCCACATGATCACCGGCGTAATGCGGGGCAGGATGTGGTCACCTGCGAAGAGGATCCCCGTCTTCGAGTCGACCAGGCAGATGTGGCTGTGTTCGTGTCCGGGGGTGTGGAGCACTTCGAGGTGGCGACCTTCTCCCAGGTCGATCCGGTCACCTTCGTCGACTGCGATGTCGGGCGGTCCGATGAACGGCATCCAGTCGGGGCGATCGAGGGCGACGAACGCCGGCAGCATTTCGGTCGGCACGGCATGGAGGCGACCAAACCCTTCGAGCCACCGCTGGGTGCCCGGGGTGTCGTTGTATCCGACGTGTCGTTCGATCGCGCTCCGGTGCATCGTCAGTTTCGCTCCGGTCAACGCCACCAGTTTGGGCGCCATCCCCACATGGTCAGGATGGAGGTGCGAGACGATCAGCGTGTGGATCGACGAGGGCTCGATCTCCAGCACCGCGAGGCCGTCGAGAAGCCGGGTCATGCCCGGTTCCCAGTCGACACCACAGTCGATCAGCACTGTTCCCGTCGGGGTGTGGATCACGTACGTGTTGACCCATGCCGGGTTCTCGAACGGCAGCGGAAGCGGAATCACGCCGATTCCGTGCCCGAGATCGGCGATGTCGGGAAGTCTGCGGCTCAACCGTGAACCGATTCCTTCACCGTGAAGGTGATGTCGAGGGTGACGGAGAACTCGGTGGGGACGCCCGAGTCGTCCACCGACCCCCCCACTTCGACAACTTTGAACTTGGTGATCTCGTCGATGGTGGTCGCCGCCCGGGCCAGCACCGTCCGCACCGCATCCTCGATTCCCCGCCCCGAACTCCCCGAAAGCCTGACCGTCTTCGTGATATGCGCCATGCGCCAGAGCGTAGCGGCGAGGGTTCGACCGGGTCTATGAGCTCGTCGGCGTGCACGTCAGTTGGTTGTGAGTCGGTCTGCCGCATTCCGACCGGACACGAAGGCGGCGTGAACCGTTCCGTAGTACTCGGGAACCGTGTGCTCGCCGGCGAAGCGGAGTGAGCCGTCGAGCAGTGTGAAGGCGCGCATGTCCGCAGCCGTGGCACCAACCGGGATGTAGCTGTAAGCGCCTCCGGCGTACGGGTCGTTGCGCCAGTCGGTGATCATCGCACCGATCGGCTTCGGTCCTTTGCCGAGCATCGACTCGAGGGTTTGACGGGCCAGGTCGAGCCTCGCCCCATCCTCCTCCGGCATGGATGCGAGCGCCGGGTTGAAAAAGCCCACCAGGGTCGGTGCCTCGGCGTGCAACGAGAAGTCCATCCAGGCGGGGAACTGGTGGGCGTCGGTGATCGAGATGAGGCGTCTGAGATCCTCGGGCCACCACCGTTCGTCGAATCGCAGGACGATCTTTTCGACCGTTGAAAGTTGGAGTCGCTCGATGGCCTTGGTGATCGGCGAAGGCAACTGTGGGCTGAAGAGGATGCGATGAAGCACGCCGATCGGGATGGTGACGACGACATGATCGGCCTGAATCGAACGGGCGGTGGTCGAGACGATGGCCTCGGCCACGCCATGTTCGATCGCCAAGACCGGTTCCTCCAGCGCGATGTCGAGATCGGTGGCCAGGTGATCCACGAGAGAGTGGTACCCGCCGGCCAGTACGACGTTGCCGCCTGCGTGTAATTGGTAGAACGCGGCACCGGCCGCCGAGATCGTCGCGGGATGCGCGCCAATGTTCAGGCCGCCCTCCAACCACGACAGGCTGTAGCGCACCGCGTCGGCAGGCACTCCGGTCAGACCGCGGTCTGCGACGTACCACTCCACTGCCTCCAGGAATGTGGCGCTGTCACCGAGGACTGCGACGGCCTCACCGGCGTCGAAGTCGCTCCATGCAGTGACCAGAGAGGTGGTGGCGGTATGGGGGAGAAGGCTTCCGTCCTCGGTGTGGACCTGCATCCGCGAGCCCCACGGTCCGTCACTGACCCAGTCCAAACCCACCTCACGGCAGTAGGTGGCCAGCGGGTTGTCGATCGGCCCGTGGATCCAGGCTCCCCCCAGATCGATGCGCGCCCCTGCGACCTCGCCAGTCCACACTCGTCCGCCGATACGATCACGGGCTTCCACGACCGTCACTTCAACCCCGGCGCGCTGCAACGTCGCCGCGCATGTCAGCCCGGCTACTCCTGCCCCGACCACCACAACTCGCATCGGCGACAGGCTAGAACCAGATCGCGACCGAAGAGCGAGCGAACACCTGTTCGATAGATGTGATACGTTGGAAGGATG
>JBBDWN010000180.1:0-4726 GCA_040902855.1 Acidimicrobiia bacterium | reverse complement strand
GCAATGACCCGGTATGCCGAACTGCACTGTCATACGAACTTTTCGTTTCTGGATGGGGCGGCGCATCCGCATGAGTTGGTGGCGCGCGCATCCGAGTTGGGGTACACGGCGCTGGGGGTGACCGATCACGACGGGTTCTACGGCGCGGTGAAGGTGATGGAGGCGGCACGACATCTGGGGATGCCGGTCGTGTACGGGACGGAGATCGGTCTTGGGCTGTCGGGCGGTCCCGACGATCCGATCGGTCGGGCCGAAGCCTGGGATTCCCACAGGTTGGAGCGTGCCGAGCCGATCAGGCGGCGGGGCCGTTCGATGACCCATCACGGCACCAAGCCGACAGACGACAAGTCGTTCGACCATCTCGTCCTCCTCGCAGGATCGCCCGGTGCGTACACGGTGCTGTCCCGACTGGTCACCCGTGCTCAGGTGCGGGGGGAGAAGGACAGGGCCGTCTACTCGTGGCCGGATCTGGCCGAGGCGGCAGCCCACCCCGGACTTCATGCGCTGACCGGGTGTTGGCAGGGTGCGGTTCCGCGTGCGGCAGCCGAAGGTGATCTCGAAGGGGCGATGGGCGAGACGAGAAGACTCGCAGACATCTTCGGGGACCGGCTTCATCTCGAGTTGTGGCATCACGGCATCCCCGGAGACGACGAGCGCAATGACCTGATGTGGGAGGTGGGCGAACGCCTGGGGATTTCGGCTGTCGCCACCAACCAGGTTCACCACGCCCTCCGATC
The DNA here is from genome assembly GCA_040902855.1 of Acidimicrobiia bacterium. Taxonomy (GTDB): domain Bacteria; phylum Actinomycetota; class Acidimicrobiia; order Spongiisociales; family ZC4RG35; genus DATHWB01. The sequence goes on along the minus strand of JBBDWN010000180.1, from coordinate 3,989 downwards.
CGACGGGTACCTGGCCGACGTGCTGTCGGCGATCGCCGGGCGGCGTGATCTGGTCACGGCGGATGGATACCGGGCCGGCACCGACGAACGCTTCCTCAAGGCTCCGGATGAGATGACGGCACGCTTCGCCCGGTATCCGGGTGTGGTGGAGCGGGCAGCCGACCTGGGGGAGCGGCTCGCATTCGATCTGCGTCTGGTGGGTCCCCAACTTCCGCCGTTTCCCATGCCGGGTCATTTCCGAGACGAGATGGAATATCTGCGGTTTCTCACATGGGAGAGCGCCCGTCAGATCTACCCGGGCAACGGCGAAGGTGCGATCGAGCCTGCGGCCCGCGCCAGGTTGGAACACGAACTCGGGATCATCGGGCGGCTCGGGTTCGCCGGATACTTCCTCGTGGTCAAAGACCTGGTGGATTTCGCCCGCAGCCAGGACATCTACTGCCAGATCCGCGGTTCGGGGGCGGATTCGGCGGTGTGCCGCTGTCTCGGTCTGACCAGGGTGGACCCGATCCGGCTGCAATTGCCCTTCGAACGTTTTCTGTCCGAAGAACGCGGTCGGCCACCGGACATCGACCTCGATCTGGAAGCGGACCGTCGCGAGGAGGTGATCCAGTACTGCTACCGGAGATACGGACGGGAACGGGCGGCGATGGTCGCCAACGTCGTCACCTACCGGGCGCGATCGGTGCTGCGGGATGTCGGCAAGGTGTTCGGGATGACCCAGGCGCAGGTCGACGGTCTCTCCAAGTACGTGGACAGCCGCAATCCCGCAAAGCTCCGAACCGAGGCTCCGCTGCCGCACGGTCTCACCGCCGAGTTCATCTACGACGTGTGCCATCGCTTGGACGGATTCCCGCGTCATCTGGGCATCCATTCCGGTGGGATGGTGATCGCCGACCGACCGCTGCATCAGGTGGTTCCGGTCGAGTGGGGGCGGATGGAGGGCCGCACCGTGCTGCAGTGGGACAAGGACGACTGTGCGGCGATCGGCATCGTCAAGTTCGATCTGCTCGGTCTGGGGATGCTCAACGCCTTGCATCTGGCAACCGATCTCATCTCCGAGACCCACGGTGTCGAGGTCGACCTGGCGACCATTCCCCAGGAGCCCGCCATCTACCGACAACTCACCGCAGCGGACACCGTCGGTCTCTTCCAGGTCGAGTCGCGCGCCCAGATGGCGACGCTGCCCAAGATGAAGCCGAAGACCTTCTACGACCTGGCGGTGGAGGTCGCCCTCATCCGACCCGGTCCCATCCAGGGTGCGTCCGTCCATCCGTATCTGCGGCGTCGCAACGGTGAGGAACCGGTGCGCTATCCGCATCCGTCCACTGTTCCCATCCTGGAGAAGACACTCGGTGTGCCCATCTTCCAGGAACAACTGATGGAACTGGCCCGCATCTGCGCCGGCTTCAACGGCGGCCAGTCGGATCGGTTGCGGCAGGCGATGAGCTCCAAACGTTCCGAGGAGGCGATGGGTGCGCTGCGTGACGAGGTGTACGTCGGTATGGCGGCGAGGGGGATCACGGGAGCGGCCGCAGACGAGATCTGGGAGAAGTTGCAGGGTTTCTCCAGCTTCGGTTTCCCGGAATCACACTCCGTGAGCTTTGCCTACATCGTCTACATGTCTGCCTGGCTGCGGTTCCACTATCCGGCGGAGTTCCTCGCCGGGCTGTTGAACGCCCAGCCGATGGGTTTCTACAGTCCCAACACCCTGGTCCAGGACGCCCAGCGGCATGGTGTCATCGTCTTCGAACCTGATATCAACGCGTCGTGGCACGACTGCACGATCGAGCCCGCGGATGCCCGTCCTGACGAGGTCGTCGACTATCTGGGCGGATTCTGGCGGCGGGGGCGTGGGGCAGTGGACGATCCGATTCGCCCGGCGGTGGCGGTCAGGCTCGGATTGAGATACGTGCGGAATCTGGGCGAGTCCGAGATCAGCAGGATCGAGGCATCCAGGGTCCTTGGCGGTCTGTTCACGACACCGGCCGATCTCGCCCACCGCACCGGTCTGCCCCTTGATGCGCTGGAGGGTCTGGCCGCCGCGGGGGCGTTGGAGACGGTCGGACTCGGTCGTCGGGGGGGACTGTGGGCGGCGGGCGCGTTGGCCGAGATCGGACCGGGGCGACTGCCGCTCTCGCCCGGGGTCGACCCCCCGGAACTGGCAGAGATGGATGAGCAGGAACGCCATCTCGCCGACCTGTGGGCGGTGGGAGCCTCCACGTCGCATCCGATCCAGTTCGTTCGGGACGATCTTGCAGACTGCATGAGGATCAGCGACATCCTGGCGCTCCGGAAACACACCCGGTCTGTCCGCGTCGCCGGGGTCGTCACCCATCGTCAGCGTCCGAGCACCGCCAACGGGGTCATCTTCCTCAACCTCGAAGACGAGACCGGACTGCTGAACGTGGTGGTGTTACCCCCGGTGTGGGAGACCCAACGCGACATCGCCCGGCGCAACCCAGCACTGCGGATCGAAGGGATGGTCGAATACCGAGACGGCGTCACCAACCTGGTCGCCCGCCGGTTCGAACCGCTGCGCGTGACCGCCGCTCCGTCACGCGACTTCCGTTGAGGTGTCTCCGGTATAGGTCGCGGAGAAATTGGGCTGTGTCCATGGAGTTCCAGCCGTAGCCTTCCTGTATGGGGCTGGAATGGGTCAGTGATCGGTTGGCGCACATCTATGCGCATCCGCGGTGGATCATCCTCAACGGGGTGTCGGCCAACACCCAAGTCCTCATCGACCAACTGCGCGAGTGGGGCGCCTCCGAGTTCCTCGTCGTCGCCGGCGAAGAGGGGGTCGGTGCCCAGCCGGAGGGCGAGACCGTGTTCATGCCGTCACCGCCGGGCACGGTGATGGAAGGGTTCCGTCGCTTCGCCTCCAAGGTCGACGAGCCGCCTCCCCACGTTCGTGATGCGGTCGACGCGTTCGACCCCGATGACACTGCTCGCGTGTTGGGGCCGGTTTTCGGTGCGCCGGCCAGCTTCCTCGGTCGGCACCTGTACGGGACGCGGCCAGGGGCGTGGGAGGCCTTCGAGGACAAGACGGTGGCGGATGAGATCTGGGACGAGGCTGCGATTCCCCGAGCGCCTTCCGAGCTCGTTGCTCTCGCCGATGCGCCTCTTGCGGCTGGCCGTCTCGCCGGGGCGCTGGGAACGGTCTGGGCGGCGGACAACACCAACGGGTGGCACGGCGGGGGAGAGATGACCCGCTGGGTGACGGATGACGACACGGCCAAACAGGTCGTCGCCGAGTTCACCGACAGGACACGAACGGTCAGGGTGATGCCCTTTCTCGAGGGTGTGCCGTGCTCCGTCCACGGGGTGGTGACTGGTGACGGTGTCGCCGCCCTCCGTCCGGTCGAGCTGCTCATCCTTCACCGTCTCGATCGGAATGGATTCGTCTATGGCGGGGTGGCCAACACCTGGGATCCGCCGGCGGCCATCAGAGACGAGATGCGTCAGGCGTCCCGATCGGTGGGTGAGGTGCTTCGTCGCCGGATGGACTATCGAGGACCTTTCTCGATCGACGGCGTCGCCACCGCCGACGGGTTCAGACCCACCGAGCTGAACCCGAGGTTCAGCGTGGGATATGGCATCCAGGCCAATGCCGTGTCCGAGTTGCATGGGATGTTTTTCGTGAGGGCGATCGTCGAAGGCGATCTCGATCCTGTGGCGGACGATCTCGAACAGTTGATCGTGACGGCGGCGGATGCCAACCGAGGGGTGAGAGTCGCCTTCCCCGTCGAGGGCGTTCATGAACGGCGCTCGATCCGGCTGGTGCCCCGCGGGGCGGGGGTGGTGGAGGATCCCGACGGCGACCTGCTCGAGCTCGGTCCTTCGCCGTATGGGGCGTTCCTGTTCTGGAGCGTCGATCCCAGCCGATTCGAGAAGGGGGCGCGGGTGGCGCCGCACGCGGCGGCGATCGCAGATTTCGCTCGCGCATCGTGGAACGCGTCGATCCCTCCATGCGAACCCGCTCCGGACGT
>JBBDWN010000179.1:6072-11109 GCA_040902855.1 Acidimicrobiia bacterium | reverse complement strand
GTGAGCCTCGACCCGGCAGATCCCCGGTTCGACGGATTCAGACGGCTCAACGAACCCCGCTTCCGAAGCTCCTACGAGAAGGCCGAAGGGGTGTTCGTCGCCGAGGGGCCGACGGTGGTCTCCCACGTGATGGCGAACGCCGGGTCACTCGTCGATGCATTGATGGTGGATTTTCGAATGCGAGACCGTGTCCCGCCAGGACTGGACGTTCCCGTCCATCTTGTCGACCAGTCGCTCATCAGCGCCGTCGTCGGTTTCGAATTCCATCGGGGAATGCTGGCGCTCTGTCATCGGCCACCGATGTCGACTGTGGCGAAGGTGGCAGGTCTCGACTCGCTCGCCATCCTCGAAGGCGTGAACGACCACGCGAACCTGGGTGCGATCATCCGAGCCGCGGCGGGACTCGGGATCGGTGGGCTCGTCTTGGATCCGACGTCTGCTGACCCGTGGTACCGACGCAGCGTCAGGGTTTCGATGGGGGCGGTCGTCGACCTGCCGATGGCAAGGGCTGTCGAATGGCCGGCCGACCTCGACCTGTTGACTGCCGGCGGGCTCACGCTCGTGGCCGCCACGCCTGAGGCTTCCGCGGTTGACGTGGCGCACGCTTCCGGGTTGGCCCGCCCCGCAGTCCTGCTGGGGGCGGAAGGTCCCGGGCTCACCGCGGCGGTTCTCGCCAAGGCGACCGTGCGTGTGCGCATCCCCATGCAGCGGGCGGTCGACTCGCTCAACGTCGGCCAGGCGGCCGCCATCCTCTTCGACCGGCTTCTCGCCCGTCCCTGAGTTCGGTCAGGAGACTGGTCGCCGTCCGGTCCAGAGGAGGAGTCCGAACGCCGAAATTCCCCCGACCGTCATCGACGCCCCTGCGATCTCTGGCATCGTCTCCGAGGCGCCGGCGATCCAAGAGACCGCTCCGATGGCGGCACAGGCAACGCAGGCGGAGAGCGTGGCGGTCCGGTCCTCGGCGCTCCGCCCAAGGATGTAGCCGACGAGGAAGCCGAAGAGAATCGCGAAGACGAAGAACCGCAGGTCGAGAGCCGGCATGTGAGTGGAGCGTACCGGTGTGGGATGATCGACCGATGTTGCATGAAAAGACCAAGGCCCTGGCCTCCGGAAAGAACTTCGCCGTTCTCACGACGCTGCTGGCCGACGGGACTCCGCAATCCCATGTGATGTGGGTGAGTGCCGACGACACCCACATCTACATCAACACCGAACTCCATCGTCAGAAGTTCAAGAACGTCGAGCGGGACCCGCGGGCGACGGTGACGATCGTGGACGCCGACAATCCGTACTCCTTCGTCGAAGTGCGCGGAACCGTCGTGGAGACCATCGGCGGCCAGCAGGCGCGCGACCACATCGACGAACTGTCCGAGCGCTATTTCGGGCGGCCATATTCGAACGAGATCCAATCCGAGCGGGTGATCCTCAAGATCCGGCCCGATCGGGAGGTGGTGCGGTGAAGTCCAAGGCGGAGATCGTCAGGAACTGGCTACCGAGGTACACAGGCGTCGAGCCGGAGGAGCTGGGGAGTTGTGTGCTCCTCACCAATTTCGGCGGGTATCTCGGACGTTTCTGCGAGATGACCGGGGCGGTGGTCGTCGACGAGAGCCGTCCGATGCCGACAGCCACGGCCGACGGCATCTCGATGATCAACTTCGGCATGGGCAGCCCAAATGCGGCCACGGTGATGGATCTGCTCACAGCTGCCGGTCCGACCGCAGTGCTGTTCCTCGGCAAGTGCGGCGGCGTCAAGAAGAAGAACAAGATCGGCGATCTGATCCTGCCGATCGCGGCGATCCGCGGTGAGGGGACGTCGGACGACTATCTGCCGGCGGAAGTCCCGGCCCTGCCCGCGTTCCAGTTGCAGCGGGTGGTGTCGACGATGATCCGCGACCTCGACCACGACTACTGGACAGGCACCGTGTTCACGACGAATCGACGGGTGTGGGAGCACGACGAGGAGTTCAAGAAGTACCTGCGCCGGACCCGGGCGATGGCGGTCGACATGGAGTCGGCGACGATCTTCGCCGCCGGCTTCGCCAACAAGATTCCCACGGGCGCCCTGCTGTTGGTCTCCGATCAGCCGATGATCCCGGAGGGGGTGAAGACCGAGGCCTCGGATCGGGGCGTGACCGCCGAGTTCGTCGACGATCACATCCGCATCGGCATCGAGGCCCTCAAGCTCCTCCGCCGCCAAGGCCGCTCCGTCAAACACCTCCGCTTCGACGAATGAAGTCCGTTCGTACCCAGGGTTAGATCGGACGCCGGCGTCCGATCCAGCCCGCGGAAGGCGGGCTCAGCGGTCTTCGGCCTCCTCTTCGACTTCCTCAGGTTCGACTTCTTCGAGTTCGGCGAGCGTCGGCGCGGGTTGACGTGAGACCTCGATCACGCGTCTGACGGATCCGATGTCCATTGGAGTCTCCTTTCGGCTGCGTACAGGGTGGTGAGTGAACGCTCGACCGGCCATTCCGAGGAGGGCCGACCGAGAAGGGCAGTGGTGGCGACGGTGGCGGAGAACGCGAGGCCAACCATGCGAGGTTCCTCGGCTGCGAGGACACGATCCTCGTGGTGGATGACGATGGCTTCGACCGTCGCCCGTTGAGCTCGATACCCCTCGTCGTGTTCGACCACCTTGCCCGTCAACGCCACCAAACCGATCGCCCATCCGCCTTTGGGCGCTACTTCGGAGAGGAGGCAGTCAGGTCGTTTGGCGGCGTAGATCCCGCAGCGGGGCTCTCCGCATCGTTCGTCTGTGTGCGGCACGTCGGGATTGAGCGGGAGCTTTTGGCACGTGGCCTCGAACTCCGGGGTCGGCCATCTTTCGACCATGCCCACCAGTCCTGACGTCGTCACGCCCCACAGTCGATAGGCGTACACCGGCCATGGCGACCAGGCCTCGTTCTGCTCGATCCGCACCTGGGAGATCTCGTCGGCAAGCAGCAATTCCATGCCCGTCAGCAACCCTGCACGTTCGGATTCGAGATTCAGCAGCGCGGCCACGATCTCTTCGAGATGCTCCGAGAGGGTGTCGATCTTGGCGCACCGTTGTCGGATGGAACGTTCGAGGCGGAGGACTCCTTCGCTGGGTTGGACGCCGTAGCGGTCTTCGAGACGGGTGAGCTCGGCTCGAAGGCCGGCGACGCGAGCCATCTTTTCGCTGGTCAGCGACCCTGGGGAAGTGCTCACATCCCGAAGCTAGGACATCGAACACACGTTCGTCAATAAAACATCCATGCCGAACTTTCGCGATTTTCCGTCGTGCTCGTTGCTTCCGCGGGCTAGATCGGACGCAGAGGTCCGATCTAACCCTGGGTACGAATGGATTTAGAAGCGTTGGAAGGTGACGCGGGTGAGGGTGTCGAAGGAGTGGACGGCGATGCCCCCGGCGGTCACCGTGTACACGTAGCCGTCGATGACGATGGTGCGCTGAGGGACCATGCGATACGGGTCGATCCGACCCCAGTCATCCTCGCTGTCGAGGGTGACCGCAGAGTCCAGCTCCGTACGCAGGATTCCGTCGAGGGACAACGTGTCGCCGTTCACCCGGATCGCCAGCACGCCGGTATCGAACGTCGACTGCTCCTTGGCCGTGTCGGACTCGACGATCTCCCACGTCCACCGCTCGTACGGAGCCAGCGCGGTGCCGTCGACGAAGGTGAAGGCCAGATGGTTGCCTTCGGCCTGGGACCAGCCGCCTTCCAGTGTGATCTGGTCGATCCGTTGCGGATCAGCCGGGTTGGTGACGTCGAAGAGCGAAACCTGGGTTCCGAGCACCCTGCCCTCTTCGTCGGCGTCCTGGCCGACACCGAGCAGCCGTCCGTCGGCGACCGGGTGCAGGTAGGCCGAATAGCCGGGAATCTTCAACTCGCCGACCACGGCCGGCGCGGCCGGGTTGGACAGGTCGACCACGTACAGCGGGTCGGTCTGACGGAACGTCACGACGTATCCGGTCGGTCCCATGAACCGCACTGCGAAGATGCGCTCGGTCAGCCCCAGTTCGTCGACCATCCCGATCTCGGCGAGGGTGTCGCCGTTCGGCCGCAGAACCGTGACGCGGCTCTCGGACTCGTCTGACATCCACCAGTCGTTGGGACTCGTCGTCGACGCAACCCGCAGGTCACCGGCGTATTCGTCCATCGAGAACTGGTTGAGCAGGAAGCCCTTCACCTCGCCGCTCGCCACGTAGCGGGGAACCCCGCCTGTCGTCGCGAACTTGTGGATCTGGGTGGTGATACCTTCGGTGGCGTCGGCCGTCTCGGCCTCGGTCATGATGCCCCAATCCATCCATCGCTGAGTGGCGAGATAGGTGGCGTCGGCGGTGGCGTACATGGTTGCACCGGAGGCGACGACTCCCGCGTCCTCCCATGCGCCGATGCCGGAACCGATGTCGAATGCGAGGAGCGACAGAGTGTCGATCCCCGCGAACGTATTGGGCGCCATGACCGTGTTGCAGTCGACGAGTTGACCTTCGGAGGTCGAACCGTTGGTTTCGGTCAACACGAAGTAGGGGAGCCAGTTGTCGATGCTCGAGTTGCGGATGATCTGGCGATTCGCCTCAGTCGCCTGGCGCTCGGCCTGCAGTCCGCCGCCGGAAGGTGTGACGAATTCCAGTCCCACGGGGTTCGAATTCAGCGCCAGTCGGATGCTTCCGCCGACGTTGCGGGCGGAGACGAACGATCCATCCATGTCGAGGGTGCGCACGGTGCGCGGGTTGGCGGCGTCTGACACATCGATCTCGGCGATGCGGGTGATCGACGTCCAGTATCCGGGGGCAATGCGGCTGTCGGAGGCGAGCGGCGTGACGTCACCGCCCCAGATCTGACCGACGGCGATGACGGTGTCGCCTTGGAGGAGGATGCCCTGGGGCCACCAATCACCGAAGGCGAGGGAACCGGCCATCGTGATCCCAGGGTTGCCGACCGTGCCGATGCGCAGCACGCCGTCGACGACCGTGTAGATGCGGTTGCCGTCGGTCTTGACGATGTCGATCTCGTCGACTCCGCTCACCTGATTGTTCGACTCGGTGAAGCTGCGTTC
>JBBDWN010000179.1:0-5972 GCA_040902855.1 Acidimicrobiia bacterium | reverse complement strand
ATCACGAGCGCGGTGGTGCGCCTCATCGGGGACTCCCTTGTCATGGTGACGATCCGACGTCGGCGGCGTCGATTCGGTTCCCGGTCAGCAGATTCCGTCAGGTCCGCACATTTCACCATCGACCGGCGCGACCTGGTCGAGGGCAGCAAGCATTTGGTCGGCCTTCGTGTACCCGCGGGTGATCAAATGTCCCTGGTTGCCGTCACGGAATACCACGGTGGGAAACCCGCCGATGCCCCACTTGTGCACCTGGGCGAAGTCCTGCCAGGTGGATTTTGTCGCCGTGTCGGACTCGAAGAGTGTCCAGTACGTCTCGGTGTCGACGTCGTATTCGTCGATGACCGGACCCAACTCCTCGCGGCCCAACGGAACGACGCCCTCGGCGTAGAAAAGGTGTTGGATCCGCTTGAAGAGGGGCCATGCGAGGGTCTCGTCGAGTTCGCGCATGACGACAACGGACTTGCAGGCGGGTTCGGTGTCATACAGCCAGCCGCGTCGGTCGAGCAGCGTGCGATCGAACGGTTGGCCGGACCGTTCGGCCACCGACTGCCAGTGATGATCGAGCGAGGCGGCCATCCGATCGTCGACTTCGACGGCGTTCGGTCCCGGCCTCAGCCCTCCGACGACGATGCGAAACGGAAGGTCTCCCCGGCGCTCCGCCAGTTCGTCCAGCTCCGGGGCGATCCCCCAGCACCACGAACACATCGGGTCACCGACGTAGATGATCTCGCGGTCGTGGAGTTCCATACGAAGGTGAACGTACCCGCCTCCGATCCGATTCCCGCGCTCGGAGTGACCTGGTGTGGATGCCAGACTCACGAGCGGATGCTCACCGTCACCGTCGATCCGAATATTCCCGATCGAGCGCTTCTTCTGCCTGCCGCCGAAGCGCTGCTGGCGGGCGGGCTTGTCGCGTTCCCCACCGAGACCGTCTACGGGCTCGGGGCACTCGCACTCGATCCGGATGCGGCTGGGCGCATCTTCGATGTGAAGGGGCGACCGGCAGACGACCCTCTGATCGTCCACGTCCGACCGCATTGGAACCTGGGTGGAATCTTCGCTGAGGTGAACGCCACGATCAGCGATCTCGCCCGTCTCCACTGGCCGGGCCCACTCACCATCGTCGCCGCGAAGCACCCTTCCGTCCCCGACGTGGTCACAGCAGGGCGCTCGACGGTCGCAGTCCGCGCCCCCAGTCACCCGGTGGCGATGCTGCTGTTGGACATGGTCGGTGTCCCGGTCGCCGCTCCCAGTGCGAACCGCTTCTCCTACGTGTCTCCTACCTCTGCTGTCCATGTGGCAGCCGATCTGGGCGACCGGATCGATGTGCTCGTCGACGCAGGTCCCACCCCGATCGGCATCGAGTCGACCATCGTGCTCGTCGAAGGCGAGCGGCTGTCGATTCTTCGACCGGGCTCCATCCAGTTGGAGGGCGTCGAGGCGGATCTGTCTGCCCCGGCTTCTCACGCGCCGGGACGACGGGATCTGCACTACTCGCCGAACACCCCGACCCGAGCAATCGAAGCGGGCGGTCGGCTCCCGCCTGACACGAGGCCAGGCACGCTCGTCGGGTTCGACGACTCCGAGCCGGTGCCGCCAGGATGGAGGTTCGTCAGCCTCGGGAACCGTGACGATCTGGCGACGGTCGCCCAGCGGTTGTACGAGATGCTCCGAGAGGTCGATCGCACCGAGCCGGATTGGATGGTTGTCGAGTTCACGGGTCAGGGCGGGCTGGGCGAGGCAGTCGACGATCGGATTCGACGGGCTGCCGGCGGTCAGACCGTGTACTGAACTCGGGATATCGACTCGAGCACTGGTGCGATCAGTTCGGCGATCAGCGCCTTGTGATCGGGATGATCCGCGTACGCCAGGTAGTCATGGACGCTGTCGAAATCGGCGACGATCGCCAGGTCGTGGTTGCCGGTGATCCCGAGGTCGGGTCCCAACTCGTAGCGACGGAGAAAGGGCATCACGTCCGGCATCTGTCGAAGACGGGCCTCGATCGCAATGACCTGCGCCTCAGTCGTTCCGTCCTTCCACTTCAGGAGTGCGACATGACGGATCATGCTGTCGGCCGGTCTTCCACATGCCGGGGCAGGGTCAGGGTGAAGGTCGATCTGCCGTTGTGGCTGTAGGTGAGATCCCCTCCCATGAGATGGGCGAGGGTGCGCGAGACCGCCAGACCCAGCCCGATCGACCCGCCCGAACTGCTGTCCTCGTGAGCGGTTTGATACGGCTCGAAGATACGCTCGCGGGCTTCTTCCGGTATGGGATCTCCCGTGTCCGACACGTCGATCGTGACCTGCGAGCCGTTGGCGGCGATGTCCACGGTCACCGGGGAACGTCCATACCGAGCAGCGTTGGTCAGGAGGTTGCGGATGATTTGGCGCACACGCACCGGGTCGGCGTTTGCCATCACGCTCATGTCCGCGCATTCGACTTCGGCACCCGTTCCGGCGGCGACCGCTTCTGCCTCGCTGCACACGTCGACGGCCCGTCTGTCGACGGTGAGCGTCCGATTGTCCGCCTGGGCCGCCACGAGGAGGTCGTCGATGATTCGGGCCATCTCCTCCGCCTGTTGGGAGACCATCGCCAGGAGCTCCCTGTCTTCCGGCAGGAGTCGTGCACCCTCGAGGAGGCTGGCAGAGAGCCCGACCACGGCTGACAGGGGTGTCCGCAGTTCATGGCTGATTTCGGCGATGAATGCATCCTTCGCTGCGAGCGCTCGTCGGAGGGCGATCTGCGACGTCTTGCGCTCGGTGATGTCCTGGGCGGCGACGAAGACTCGGGGCGCACCCGACGGTGTCCGGTACATGGCGGAGCTGAGACTCACGATGAACGGCGAGCCGTCGTTCTTCGTCGTTTCGTATTCGAAGTCGTGCAACGGTCGATCCGCAGCGATCGAGACCAACTGTTCAGCGAAAGCGGCGAGTGAGTCGGGATGGACGCGGGACGGATCCATCCTCCATCCGGCGTCTCCCGACACTCCGACTGCTTCTCGGGCGAAAGGGTTGGCCGCGATGACGTCCACTGTCCCGACGAGTTGGGCGACGGTCTCTGGGTGCGCGATGAGAAATGCGCGAAGTTCGTCGGGATCTCGGATGCCGAGAGCGTTGACCCGTCGCTCGGCTTCGGACCAGTCGCCTTCCAGGATGAGCACCGGGGCGAGATCGAACAGGGTTGCGTGTTCCTTCACGAGCGTCTCACGCTCCTGTGACACTGCCCGGAGCACGAACGCACCGAGGAGGAAGCACGCCGTGCCGATCAGTGCGTTGGCGATTCCAATCGTCAGATCAGCGGAGAGCGGGAGCGGATAGACCAACAGCACGCCCGCCACAGTCGTGATGTAGAGCACGTGCCTGCTCCGGATCAGTTCGATGCCGACAATGGACATCGTGACGATGGCGACGGCGGCGCCGACATCCACCGAGGGGTCCGACATCACTGCGGCGACCCCGATCGTGAGCGCCATCGACGTGATCACGATCGTGATCGAGGGTGCGCGCTCGAACCTCCACACTGTCCCGAACACGACGAAGGCGGCGAGGGAGGCGATCGCGGAGACTGCGAAGGTCTCAAACGGTTCGATCAGCCACGCCAGACTGAACACGACGAAGGTGGCGGCGGCGGTCGCGGTCGCGATGAGCTTGATCTTCTTGTCGAGCTCCATGCTGTCCCCGTCCTGGTGGCGCCGACGTTACTCCTCTGTCTCCTCCGATGCCCGGGTCCCGGGGGGCCCGGTGATGATGCGGGCACCTCTCCGGAACGTGAGGTAGCTCCAGGTCCACGATGCGAACACGAAGAGGCGGTTGCGGACGCCGATCAAGAACCAGATGTGGATCACCAGCCACGAGACCCACGCCAGGAACCCGGAGAACCTGAGTCCCGGCAGGTTGGCCACCGCCCGGGCTCGTCCGATCGTCGCAAGCGTGCCCTTGTTCCGGAATCGGAACGGTGCGGCTCCGGCCCCCGACAATCTCGCCCGAATCGTGCGAGCTGTGTAACGGCCTTGCTGCATGGCGGCCGGTGCGACTCCGGGCACGCCGTCGACCAGGGCGGCGTCGCCGAGCACGAAGATCTCGCAGTGTTCGGGAACGGTCAGGTCGGGGCAGACGATCGCCCTTCCCGCCCGGTCCGTTTCGACCGGAAGCATGGCCACCAGCGGCGATGCCTGTACTCCCGCCGCCCACAACACGGTGGCCGACGGGATTCTCTCGCCTGAGGCGAGCGTGACGCCCCGGTCGTCGATCGCTGTGACGAGTGCCCCGGTGCGGACTTCCACCCCCATCTCCTCGAGCTGGTGGCGGGCGCTTCGGCGCAGACGCTCCGGGTAGGGCGGAAGAACCGCCTCGCCACCTTCGAGGAGGATCACGCGAGCCGCGGAAGGGTCGATGAGGTCGAATTCCCCCTTCATGGAGTCGACGGCGATCTCGATGAGCGCACCGGCGAGTTCGACTCCGGTCGGTCCGGCTCCGACCACGACGAAGGTGAGGAGTTCGGCGATGTCCTGCGGGCTCCGTTCGGCGCGCTCGAACGCCAACAGGATCTTCCGCCGGATCTCGAGGGCGTCCTCCACGGTCTTCAACCCGGGGGCCGATGCCGCCCAGGAATCGTTGCCGAAATAGGAGTGGGCGGCGCCTGTCGCCACAACCAGCGTGTCGTAGGTGATGCGGGTTCCTTCGTCGAGCACCACCTGGCGCCGATCGACATCGATTTCGGTGACGTTCCCGAGGATGACTCGCTCCACGTTCTCTTGCGTGCGGAGCACCGCTCGGATCGGGAAGGCGATGTCACTCGGGTTGAGCGCCGCAGTCGCAACCTGATAGAGCAGCGGTTGGAAGAGGTGGAAGTTGCGTCGATCGATGACTGTGATCGAAACGTCGGCACCGTCGAGGCTGCGCGTGGTGGTGAGCCCGGCGAAGCCGGCTCCGATCACGACCACCCTGTGAGTCTGAGACATCCGACAGATCTTGCCGCCGTCTGCCGGCTCCGTCATCTCCGTCTCGGGACTTTCGGCATCGGACCAGGGACCTCCGGCCGGTGTTCGTGAATCGATTCACGAGAGACAGTGCTCTCAAGAGAAGTTCGAGCACTTACAAGGAGGCTTGCTCATGACACGGTTGAAGAAGCTAGGAATTGTCCTCGCAGTCATCGGTCTTGGATTCATGGTCGGCGGCGGCGTGGCATTCACCATGACCCAGGACGGGTATGGATCACTGCAGGCATTCAGCGAGGCACAGGGTGTCGAGCTGTCATACAACGAGGACGGTCAACTGATCGACCGGGGCACTACGGAAACTGCCCAAGAGATCATGAACCTGCTCACGGTCGACTGGGGTTACCCGGTTGTCGAGAGTGACCTCGACCCCAACGATCCGCTGGTGAACACCGCCAGTGAGTACATGTACCAGATGGCAGTGGTTTCGTATCACACGCTGAACAGCACCCAGACGGTCGTGCTGGACGAGACCGTCGAATACAACGGAGAGACCTTCGAGGCTGGCACATACGAGTTCGAAGTTGACGGTCGCTACTGGGCCGACTTCGACCGGATGCACCCGCTAGAAGGTCCCGCCCGAGGCCAGGCATGGACGGGTGTTGCCCACGCTCTGATCGCCGAACTCGGCGTCGGAACCGTGACGCACTCCGCCCTCCAGATGGGCCTCGCACTGGCCGGACTGTTCGCAGGAATCGGCGCAACGTTCGTCCTCACCGGTCTCGGCATGGTGTGGGTCGCCAACGGCAAGGACGAGCCCGACTACGACGCTTTCCTTCGCAAGGAAGCAGAGAAGCAGCAGCAGCCGACCGCCTGAACGGTCACGGCAGAAGCCAGAGGCTCCGGTCCGAGAGGACCGGAGCCTTTGCGTGTGTCAGAACGTGGGGACGGACCGCTCGGCGACGATGTCGAGCGGCAGATCGGTGGGAAGTGTCCCGAAAAGCGTTCCATGCCTTTCGTCGACTCTGGACCTGGC
>JBBDWN010000178.1:6567-11205 GCA_040902855.1 Acidimicrobiia bacterium | reverse complement strand
TTTCGGGCGGAACAGACAAACAGTCGGCGAAGCCGGCCGACCTGGATGCTTCCTCTGAGAGTCAGCCGAGTTCGAGGTAGGTCGCCTCTTCGATTCCGGGAAGGTGGCGAATCGAGTCGACCTGGGACTCGCTGAGGGGATGATCGATGTTCAAGCCCATCAGCGAAGCCTCCCCGGTGACCCGCGACCGCCCGACGACCATATTGGCGATGTTGACGCCTTCGTCACCCAGATACGACGCCATCCGTCCGATCACGCCGGGAACGTCCTCGTTGCGGACGATCAGCATCTTCTCCGAGAAGACGAGTTCGACGTCATTTCCCATGATCTCGACCATCATCGGACCCTTCCGGCCGAGGCTGCCTGACAGCGACACCAAGCGGCCACCGACATCGCCGGAGATCTTCACCTCGGACACGTATTCGACGGCCTGCTCGGTCGACTCGAGATCGACGGCGATCCCCCGCTCCTCGGCGAGGCTGGGAGCGTTCACATACGACACCGGTTCGGACGAGACCGCCTCCATCAGACCCTTGAGCACCGCCAACTTGAGCGGGCGGAGGCCGAACTGGGCGATGCGGCCCTCCGCGCGAACGACGATCTGGTCGCCGAGGCCGCGGGCGAGACCGACGAACGCCCTCCCCAACTGCTCGGCCACGGGCAGATACCGCTTCACCTCGTCGGCGACGTCCCGACCGAGATCGACGTTGACCGCCGACAGCACGAGTTCGCCCCGCAGGGCGGAAGCAACCGCCGTCGCCACATCGATCCCTGCCTTGTCCTGAGCTTCGGTGGTCGAGGCGCCGAGGTGCGGTGTGACGACGACCTGGGGAAGTGAGAACAGCGGTGACTCGGTGAGGGGCTCCGTCTCGAAAACGTCCAGACCGGCGCCGCCCACCCTGCCGTCTTCGATCGCCGCAGCGAGATCGGCCTCGTTCACGATGCCGCCTCGACTGGTGTTGATGATCCGCACACCCGGCTTGACCTTCAACAGGTTGTCGCCCCCGATGAGATTCTCGGTGTCTTTGGTCTTGGGGAGGTGGATCGAGATGAAATCCGCCTGCGGGAGGAGGTCGTCGAGTTCCATGAGCTCGACCCCCAGCTGACGCGCACGATCCGGTCCGACGAACGGGTCGTACGCCAGCACCCGCATCCCGAACGCCAGGCAGCGCTGGGCGACCAGGGTCCCGATCTTGCCGAGGCCGATGATCCCCATTGTCTTGCCGTGAAGTTCGATCCCCTCGAAGCTCTTCCGATCCCAGACGCCGGCGACCAGCGTGCCGTGAGCTCGCGGGATGTTCCTCGCCTGCGACAGCAGCAGCGCCATCGCATGCTCCGCCGCCGAGATCGTGTTGGCATGGGGGGCGTTGACCACCAGCACGCCCCGTTCGGTGGCCGCCGCCAAGTCGATGTTGTCGACTCCGATTCCGGCTCGACCGATCACCTTCAGACGCGGTGCCGACTCGATGAGCGTCCGGTCGACGTTCGTCGCGGAGCGGACGATGAGCGCATCGGCGTCGCCCAGACGATCGGCCAGGTCGTGCGGGTCCAAGCCAATCGCGACGTCCACCTCGAACTGCTCGCGAAGGGAGGCGATCCCGGCGTCGGCGATGCTTTCTGCGACGACGACCTTGGCTGACATCTGAATACTCCTGATCCGAAACCGTCATTGTGCTGCCGGAGACGCCTGTGATCCAAGACGACGCCGATCGCCGCGGATGTCAATAGGCTGGCGGGCAGCCAGAAAGAGGAAGTCATGACCTGGATGCCAGATCACGTCGTAGTGGCAGTGGACGGTTCCGAAGCATCGAACCACGCCGCGCGAGTCGGTGTGTCGCTCGCCGAGCATCGGGGAGGCAAGGTCACCCTCGTCACCGTCGTTCGACCTCCGGAAGGGTGGTGGGGCGTGGGTGGCGCACCCCCCAGTCCCGAAGCCATGTCCGTTGCGATCGCCCGAGCGCGCACCGAGGTCCTCGACCCTCTCGCCGAAGAGTTCGCCGACGCCGAATGCACCGTCGAGCTGGTCGAGGAGATCGGCGATCCGGCCAGTGTCGTGATGCGGATCGCCGACAACCTCGGCGCAGACGTCCTGGTCGTCGGAAGGCGTGGCTCGTCGCTGGTCGAGCGGTTGATGCTCGGCTCGGTCGCCGACCGTCTCGCCCACGAAGCGTCGTGTCCGGTCTTGATCGTCCCCTGACGATCAGTCGGTGAACGCCGGGATCACCTCTCGGGCGAAACGCTCCATGCCGGACGTGTCGTACGCGGCTCCGGCGAAGTACGAGATCGCATAGGTCATCCCGCGACTCTCCCATGTTCGGAGTTTCTCGATGAGTTGGTCCGGAGTGCCGACCATGCCCCCGTCGAAGAAGCCGTTGACGGTCTTGTTGGCACGCTCCGCACCGAGGAACGGGGTGTAGTGATCGACGAACCAGGCCCTCTTGTCCTCGACGTCCGACTCGGTCTCCTCGCAGATGACGTTGAAGTTGGTGGAGCGCACGATCTCGTCGAAGTCCCGGCCGACGTCCTTGCAGTGACCGGCCAGCACCTCTGACTTGTGCGTGAACGTCTCGAGATCCCCGCCGAAATTCGTGTACTGGGCGTAGCGGGCTGCGACATTCAGGGTGAGTTGCTCGCCCCCGCCTGCGATCCAGAAGGGGATGTGGGGATCCTGGACGGGGCGCGGCCGGCAGATCCCCTGATCGAGCGTGTAATACGTGCCCTCGTAGGTGACGACATCTTCGGTCCACAGGCGCTGCATGATCTCGACTGCCTCGCGCAGCTCACCGATCCGAACCGACGGCTTCGGGAACGGATACCCGTAGCCCCGGTACTCCGCCTCGTACCAGCCTGCGCCGATCCCCATCTCGACCCGGCCCCCCGAGATGGCATCGATCGACGCGGCCACTTTGGCCAGGTACGACGGATGGCGGTATCCGTTGCACGTGCACATCTGGCCGAGCCGGACCGTGTCGGTGACGGCGGCCAGGGCGGCCATGAGGGTCCACGCCTCGTAGGTCTCCTCCTGGGTGGCGACGGGAACGGTGTGAAAGTGGTCGTACACCCAGAGCGACTCGAATCCGGACGACTCGATCGTGCGGGCGATGTCAGTCATCAGCGGCCATTGATCCTTGACGTCGATCCCGACCAGATCGAGACGCCAGCCTTGCGGAATAAAAGCTCCAAAACGCATGCTTCGACGATACCGAGGCTCCGGCCAGATGCCGCATCCGGCTGGCGGGGTAGCCTCGCAGGCCGTGCCTGAAGTCGTCATCGGAATCCCGATCAAGCCGTTTCCCGCTGCCAAGCGCCGGCTGGCGTCGGTACTCGACGACACGGCACGGGCGGCGCTCGGCCGGAGACTGGCGGAACGGACGGTTCGCGCCGTCCTCGACGCAGGAGCACTGCCTCTCGTGGTCTCCGCAGACGACCCGGTGACCGAATGGGCCCGGTCGATCGGGGTCGACGTGCTGTTGGACGAGGGTTCGTCGCTCGACGAGGCGGCCCAGGCTGCGGTCGGTGAAGCCCGCCGTCGGACGGCCGCATGGGGGATTCTGCATGCCGACCTTCCGGTCCTGACGGCAGACGACCTGCAGGTGGCCGTCGGCATCCTGCGCGACGGCGGTGCGGTGGTTGCTCCGTCGTCGGACGGTGGCACCTCGCTGGTGGGATCCTCGCTCGACCGCTTCGCATTCTCGTACGGGCCGGGGTCCTTTCACCGCCACCTGGCGGCCCTCGCCCAAGAGGATCCACGTGTGATCTTCACTCTCGGACTCGCCCTCGATCTGGACACGCCGGCCGATCTGGCCGCTGCTCGGGCCACGGTCGAAGGTGCCTGGCTCGGCCGATAGGCTCGCCGCCATGTCACGCCGTGCATCCAACCTGTTCTCCGAGGCGGCAGCCGAGCTGGTCGAACTCGATGTTCCCGAACGAGCGTTGTCGATCGCGGCGCACGCAGACGACGCCGAGTTCGGGGCGGGCGGCACGCTGGCCAAGTGGGCTGATGCCGGATGCGAGGTGACGCTGCTCATCGCCACCGACGGTTCCAAGGGAACCTGGGACGCGGACCAGGATCCGCGGGAGTTGGCGGCCGCCCGGCTGTCGGAAGCGCGGGCGGCGGCCGAAGTGCTGGGCGCATCGACAGACGTGATCTTCCTCGACTATGTCGATGGTGAACTCCACCACTCGCCTGCGCTGCAGGAGGAACTGTGCCTGTGGATCCGCCGGTTGCGTCCTGACGTGGTGCTGTCGTGGGATCCCTGGAAGCGCTACATGCTCCACCCTGACCATCGGGAGATCGGATGGGGAGCCTGCGATGCCGTGGTCGCCGCTCGCGACCATCTGTTCTTCCCCCATCAGTTGGTCGACGGTCTGGGCAAGCATCGTCCCGACGCCTTGTTGCTCTATGCGGCCGACGCGCCCGACCATTTCGAGGACATCTCTGCGACCTTCGATCGCAAGATCGCGGCGCTGTTGGAGCACTCGAGTCAGAGCCGGTCGACGATGCAGGACGCCGCCACCGCCGAGGAGGGCCAGGCAGCATTCAGGGAACGGATCGCAGCCTGGTGCCGGACGATGGGCGAACCCGCCAAGCTCCCCCTCGCCGAATCCTTCAAGCTCCTCCGCCCCTGACCCGCTTTT
>JBBDWN010000178.1:0-6467 GCA_040902855.1 Acidimicrobiia bacterium | reverse complement strand
CGGTTCGGGGAGAGAGAGGGCGCGGCGGACCTGGGCGAGGCGGTCGGGGACGAGGCGGTGGTAGATCCACTTGCCGCGGCGTTCGGACTCGATGAACCCTGCCTCGCGCAACTGCTTGATGTGATGGCTGACTGTCGGTTGGCTGAGGTCGAGAGGGTCGGTCAGGTCGCACACGCACACTTCACCGTCGGCGGCAATGGCCAGCATCGACACGATCCGGATACGAGCAGGGTCTGCCAGGACCTTGAGCATCGCGGCGAGATCCTCGGCTTCGGCACTGCTCAAGCCGCCAGCGATGGGTGTGCAACAGATTTCCATGGATTACATATTGACAGATATCGATATGTATGCCAATGTCCATGCATCGACGGTCATCAATATGACCCTCCCGAGAGAAGGACACAGTCATGTCACGAGTCCAGCTGGCACTCAATGTCACCGATGTCGACGCCGCCGTAGCGTTCTACGAGAAGGTCTTCGGCACCCCGGTCAACAAGCGCAAGCCCGGATACGCCAACTTCGCCATCGCCGAGCCGCCCCTCAAACTCGTCCTCATCGAGAACAGCGAGGGCGGCGGGACACTGAACCACCTCGGGGTCGAGGTCGAATCCACCCGGGAGGTCAACGACGCCACCAAGCGTTTCGTCGAAGACGGGTTCACCACCTTCGAAGAGCAGGGAGTGGAGTGTTGTTACGCCAAGCAGGACAAAGTCTGGATCACCGATCCCGACGGCGCCGGCTGGGAGTTCTACACCGTCCTTACCGACAGCCAGAAGATGTCCGACGCAGAAGACGCCTGTTGCACGTCGACCGAGCCCGCCGCAGCCTGCTGCTCGGCCTGATACCTCAGACATTGCGATGATGGCGGTGTGAAGGACACCGCCATCATTCGCGCCACGATCGAAACAGTCCTTCACGGCCTGCCCGCCGCCCTCGATCCGTTCGACCGGACTCGACGCGCTCTCGGCCGCCTCGACCTGGTCGGATCCGTCGCGGTTGTCGCAATCGGCAAGGCCTCGCGGGCGATGGCCGCTGCGTCCATCGAGGTCTTCGGTGATCGCATCACAAGCGGAATCGTCGTCGCGCCAGACGACGCGCCGATCGACCCGTTCGCCGTCCATGTCGGCTCACACCCGCTTCCAGACGAAGCCTCCGAGCGGGCCGGACACGCCGCGCTGCAGATCGCGGCCCAAGGCGACCACGACCACCTCGTCGTACTGATCTCGGGCGGCGGCTCGGCCATGGCGGAAGTCCCGAAACGTCCGCTCGACATCTCCGCACTCACCGAACTCACCGACCGACTCCTCCAGGCGGGGACCCCGATCGACGAGCTGAACGTCGTTCGCCGCCACCTCTCCGACTTCAAGAACGGAGGGCTCAGCGGACGCTCGAAGGTGCCGGTGACGACGCTCGTGATCAGCGATGTCGTCGACGGTCCGGCATCGATGGTCGCATCGGGACCGACACTGCGAGACAGCTCCGATGGGCTGGGGGCACTGGCGATCATCGAGCGGCGGCTGGGCCGACCCGTGCCACAGAAGATCCACACCGCCCTTGCGACGCCGGTGCCGTACCGGCCGAACGAAACCGCCGTCGTCGTCGCCGACCGGCACACTGCCTACGCGGCGGTCTCCCACCAACTCGCCCTCGCAGGGATCGAACCGTCCCGTCCGGTCCGACTCGAAGGAGACGCCGAAACGATGGCCCGGTCGATGGTCGCGATGCCGGGCCTCACCATCGGAACCGGAGAGACGACCGTGGTCGTGAAAGGCGAAGGCTCCGGCGGCCGCAACCAGCATGGTGCGCTCGCCGCCGCGATCGTCATCGAGGGGACTGACACCGTATTCGCCGCCTTCGGCACCGACGGTGTCGACGGTCCGACGGACGCGGCCGGTGCCGTCGTCGACGGCGCCACGGCTGCTGCGATCCGGGCCGCCGGACTCGATCCCGTGCGGGCGCTGGCGGCGTGCGACTCGCATCCGACGCTCGACGCCGCCGGCGCTCTCATCCGCACCGGCCCCACAGGTACGAATGTCGCCGACGTATGGGTCTGCTACAAGCCGGCGACGACGTAGCGGTCCCGTCCTGACAGGTCCGGAAAGATCTGAACCGACACGAACCCGGAGAACATCTCCAACACCGCCGGGCCCTGCGTCTCTCCGATCTCGCAGACAACGATGCCCCGAGAGGTCAGCCAGGGCGGCGACTCGGTGGCGATTCGACGCAGCATCTCGAGACCGGTCGGTCCGGAGACGAGCGCCATGCGGGGCTCGCGGCGGACGTCGATCGGCAGCCGCCCCCATTCGGACCCTGCGACATACGGCGGGTTGGCGACGATCAGGTCGACCGTCCCGGCGAGTCCCGGATCAAGAGCGTCGAACAAGTCGCCCTGCCGCCACTCGACGTTCGGTGCGTACGCGGCGCCGTTGACGCGGGCGACAGCGAGGGCATCTTCGGAGAGATCCGTCCCGATCACGCGGGCGTTCGGAAAGCTCGACGCCAGCGCGATGGCGAGGGCGCCCGAGCCCGTGCAAAGATCCACCACGACCGTCGGATCATCAGCCACCGACACCGACAGCTCCCACAGGCCCTCGGTCTCGGGTCGGGGAACGAGGACACGCTCGTCGACCGCCAGGTCGAACGGTCCGAAGGCGGCAGTGCCTTCGAGGTACTGGAGCGGTTCACCGGCCTGGCGTCGCCCGACGAGGACGGCGAGTTCCTGCTCGTCCCGCGCCACCGCCCGCAGGCGTCGCATCTCGTGGTCAGGGGTCACAGCCGCAACACCATCCGGACGTGTGGCCCGATGTGTTCGAGTTCGTACGGCTCGGAGACCTCCACAAATCCGGCCCGGAGATAGAAGCCGGCCGCGGGAACCCGAGCACTGCACCAGACGAGGTCACCACCGAGGGAGCCGACGTGGTCGAGGGCCACCGTCAGAAGCACGCGCCCGAGTCCCCTCCCCCGCATCCGATCCGTCGTCGCCATCGATCGCAGGCGAAACGGATTCGTCGCGTCGCTCACGTCCGGCGAGGACTCCGGGGCGAGGCTGACACTGCCGACGACCTCGCCTGCGACAACCGCTCCGAACCAGGAGGCAGAGGGATCCTCCTCGGCCGCGAGTTCGTCGAGAGACTGGTGCGGCCTCAGCACCAGCTTGCGGAGCGGTCGGGTCTCGGCGGGCTGAACTCGCCGAACGTGGACGAGGCGGGCGGACAGATCGGTCGACTGGGCGAGCATGACCGACGCGGAACAGGTCCGCTCAGTCACCCCGATGGCGTGCAACAGGCGACCCTCCGGAGCTTCGGACGCGACGTGGAACTCGAGATCGATGCTGGTGTAGACCCGAGGCGTCTGTTCGGCTCGCACTGCGTCGGCGACCACGTTCAGTCCAGCCACCTCGAATCGCATCTTGGCGAGGACGGCGTCCACGGTGGACCCGGCGCACGTGACGAGCGAGGCAAGCATCAACTCCATCGGTGCGGGACCCAACGCCTCGCCCGGACGTTCGTATGCGCCGGCCTCCACGATCAGTCGCGCCTGAGACGGGGTCGCCACCTCGAAGACCCCCTGTGACTCCCGGAATCCCCTCACCACGCTGTGCATCGGTCCGAGGGTAGGAAATGGCGGACGCCAAGCCGTCTCCGCGTGGGACACTTCTTCGCTCATGTTCTCCGACCGAAACGCTCTCCGGGTTGCGCTCGCCCGCTTCGTCTCCCGCACGGGCGCCGAAGCCGCCTTCTTCGTGGGGATCTGGGGCAAGGTCGCCTACGAATTCGACGGGACCGCCGGCGAAATCGCCCTCGTGATCGGCGCCCTCGGCGTATCGGGCCTCGTCGGATCGGCTGCGGCAGGAACTCTGGTCGATCGATACGATCCGCGGAGGGTCCTCCTCGGCGCCGAGATCATCTTCGTTCCGGCGGCTCTGTCGCTGCTGCTGGCCGGCAGTCTCCCGATGCTGATCGCGCTGTCCGCCGTCCTCGGGCTGGTCAGCGCCCCGATCAACACCGCAATCGCATCGTTTCCTCCGTTTCTCACCGAAGATCCCGACCGGCTCTCCAAGATGAACTCCCTGGTCGAAACCTCCGGGATGGCAGCTCTGATCACTGGCACGGCGATCGGCGGCGCCCTCGCCAAGTGGGTGAGCATCGACGCCATCTTCGTCTTCGACGCCGTCACCTCGATCGTGGCGATGGGGATCATCTGGGGCGTGCGGCTGGTGGGGGACAAGCCGGACGAAGTGCCGATCGAGCGGAACTCGATGCGGGAGCTCCGGGAAGGAATTCGCTTTTCGTTCGCCAACCACCGGCTGCGCTTCTATCTCCTCGCCGGAGCGTCCGTCTGGACGATGTTCGGTCTCTTCTCCGCCCTCGAGCCGCTGTTCTTCCGCGACATCCTCGGTGAGCCTCCCGAGACGATCGGATTCGTCAACACCATCTTCGGCATCGGCCTCGTCGGCGGAACCTGGTTGGTCGCCCGTCTCCCGCGAGCGGCCAGGTCGGCACGGGCGGTGCTCGTGCTCGTTGCCCTCAACGGCCTGGGAGCCATCCTGTATGTCGGGACGAGCAGGCTGCCAGTGGTCGTCGCAGGCGGCTTCGTGTGGGCGGTGATGATCGGAGTCTTCGTGCCGATCGTCCGCACCATGCTCCATGTGAACTCGCCGCGGCCCATGGTCGGTCGCGTGATGAGCGTGTCACAGATGCTGGGCGAACTCGGCAAGCTCGGTCCGCTGACGGCGGCCCCGATCCTCGCCGCCCTGTTCGGAATCCAACAGACGCTGGCCGGTGGCGGGGTGATCCTGGCGATCGCCGCACTCGCATTCTGGAAGGTGGCCGGCCGGCTGGATGCCACCCGCACAGTGCCGGTGGACTCCCTCGAAGAAGCGATCATCGCCCCACACGTGGGCGAGCTCTGAGCCGAATCGAAGTGCTCCCAGCCCACCATTAGCCTCCGGCAGTCGTGTCCTCCGCCCCGCCCATCGCCGTCGACTATTCCAAGAAGTGGATGGTGCTCGCCACGGTCGGGGCCGGTGTGATCCTGGCGACGATCGACTCGTCGATCGTGAACGTGGCGCTTCCGACGATCACCGACGAGTTCAACACCACCTTCAGGGCGATCCAGTGGGTGCCTCTCGCCTACGTGTTGGTGATCGCCACGCTCACACTCGGCACCGGGCGGCTCGGGGACATCGTCGGCAAGAAGCGCATCTACACCTCGGGTTTCGCCCTGTTCACGGTGGCCTCCGCGCTGTGCGGCCTGTCGACGAGCGTGGCGACCCTGATCGGGTTCCGAGTGCTGCAGGCCGTCGGGGCGGTGATGATCCTGTCGCTCGGCGCGGCGATCCTCACCGAAGGATTCCCGGCCTCCGAACGGGGCAAGGCACTCGGGTTCATCGGCACCTTCGTCTCGGTCGGGATCGTCACCGGCCCGGCCGTCGGCGGCATCCTCATCTCGTTGTACGACTGGCGCTCGATCTTCTTCGTCAACATCCCGGTGGGCATCATCGGGGTCATCCTCGCCGTTCGCTACGTCCCCGACACACCCCCGGTTCCCGGACAGCGGATCGACCTGCCGGGGATGGTGCTGCTGAGCGTCGCCCTGCTCTCCTTCTCGCTGGGCGTGACGCGCGGCCAGGAAACCGGGTTCGCCGACCCGCTCAACCTCGTCCTCCTCGGCATCGCCGTCATCGTCGGTGCCATCTGGGTGCGGGTCGAGCGCCGGGCGAGCTCTCCGATGATCCGACTCGACCTCTTCCGCAACCCGATGCTCTCGGTCAGCGTCGCCACCGGATTTCTCGTGTTCACACTGGTCGCCCCGCTCGTGTTCCTCCTCCCCTTCTATCTCGAAGGCGTCCTCGGATACGACATCCGCACCGTCGGCCTGCTTCTCGGTGCGGCGCCGCTGACGATCGGGGTGATCGCTCCCTTCGCCGGTGCGCTGTCGGATCGGATCGGGGTCCGCAAACTGACCCTGGCAGGACTGTGCATCGTGCTGGTCGCCTTCATCGGATTTCAGGCGCTCACCGACACGACCGAGTGGTGGCAATTCGTGCTGATCGTTATCCCGCTCGGCATCGGCATGGGCACGTTCCAGAGTCCGAACAACAGCGCGATCATGGGGTCGATGCCCCCCGAATACGCCGGCGTCGGCGGAGGCATCCTTTCGATCACCCGACTCCTCGGCCAGGTGACGGGGGTGGCGGTACTCGGATCCCTGTGGGCGAGCCGGGTGGCCTCCATCGCCGGACCCCGCTACGCGGGCGATGCGAGTGCAGCACCGCCGCTCGCCCAGGTCACGGCTTTGAAGGATGTCTTCCTGTGGGGAGTGGGTGTGGTGACCGTGGCGATCGCCATCGGCGTCTGGGGGCTGCGCAACGAACGCGCGGCGCGGGCGGCATGACCCACCGAGTGGCTTCTGCTGTCGTCTTCGGGGCCTCGGCCGCGGTCCTGGTCGTCGAACTCGCCGCCGTC
>JBBDWN010000177.1:0-1674 GCA_040902855.1 Acidimicrobiia bacterium | reverse complement strand
GCCCTCCCCGACTCGGCGGACTTCATCGCAGCGATCCATCACAGCTTCGACCTGCTCAAGAACGCGGCAGCTTCAGTCGGATAGGTCGACGGCGTGCGCAGGTAGCGTCGTCGGATCCATGAACGCCCTACGGAACCTCGTGACCGGCGCCCATCGCCCGCTGCTGGCGGCGTTGGGCGGTGCAGTGATCATCTCGTTCTCGGCCATCACATTCGAACTGTCCGGCGTGAGCGCATCCACCGGCACGTTCTTCCGGGCGTTCTACGCCCTGATCGCACTCGAGATACTCGTCCGGATGAATCGGGCGCCAAAGGTGCGGAGCCGACGGGAACGGACCATCGCATTCGCGTCCGGGATCTTCCTCACGATCGACATCTGGCTCTGGCAGACCGCCATCGGCTACATCGGCACGGGACTGGCCACCCTCATCGCCAACAGCCAGGTGGTCATCGTCTCGCTCCTGGCGTGGGCGATCCTGTCCGAACGTCCCTCCACCCGGACGTTCATCTCCATGCCGGCCGTCATGGGCGGCCTGGTTCTCATCACCGGACTCGGATCGGCCGACGCATTCGGATCTGACCCTGTGCTGGGAGTGGTGCTCGCAGTCTGCGCCGCCCTCTTCTACTCGGCCTTCCTCATGCTCTACCGACAGGCGAATACGAGCCTCGGTCCGGTCGTCCGGGTCCTCCGGGACGTGGTCTTCGGCGCAACACTGGGTGGCCTCGTCACCGGGCTGATCAGCGGCGACCTCGACTTCGTCCCCTCCTGGCCCGCCCACGGCTGGCTGCTGCTGTTGGCGCTCGGAGCCCAGGTGTGGGGGTGGATGCTCATCGGCTACGCCCTCCCCCGCCTGCCGTCGTCACACACGTCGTTCGCGATCCTGCTCCAGCCTTCGCTCACGTTGGTGTGGGGGGCGATCATCTTCACCGAACGGCCGTCAATCATCCAATGGGCGGGAGTCGGAATCGTCCTGGCAGGGATCGCCGCCGTCACCTTCCCGGGCCGGAAGACCTCCTAAGCGGTGGCGTAACGCCGCCGCCTTCTCCACGCCCCAACGCAGGTGGGCCGCCCACACCTCCTCGCCGAGATCCCGGGAGGAGGCGGGTGCGAGGTCGTACAGGTCGCCGGGCAGGGCATTCGCCGTGACCTGGTCACGGGTCACCGCCGCCACGCCCGCAGCCTCCAACGCTCGAGTCGGGAACTCCATCGCCTCCTGGAAGACCTCGAGCGGGCCCCGGGTCTGTTCGGCGAAAGGGCGGGACAGCAGCGTCGCCAGCTCGCGACCCAGCCAGGCTTCCCCGTCCACCAGGCTGGGCTCCAAGCCGGCAGCAGGGCCGAGGCCGCGCTCGGCAAGCATCCCCGTCACGTAGGGGCGATATGCCGAGACGAGGGCCGCGGCCAACTCGTGCTCAGCCACCGAACACCTGCACCACCATCAGTCCGAGCGGACCGTCCACCGCCGCCACTCCCACCCGATCGAAGCTCGTCCTGAGGATGTTCGCCCGATGTCCGTCCGACTCCATGAAACCGGCATGGACGGCCCGGGGTGTGGCGGCGAGCGCCAGGTTCTCTCCGACTGTCGCCAGCGGGATCCGGGCTGCCCGCACCCGGTCACCGACCGTTCCGGTGGTCGGCGAGACGTGCGATACGAACCCGTTCGTGTACATGTCCATG
>JBBDWN010000176.1:0-11475 GCA_040902855.1 Acidimicrobiia bacterium | reverse complement strand
CCCCCCAAACGGCCTGCGGCCGAGGGGGGACAAATCACTCGCAGAGCTCGCTGCCTGCCATACGAACCACCGCCCGTCATGCGACACAGGGTGCAACCAGGCCAAACCCGACCGACCACGCCCACCGTCCGGGGGGTGCCGGGGGGTCGCCCCCCTGCACAATCAATCAGGGGAAGATGCCGCGGACGAGTTTGGCATCGGTGACTCGTTGGATTCCTTTGATGAGGGCGGCGGTGCGCATGTCGACGTTCTCCTTGATGGAGATTTGCAACACGTCGCTGAAGGCGCGGGTCATGATCTCGCGCAGCCGACCGACAATCTCGTTCTCGGACCAGAAGTAGGCCTGGACGTCCTGGACCCACTCGAAGTAGGAGACTGTCACACCGCCGGCGTTGGCGAGGATGTCGGGGACGATGAACACGCCTCGCGACCGGAGGATGTCGTCTGCCGCGAGGGTCATCGGGTTGTTGGCCCCTTCGACGATGAGTTGCGCCTTGATGTCGGGTGCGTTGTCCGCATGGATGACCCCCTGGATGGCCGCCGGTATCAGGATGTCGCAGTCGACCAGGAACACGTCGGCATCTTCGATGTGCTGAGCATTCGGGTATCCCGCCAGCACGCCGTTGGCGTCGACCCAACGGGCGGCGTCGTCGATGTCGAGCCCGTCCTCGTCGTAGATTCCGCCGGTGATGTCGGAGACGGCGACCACCTTCATTCCCAGTTCGGCCGCGGCGATCGCCGCGTAGCGACCGACGTTCCCGAAACCGTGAATCGCGACTCTGGCGTCCTTGACGGGCATATCGAGATGCCCGCACGCGGGTGGAATCAGCGAGACGACGCCACGGCCGGTCGCTTCCCTCCTTGCGATCGACCCTCCGAGTGACGGCGGCTTGCCGGTGACGACGGCCGGCACCGAATGTCCTACATGCTGGGAGTACGTGTCCATCAGCCAGGCCATGACCTGCTCGTTGGTTCCGAGGTCGGGGGCGGGGATGTCGGTCTGGGGTCCGATGACGCTGATGATCTCCATCGTGAACCTTCGGGTGACCCGTTGCAGTTCGGCCCGGCTCAGCTCACGTGGATTGACCCGCACGCCGCCCTTCGCCCCGCCGAACGGCACTCCCACGATCGAGCACTTCCAGGTCATCCACATTGCCAGAGCGGCGACTTCGCCGAGGTCGACGTCATCGGCATACCGGATGCCGCCCTTGGTCGGGCCCATGGTCGTCAGATGTTGGACGCGATAGCCGAAGAGGGTCTCGACGGTGCCGTAGTCGTCCCGCCGAAACGGGAACGTCACGATCGTGGACCGTTGCGGCACGCGGAGACGATCTGCCACGTTGTCATCGAGATTCATGAACTCGGCGACCCGGTCGAACTGGGCCGCCGCCTCGAGGTACATCGGGCTGTCAAACTCGTGACTCAGTTGCTCGGTGACCATGATCCTCCCGGTCGGCTCGGTCCGAATCTAGAACAGCTCGTGCAGCGACCCGTGACTGATCTGCTTTTTGTCACACCGGTTTCGTACGGTGTCGACATGAAGACCGTCACATCACCCATCACATCACCCATCACATCACCCAGCATCACACCCGTCACCACAGCCGTCACGACCACGGTCGAGGCGGCCGATGTCCGAAACGCGAACGCCGATGGCGGAGATGACTCCGCCATCGCTGCAGCGCTCCGGGCGCTCACCTCGGCCGGGATCGGTTTCGAGGTCCTGTTCGAAACCGACTCGACGGGCCTGGCCGCCTGAACACGTCCCTATCGTCGGACACTGTGAGTGTCGAGGAGCGCATCGATCCCCAACGGTGGTCAGCGGCCATCGCGGAGACCGAAGGGCCTCAACTCGTCGTGGCCGGTCCGGGCACGGGGAAGACTGAGTTCCTCGTCAGGCGGGTCACGCACCTCCTCGAGCAAGGAGTCGATCCGCGCTCGATCCTCGTCCTGACCTTCTCCCGCAGAGGGGCGGCGGAGCTCCGGCGTCGAATCGGCGACCGGTTGGGACGGTCGACCGGATCACTGTCGGTGTCGACCTTCCACTCGTTGGCGATTCGTCTTCTGGAGAGCCATGGCACAGACGAATCGGGTCGGCCGCCGGCCACGTTGTTGACAGGACCGGAACAGGTTGCGCTCGTGGCCGAGTTGCTCGCCGACTCGGACCCGCAGCCGTGGCCTGTGACGCATCGCGCCATGTTCCGGACCCGCACATTCGCTGCGGACATCGCCGACTTCCTCCTGCGCATGGCCGAGAGACGAATCGACTCGGACCAACTACGAGGGATGGTCGGAGAGCGGCCCGACTGGTGCGCCCTGCCCGACTTTCACGATCGGTACATCGCGACGCTCACCGCCCGCAACCGCATCGATTACGGCACCCTGCTCTCGCAGGCGGTCGACACTGCTCGGCGTCCGGGCGTCACTGAGGCGTTGCAGGCGGAGTACCGGTACGTGATCGTGGACGAGTACCAGGACACCTCCCCCGCCCAGGCCGAACTCCTCGAGGCGATCACCGGCGTCCACCGCAATCTGACGGTGGCGGGCGACCCGCATCAGGCGATCTACGGCTTTCGCGGCGCCGATGTGTCCAACGTCGCCCAGTTCGGAGACCGTTTCGCTTCACCTGACGGTGCCCCGGGGCGGCGCATCGTGCTCGACACTTCGTTCCGGGTTCCCGCTCCGATACTGGACGCTGCGACCAGGGTCTCGGCGGGCGCCGGACTCCCGGGTGAAGCAGGCTCGATCACCCCGGCGTCGCACAGCGGCTCCGTCCACGTCCATGTCTTCGATCAGGCGTCGGCCGAAGCCGAATGGGTGGCATCCGAAGTCGAGCGACTCCATCTGGTCGAACAGGTGCCCTTCGCTCAGATCGCGGTCCTCGTCCGTTCGACCCGCAACCTCCTGCCGGAACTCTCTCGAGCGCTCGATCGACGCCACATCCCGCACGAGACGCCAGACGTTCGGCTGGTCGATCATCCCGCCGCTCGGCTGATACTGGATCTGGCTCTCGCCGCTGCCGCCGTCTCGAATCCAGATCCGCTGATCGCCCAGGTCGCGGATGGTCCGATCAGGAGGATCCTCCTCAGTCCCCTTTACGACATCGGGGTTTCGGCGGAGAGAGCCCTGTTACGAGAGCGGCTCCGCGCACAATCCGGTTGGCTGGAGACCTTGACTGCCGAACCTGCGGTAGCCGACCTCGCGCCGCTGTTGAGCGATCGTTCGTGGGCGACCAACCTGAGTGCCGTCGACGGCTTCTGGCACATCTGGGACAGGTTCGATCGGATCACCCGTTTCGCCCTCACCGAGGGACGCGCCGATCATCGTGCCGCCTGGACCGCATTCGCCCAGGTGCTCGAACAGCAGAAGGAGCGCGATCCCGGGGTGAGTCTGCTCCGGTACCGACAGATGGCGGACTCGGACGACTTCGAAGCCACTCCCCTGCTCTCGCACCGTCCCGACGGTCGGGAGCGGATCACGCTCACAACCCTGCACCAGGCCAAGGGTCTCGAATTCGAAGCCGTCTTCATCGCCGACGCCACCGAAGACGTGTTCCCCGACCTCCGGCGCGGCTTCAACCCGCTCGACCCCCAGGCACTCGCCGGAGTCGCCCGGTCGTCGTGGCTGATAGATCGGCTGCGTGAAGAGGCGCGGCTCGCCTACACGGCGATGACGCGCGCCCGGTCGCGCCTGGTGATGACGGCCACCACCGCAGGAATCGATGAGAGCGAACGGAGACCCAGCCGTTTTCTGCTCGCCGCAGCCGACGTCGAGACCGTGGACGACCTGGCGCCACCGCCGTCCAGTCTGCAAGACCCGCTCACGACGCGAGGGCTCGAAACGGTTCTGAGACGGCGCCTGATGGATCCTGAACGGCCCCTGGCGGAGCGACTCGGCGCCGCCTCGACTCTTGCCGAAGGATCGCCGACGCTCTGGGACGCCGAGCGGTTCGCGGGTGTGCGGCAGCCCGGTCCCGACCAAGGCGTGTTCTCGAAGCCGCCCCGGCTCTCACCGAGTCAGGCGGAGGCATATCAGGAGTGCCCGCGCCGGTACGTGTTCGAGCGGCGCCTGGCGATGACCGATTCGTCAGGACCGTACGCCCGGTACGGAACACTGGTCCATGCTGCCCTCGAACAAGCCGACTCCGCGGCGATGACGGATGGGCGGCCACGCCCCGATCTGACTGACGCCATCACGGCCCTCGACCGAATCTGGAGCGAGGAAGCCGATTTCGGATCCCCGTCGCTCGACGCCATCTGGCGTGCAAAAGCGGTCGAACTCTTGGAGCGGCTCTTCGCAGAGTGGCCTCCGGACAGCCAGGAGACGATCGCGGCGGAGCGTGCGCTGTTCTGGAATGCCGGCGGAGCCGACTGGGTGGGGAGAGCGGACCGAATCGAGCGACTCACCGATGGCTCGGTTCGAGTCGTCGACTACAAGACCTCGAAGACGATCATGTCCAAGCCGAAGGCCGAGCGATCCTTGCAACTCGCCTTCTACGCCCTCGCCGCCACCGACGATCCAGACCTGCCCGGCCCGATTGCCAGCGCAGAACTTTGGTACCCCGCCACCGACCAGAAGAGCTTCCGGCGGGCCCTCGCCATGGAATCACTCCCCGATCTCCGAGTGACTCTCGAGGAGATCGCAAGAGCAATCGTCGACGAGCGGTGGGATCCGACGCCGGGAGATGCGTGCGAGCGGTGTTCGTTCCGGATCGTCTGTCCGGAGTGGCCGGAAGGCGGAGAGGCGTTCTCCGCATGACCATCACCCCCACACCGGAACAGACCGCAGTCATATCCGAACCGTTGCGTTCGTTCCGGGTCGCAGCAGGCGCCGGAACCGGAAAGACAACGACGATGGCGATGCGCATCGTCGCCCTCGTCGGACAGTACGGACTCGAACCCGAACAGGTTCTCGGGGTCACGTTCACCAACAAGGCTGCCGGCGAGCTGGCCGAGAGAATCTCCGCCTGGCTCACCGATACCACCGAGTCCGGCCGCGAAGTCGAGGTCCACACCTATCACGGCTTTGCGTCCCAGATTCTGCGCGAGTTCGGGGCACTGGTGGGAATCGAACGGGACACCAAGCTGGTGACGCCCACCTTTGCCCGTCAGATCCTGTCCGACGTGGTTCGAGCGGCCGACATCCGGACCTGGGATCTCTCCAATGCCCACAACATCGACCGGGTCGCGAACTTTGCGGGCCAACTCGGAGATCATCTCCTCTCGGCCAACGACATTCCCGACATCGCCGGCGACGACGTGTGGATGAAGCGTTCAGACCTCCTGGCGGTCCTCCGCCTGTACGAATCCGAGAAGCGCCGAATGGGTGTCGCCGACTACGGCGATCTGATCGTCTCTGCGTGGCGAGTGGTCACCGACCACCCTGAGGTCGCCGCAGCGATCGCCGACCGGTACCGGGCCGTCGTGCTCGACGAGTATCAGGACACGAACCCCGCACAACGCGAACTCCTGCGGGCGATCTTCTCGGGCCGGGTTCCGGTGACGGCGGTCGGGGACGCAGACCAGACGATCTACGAGTGGCGCGGTGCGAGCCTTCAGAACTTCGCCGACTTCGGGCTCCACTTCCCCAATGGGGACCAACCGGCGGCGTCGCTGCCACTCACCACCAACCGCCGCTCCGGAGAGGCGATTCTCGCCGTCGCCAACGAGATCAAGGCTCGACTGCGGCCGGACCCCGACCGTCTCGTCCCGGTCGAAGACGTCTCCCCCGGCCGAGTGTCGACGGCATGGTTCGGAACTGCGGCGGAGGAAGCAGCCTGGATCGCGAACGAGATCGAGCGACTCCACGAAAACGGGATCTCGTGGGGAGACTGTGCCGTCCTCTTCCGCAAGAACAAGGACATGCACATGATCCACGAGGCCCTCGCCCGCCAGGACATCCCGTTCGAGGTGGCGAACCTCGGCGGGCTTCTGTCGGTCCCCGAAGTGTCTGACCTCGTCGCCTGGCTCCGGATCATCACCCGCGCCGAGGACTCCGTGGCACTGGCGCGGATCCTGCAAGGAAGCAGGTTCCGTCTGGGACTCGCCGATCTCGCCCGACTCGCAGACTGGGTCCGGGGACAGCGAAACGACATCCAAGACGACGTGGAAGGTCTTCCGGACTACACGCTGCTGGAAGCGATCGACCACCTTGACGCAGTCGCCGGACTCCGTCCCGCCGCGCGCACGGCATTGGGGCAGTTCCATGCCGAACACCGCGAGTTCCTTGCCGCCGCCCAAGGGCTCTCGCTGGTGGAATTGTGCAGGACGATCCTCGACCGCACCGGCGCCTGGCAGGACGTAGAGGCGATGTCGAGCGCCGCGGCGCTGTCGGCCCGGCTCAACCTCTTCCGGTTCTTGGACCTCGCCGAGAGTTGGAGCCCGCTCGAAGGACGGCCTTCGCTCGAGGCGTTCACCTCCTACCTCGACCTCATGGCCGACAACCCCAGAGAAGAACTGGACACGGCCCGAGTATCCGATGCCGACGCCGTCACGTTGATCACCGTGCACCGGGCGAAAGGACTGGAGTGGGAAGCGATCTTCATCCCCGCCGCGTATCAGGGAAACTTTCCCTCCCAGTACCGCGGCGAAGACCCCTACACCAGTCCGGATGTCCTCCCATTCGAATTCCGTCTCGACCGCGACGCGCTCCCGCACATCGACGCCGACACGGACAAGGCCGAACGAACCGACGCCCTGCGCTCCCGCCACGACGACGCGGAGTGGCGACTCGCATACGTAGCCACGACGCGGGCGCGACAACACCTGACGGTCACCGGCGCTTGGTGGTATGGCCACCCGATACCACTGGTCAGGCCCACCCGGCCTTCTCCGCTCTTCGAGGTGTGCCGGAACCTGGGCATCCAAGTCCTCGACACGCCGGAAGCGCCGGATCGTCCCGCTCGCACCGCCTATCGGGCCCCGGTGGCGGCGCCCGATCCGGGGTTCCAAGGAGGTTGGGCGGCCGCGCTCCGGCACACCCTCGCCGACCCCGACTGGCCCCGAGACGAGGCCACCAGACTCGGTCTCCGCCCGGCATACGATGAGGTGGTGGAGGCACATCAGGCTCAACTGTTCGCTCTCCCCGAGCCTCCCCAGCCACCCGTCGACACCCCAGTGACTGCATCTGCGACCGGGCTCGTGACGTATGCGACATGTCCCAAGCGGTACCACTGGAGCTTCGTCGACCCGCTCCCCCGGCGATCATCGGAGGCAGCCCGCCGAGGCACAGACGTCCACCGACGCATCGAACTGCACAACCTCGGCGTCGTGCCGCTCCACGAGGTCTCCGAGACCGTCTACGACCTCGTTCCCGACGGGGAGGAACCTGGCGGCGGCGATCCTTTCGACGTGTTCCAGCAGTCCCGGTACGCCGAACGGCAACCGCTACTCACCGAGGCGCCGTTCGAACTGGCGGCCACATCGGGACGTGTGCGGGGCCGGATCGACGCGATCTACGAAAATGACGACCACTGGGAAGTCGTGGACTTCAAGTCGGGTCGTGACCGGGCCGACGGAGCCAACCTCGTTCAACTGGAGGTCTATGCGCTCGCCGTCTCCGAATCCGGCTTCGGACCTGCCCCTCCGCCGAGAATCGACGTCTCGTTCGTCTATCTGGGCGGGACGGAGCCGGTCGTGCGCACCCACACCGCCGACGACGCCTGGCTCGCTCGGGCCCGGGAGCACGTCGACGACCTGTTGGGCGACATCAGCAGCGAAAGGTGGCACGCCACTCCGTCCGACTCGTGTCACCGATGCGACTTCCTTCGGTTCTGCGTCGAAGGATCGACCTACGTCGACGAACGATGATCCTCGAACTCGTCGGCGGATATCTCCTCGGCGGGCTGCCGACCGCCGACCTGTTGGCGCGAGGCGTGGGGGTGGACCTCCGATCGAACGGGTCAGGGAACCCGGGGACGAACAACGCCATGCGGCTCGGCGGGCGGAGACTGGCGGCCCAGATCCTCGTCACCGAACTGGTGAAAGGCGCGGGCATCGTCGCGTTCGGGTGGTGGCTGAGCGGTGACCCTGGCATGGCGGTGGCCGGCATCGGTGCCGTCCTCGGCAACGTTCTCAACCCGTATCGGCGGTTCAGAGGTGGACAAGGACTGGCGATCGCGACCGGCGTACTGCTTGTCGCCTCCCCCGTGGCTGCAGCCGCTGGACTCGCTCTCGTCGGTTCGATCGCGGTCGTCATCAGACGGTCGGCGCCCGCCGCCCTCGTTGCGCTCACAGCGGTCGTGGCGATCTCGATCTGGCTTCCCGCGCACCCGTGGGGGATCTCAGATCCGTTGTGGTCGGCGGTTCTCGCGATCGGTGTGACAGTGGTCATCACGCCGAAGCAACTCCTCAAGATCCGAGGACGCGGCCTCCCGCCACCTCGAGAATCAGCGTGACGGGACCCGAATTCACGAGGTCGACCTCCATCATCGCTCCGAACCGACCCGTCGCCACCTGAACACCGGCGGTGGCCAGACGTGCGACGAGGCCCGCGACCAGCGGTTCGGCGACTTCGGGCGGAGCCGCACCCACGAACGATGGTCGACGGCCCCTGCGCGCATCGCCATAGAGCGTGAACTGGGAGACCACCAGCACGCCGCCGCCGACATCCTGCACGGACCGATTCATCCGTCCCTCGTCGTCGGGAAAGATCCTGAGTCCCACCAGTTTGTCGGCCAGCACTTCCACGTCCGCCTCACCATCGTCCGGTCCGACACCGACGAGAACAACCAGCCCCGTGCCGATTCGTCCGACCAACTCGGAGTCGACCGTGACCTCGGCCCGGGACACTCGCTGTATCACTGCACGCATCCGCCGAGTCTGGCAGGCGACCGATTCGCCACCACCAGTACGATCGGCGGATGTTCCCCGACGTGACGAGTCCTCCCGGCTTCGAACCGGAGATCGACGTTCCCGAGGGTCGCGCAGTTGTCGTACTACTCGACGCCTCCAGCACGCTCGAGCAACGGATGTTGTCCGCCTGGGCCGAGCGCACATTCGGTGGGGGAGTGACACAGATATCTCTCACCCCTTCGCGACGACGTCGGAGACGGAAGCGGACCGATCCGGCTCTGGCAGCTCGCCTGCAGCGCGGCGACAACCCGGTCGTCATTCCCGTCCGGGTGACATGGCTGCCCGATCGCCGCTCAGGTCGACGGTCGGCGAACTGGGTCGACGTGCTCAAGTTGGGAGACCCGCGGGATCCGGGCCCGCTCCGACAGTGGGCGATCTTCGGCTTCTTCCCACACAGGGTGGGAATCGTGGCCGGCATGCCGGCAACGGCAGACGACCTCGTCGCCTCCCACGCCTCCGATGTCGAGGTCACGACCCTCGTCGACCATGTCACCCGCAAAGCGCATATCACCCTCGAACGCGCCGAGCGCCACGTCCGGGGCAACAGGTACAAGGTTCCCCGTTTCCTGAACGAAGAGATCCTGTCCCGACCGGAGTTCAGGGACCGCGTGATGTTCCTCGGGTCCGAGCAGGGAATCCCCGCCGAACTCGCACTGGCCCGCGCCCGGTACTACCTGCGGGAGATCAGCGCCTCGCACAGCACGTATCTCATCGATCTCATCGCCAATGCCATCCACTGGATCTACTCACAGGGATACGGCGAGATCATCTACGACCAGGCGAAGTTGAGTCGGATCGGAGATCTCTCAGAGGACCACCCCGTCGCCTTCGTTCCATCCCACCGTTCGAACCTCGACCGACTGTCACTGCAGTATCTGCTGTGGGAGAACGACCTCCCGCCCAACCACACGGCGGCGGGCATCAACATGAACTTCTTTCCCGTCGGGCCTCTCATCCGACGAACGGGGGCCTTTTTCATCCGCCGATCTTTCAAGGACAACGAGCTCTACAAGTACGTCCTGAAGTCGTACCTCGGATATCTGGTCGAGAAGCGCTTCCCACTCGAGTGGTATATGGAGGGCGGACGGTCGCGTAGCGGCAAGCTTCTCCCGCCGCGACTCGGGATGTTGGGCTGGGTCGTCGACGCGGTTCGCCAGGGTCGCTCCGATGACCTCTACCTGATACCGACGTCGATCGCGTACGACCAGATCCAGGACGTCACGGACTACGCCAACGAAGCCAGCGGCGGCGACAAACGCAAGGAGTCCTTCGGCTGGGCCTTTGATGCAATCCGCTCGCTGCGCCGCAAGTACGGGAACATCCATGTCCGTTTCGCCGAACCCATCTCGGTCGCCAAGGAAGTGAACCTGGCGAGCGAGGAGGAGCTGGACCTCCAGAAGCTGGCCTTCGAGGTGATGTACCGCATCTCGCGGGTGACGCCGATCACACCCACCGCGGTGACGTCGATTGCACTCCTGTCGTCACGCGGGAAGGCGATGACCGCCTCGGAGATCACTTCTCTCGCCTCGAAGATCGTCGACGTCATCGAGGCGAACGGATGGCCGACGACCGAACCGATCCGCTTCGACCGGACCTCAGACGCGGAGACCGTCCTCGATCAGCTCATTGCCCACGGATCCGTCACGAGGGAGGCGGGCGTCTACGTCCTCAGCCCCAATCAGGCGATCCAGGCCGCGTACTACCGCAACACGATCGTTCACTACTTCGTCCCCGGTGCGATCGCCGAGCTCGCACTCTCGGCCACCGACACCGAAGAGCCGCTCGATGACTTCTGGCACGAGGTGGCCCGACTGCGCGACCTCCTCAAATTCGAGTTCTTCTTCGCAGAACGCGACGAATTCCGTCAGGAGCTGACGACTGAGCTGGACCGCAGCGTCCCCGGCTGGCAAACAGAGATCCGAGCGGGACAACCCCAGGCCGTCCTCGATCGTCTGGTCCCGTTGCGTGCCCATTGGGCATTGCTCCCGTTCCTGGAGGCATACCGCGTCGTGGCGGATGAACTCGTCGCCACCGAAGGAAGCGTGGGGGACGAAAAGGCGTTCGTCACCGCTGCGATGGAGCGCGGATGCAGAGAGCGCCTCACCGGCCGCGTCGAAGCCGACGAGTCGGTCTCGAAGGCCCTGATGCAGTCCGCCCTCGACCTGGCACGAAATCGCGGGCTGCTCGACGCTCCGATGTCATCTCGTCAGGCGTTCTCAGAGGAGATAGCCGCAGTGTGCGATCGGGCGGTGGCGATCGGACGCATCGCCGACGCCCGTCGACACTCCGGATGACCACGGAGAGGCCCGGTGGAGGAGACTCCGACTGCCAGTCGGCCACGCACGGGCCTGGAGTCGATCGGGCTGCAGGGACGGTCCATGGCCCTGGCTCGGCAGAGCGCCTACGAACTCGTGATGCCCGAACGGTGGATCGGGCATCGAGGTAGGCATCAAGGATCTGGACCGGAGCGAGGGCGCTGTTGCTGAGGTCCGCCGGCGGATGGAAACCAGTTCGTCGAGCAGTTGGCGGCATGAAGCAAGATGACCACCGGGAGACGACGATCGCCATCCTCGTCAGGGAGTAGTCAAACCCCCGGTCTGGGCACGAGTCGGCTCGGCACAGC
>JBBDWN010000175.1:0-11530 GCA_040902855.1 Acidimicrobiia bacterium | reverse complement strand
GTCTTCCTACGCTTCGTTTGAAGATGCGTCGTTCAACACTGGTCGGTGTGGTACTCATCGGTGGTTCGCTCCTCGGTGCGGCCGCCTTTGTCGCCGCCCCGCCCGCCGGTTTCGTCGAATCGGCGTTGACGACCACGACTGTCCGGGTGGTGGTCCCTGACACGACCATTCCGGCGGTCACGACGACCGCTTCCTCCATCACGACCGCTCCCTCCACCACGACCACCACCGAACCGCCTCGTTCCGTCGTCATCCACGGTGTCGGCGATACCAACTTCGACACGGCCTACGTACCCAACCTCGCAGCCGAAGGATTCGAGTACGCCTTCGAGGGACTCGACGGCCTGTTCGCCAGCGACGATCTCACCATCATCAACCTCGAATGCAGCCCATCGCTCCTCGGCACTGCCCTTTCCAAAGAGTTCACGTTCCAGTGCGACCCGGCGTCTCTTCCTGTTGCTCGCAGCGCCGGCGTCGATGTGGCCAACCTCGCCAACAACCACAGCCAAGACTTCGGCGTCGAGGCCATGCTCGACGGCAGGTCGAACGTGAACCGTGCGGGGATCCGAGCAGTGGGCGTGGGGCCCAATGTGACGATCGCTACCCGCCCTGCGGTTTTCGACCTCGGCCCCTGGCGAGTCGCCGTTCTCGGGATGGGCGGTGTCGCACCGTCCAACACCTGGTTCGCAACCGATGACCGGCCGGGAATGGCAAGCGGCGACGACATCGAGCAGATGACGGCCGCTGTCCGGGATGCCGCGAAGATCGCGGACTTCGTCGCCGTGTCGATCCACTGGTTGTGGGAGGTGGAGACCGAGCCTCGGGCTGATGACCGGGAGCGCGCCGAGGCGATGATCGCGGCCGGGGCCGACATGATTTTCGGGCATCATCCGCATCGGTTGGGGGAGTTGGAGTTCATCGAAGGCAAACCGGTGTTCTGGACGCTCGGCAACTTCATCTGGCCGCGTCTGAGCGACGCCGGAGCCACCACCGCCGTCGCACGGGTCGTCATTTCGCCTGACGGGACGATCGACGCCTGTCTCATACCCGCATTCATCGAAACGTCGGGACAGCCGGTCCTCCGGGCGGAGCCGGCGTGCGACGGGGAACGTTGATGGACCGACGATTGATGGCCGCCATCGTCGTGGTGGTGGGAGGGGCACTCGGCGGAGCCGCCTTCGCAATCAATGGACCGATGGGCGTAGAGCCCCCGCCGCCGACCACGATCAGCGTGGCGGCGGAGTCGACCACAACCCTCTCGGATCCGGTCACGGCAGCCACAGCGGCTTCGACCACAACCACCACCACCGAACCACTCCGGGCGTCTGGCGTCGTTCCGGGAAGCACGTTCGGAGAGCCGTGGGGGAGCACGGTGGGCCTGACGATGTTCCGAGGAAACCCGACCCGGTCCTTCTACGGCACGGGTCCTCTCCCCTCCGGGCCACCCGAGGTCCTGTGGCGGTACCCCGAGTCGCCGATGTGCGGATCATCGGTCGTGGACGGTGAGTCGAGCGTGTGGTGCGGGACGGGCTGGACCGGACAGCCTGCGGTTTGGGAGAGGCCCGACGGCGTGACCGAGGTCGTCTTCGGTGCGTACGACAAGTCGGTTCATTTCGTCGATGCCGCGACCGGCGTTGCCACAAGAGAGCCTTTCGCAACCGGTGACATCATCAAGGGGTCGGTGACGATCGATCCTGACGGGTTCCCGCTCCTCTACACGGGCAGCCGCGACAACAAGCTCCGGGTCATCGCGCTCGACCGTGATCCGGTCGAGGAGTTGTGGGCGCTCGACGCCAACGAGGTGCAAGGAATTTGGAACAACGATTGGGACGGCAACCCGGTCATCGTCGACGACATCCTGTACGAGGGAGGCGAGAACGGTTGGTTCTTCGCCATCCGCCTGAACCGTTCGACGAGCGACGGCCGGGTGGCGGTCGACCCGGAGATCGTGTTCTCGATGCCAGGTTGGAACGACGAACTGCTGGCCCGCGTTGGGTCGAACGTGTCGATCGAGTCCTCGGTCGTCGTCTTCGAGCGAACCGTCTACTTCGCCAATTCGGGTGGCCGCATTGTCGGCGTCGACATGGATCTGGTCGATGCCGGCGCCGAGGATCCGGTGACGTTCGACTTCTGGGCCGGCGACGACATCGATGCGACGATCGTCGCCGATTCGGAAGGGATGCTCTACTTGGCAGTCGAGTTGGAACGCTTCAACGAACGTTCCGCCGAACTCGGCCAGCTCATCTCCTTGGACCCGTCCCGTCCCGACGACCCGGTGCGATGGGGTGTCCCGGTTCCCGGCGTTTCAGGCTCAGACGGAGGCATATGGGCGACGCCGGCCGTTGCGCACGGGATGGTGTACGTCCCGACACACACCGGACGGCTGCTGGCGGTCGATGCGGCGACCGGGGAGATCACGTGGGAGGATTCGGTCGGCTTTCACGCCTGGTCCTCACCGGCTGTGATCGGTGACAGCCTGCTGGTCGCGACATGCGAGACGGCCGAACTCCGCAGCTATGACCTCACCGACCCTCGAGAGCCGGTGCTCGAGTGGTCGATTCCCGCGGCCGAAGGCTGCATCGAGTCGTCTCCTGCCGTGTGGAACGGCCGGATCTACGTGGGGAGCAGGGACGGATTCGTCCGAGCGTATGGCTGAAGGACCGACTCGCCGTCGATTCAGAGCCGTATAGCCTTGTCATGGCCTCTACTGTTGGGGTCGGAACGTCGAGTCGACGTCATCGAGATCTGGAGACGCGCACATGGCCTACAGCGAGCACTTTGAGTTGCTGGAGTCGGTGGAACCGACCGTCAAGCAACTCCTAGAGGAGCACCGCACCCGGCGTAAGCCGTGGTACTTCCACGATCTGATTCCGTGGGAAGAAGGCCGCAACTTCGTCAAGGAACCCTGGGACGAATCTCAGGCCACGCTCAACGAGAAGGCACGTACGTCTCTCGTCCTCAACCTGCTCACCGAGGACAACCTTCCGTACTACCACGTGACCCTCGAGAAGTATCTGCCGGAAGGCTCGATCTGGCGCGAGTGGAACAACCTGTGGACTGCCGAGGAAGGCCAGCATGCGATCGCCATCCGCAGCTATCTCCTGACGACCCGAAACTGTGACCCCGACGAGCTCGAAGACGATCGCATGGCGACGATGACTGTCGGTTGGGAACCGCGCTGGAATCACCCGGCGGAACTGTTCGCCTACACCTCCGCCCAGGAACTCGCCACACGAATCTCCCACCGCAACGCGGGGAGAATCACCGACGACGAGACCGCTTTCGAACTCATGCGGCAGATCGCGTCGGACGAGAACCACCACTTTCTCTTCTACAAGGGCGTGATGGCGAAGATGATCGAAGATCATCCCGAGGCCGCACTCGAAGGCATCCTCAACACCTTCGCCAACTTCCAGATGCCCGGCGTGGGAATCCCCGGCTACCTCCGCCGGTCGATCGACATCGCCA
The DNA here is from genome assembly GCA_040902855.1 of Acidimicrobiia bacterium. Taxonomy (GTDB): domain Bacteria; phylum Actinomycetota; class Acidimicrobiia; order Spongiisociales; family ZC4RG35; genus DATHWB01. The sequence continues at coordinate 8,062 of JBBDWN010000175.1, read as the reverse complement.
GGGCCGGCGTCTACAACATGCGGATCCACCACGACAACGTGGTCATGCCGCTGATCTCTCAGTGGGGACTCGATCGGCTGTCCGGTCTGAACGCGCGGGCTTCGGAACTGCAGGATCGGATCATGGCGATGCCCGCCGAGATCATCCAGAAGGCCGAACGGTTCGAGGCGCGCTTCTCTCCAACCTGAGCAGTCGGCGTAGCCAGTGCCTGGCTACCGCTGACCGTGTCAGCTGAACGGCACGCCCAACCGGCTCCAGGCGTCGTTCTGGGCGAGATCGATGACCGTCCACGCCATCGCCGTCGCCCCGTCGATGATCGCCCGGTCCCCGTCTGGAGTGATCGTGTGTGCGGCGAATTCGGGCTGATGGTTCACGTGGGGTGTCGCCGAGATGTCCAGCATCGGATGGATCGTCGGGACCAGGAGCGAGACGTTCCCCATGTCGGTTGACCCGGTCTGATCGGGCGGCAGGTCCCGACCGCGCATCATCGGTCTGCCCAGTTCCGCAGTGTTCGCCGCGTAGTACTCGACGAGCGTCTGGTCGCTCACCATCTCGGTGTACGTGTGGCCGACGTGCTGGATCTCCACTCGGCATCCGGTGGCGAGTGCCGCCGCTTCGAAGCACGCTGCCACTCTGGGGAACAGGCCATCGAGCTTCTCCTTTGTGGCGGCCCGGACATACCAAGAGGACCGGGTGTACGCAGGGATGATGTTGGGGGCGTGACCACCCTCCCGGATGACGCCGTGGATCTTGTCGGTCGGATAGATCGCCTGGCGGAGTGTCGACACGTTGACGTAGGCCTGGACGAAGGCGTCGAGGGCGTTGATCCCGAGTTGCGGGTGGGCGGAGGCATGGGCTTCCTTGCCGTAGAAGTGGACGTCGATGTGCGCCACCGAGATGACTCTCGGATCGACGACGTCCTCGGTGGAGGGATGGATCATCATCGCTGCCGCGACTCCTTCGAATGCGCCGGCCTCGATGAGATCGACCTTGCCGCCGTAGTGCTCTTCGGCAGGTGTGCCGAGCACGGTGAGCCGGATGCCCAGGTCGTCGACGAGGGGCGCGAGTGCGATTCCGGCACCGGCGGCCGCAGTGGCGATGATGTTGTGCCCGCAGGCGTGACCGACCCCCGGCAAGGCGTCGTATTCGGCGCAGATCACGACGTGAGGCCCGTTGGTGCCGACGCGAGCCGCGAAGGCGGTGTCCAGGCCGTAGGCGGGGTACTCGACGTCGAAACCGCTGTCGCCGAGGAACGTTGCCAGCCGGGCGGAACTCTCGAACTCCTCATAGGCCACCTCCGGATGGTGATACATCCAGTGGCTGAGTTCTTCGAGGTCGGCGCGGGCGTTGCCGATGACGGCAGCTGCGCGTTCTTTCGGGGTCATGCGGTCTTTCGGTCGGGGCGCCGCCGACTCTATGGGGTGCCGGGGGTTTGTGCGTCGTGGAGTCGGGGGTGCGTGGGCACCGGCGGTACCCTCGTCGCAATGCGAAGGCTCGTTCCTTTCCTTCTTCTCGTTGCCGCGTGTACCGGTGGCGCAGAGACATCCACGACCACGACTCCGCCGCCCGAGACGACGTCGACCACGGTGGAGGAGACGACCACGACGACCCGTCCCGCAGAGTGCGCCCCGCCGCCATACCGCGTCGAGGTAGTTCCTGAACGGGTCGAGCCGACCATCGTGGACCCCGAGGATCTGGAGCGGAACGACTACCTGGAGATCGCAGGGACCTCGAGCACCATCTGGCTCGATGGTGACGGCGGGCTGGCGATGGCGTTGATCCGCGGCACGTTGCCGTTGGAGGAGTGGCCGGGGGAGAAGGGCGAGGTGTCGATCGACGGGGCTCGGGCGGTGGCCGGTCCGTTCGACGACGGTTCGTGGGTGGTCGGCTGGTTCGAGCAGCCCGGTGATCGTTGTGACCAGTTCACGATGATCTTCTTCCCGCCCGTCGAACCCGCCGAAGTCGAAGCCACCCTCGCCTCGATGGACCGCACCGCCGGCTGAAAAAGGGCTCCGAGAACCCAGGGTTCACGGAGCCCTTGGAGGGCCCCGTGAGCCCACGGTTCGACACGATGCGCTCAAGAAGGGCGAACCGTGGGCTGTAGGGGCCCCTGGAGGGCCCCACGAACCCTGGGTTCGCCAGGCCCTGGGGCGCCCGGCTGGCCCACGGTTGGTTCAGTCCTGCTGGGAACTCGGTGTCGTCGAGCTGGACGATGTCGTGCGTGACGCGGTCGGTCGGCGCTCGGTGCCCGGTTCCATGTCCTTCCACATCTCCCCGATGGCGGCGACGCTTCCCAGCACCCCGCTCGTGTCGAGGGGCAGGAAGATCTTCGTGGCCTGACCGTCGGCGACGAGCCCCAATGTCTCCAGATACCGGATGGCGATCAGGTCCGGCGTCGGGTCGCCGTTGTGGATCGCGGCAAAGACCCGCTCGATGGCGCGACCTTCGCCCTCGGCGACCGTTTCCTTCTGATACCGGTCGGCATCGGCAACCCGCTTGATCGCTTCCGCCTGACCTTCGGCTTCGAGGACGTTGGACTCCTTGATGCCCTCCGAGCGGAGAATGGCGGCCCGTTTCTCGCCTTCGGCCTCGGTGACGGCGGCACGCCGGTCACGCTCGGCCTTCATCTGACGGTGCATCGCTTCGGTCACGTCGGCCGGCGGCTCGATCCGCTGGATCTCGACGCGAACGACACGCGTTCCCCACTTGTCGGTCGCATCATCGAGGATCTGACGGAGCTTGGCGTTGATCACCTCACGGGAGGTGAGGGCTGCGTCCAGGTCGAGATCACCGACCACGTTCCTCAGGTTCGTCTGCGCCAGCTTCGTCACGGCCAGGATGAAGTTCCCGACGTTGTACTTGAGCTTCACAGGGTCCGTCGGCTCGTAGTAGATGACCGCGTCCACCGTCACCGCCACGTTGTCCTTGGTGATGACCTCCTGCGGTGGCACGTCGACCACCTGCTCGCGCATGTCGACCTTCGTGATGCGCTTGACGAACGGGATCACCCAGCGGAGTCCGCTGTCCACCGTCTTTTCGTACCGTCCGAGGAACTCGATCAGCCCCTTTTCGAACGGTCTGACTACCCGGAATCCGGCTGCTGCGACGAGGATCGCCGCCACTGCCAGGATGAAGAGCAGGAACACGAGTGCGTCCATTGCCTACCTCTCTTTCTGTTCTGTCGTCATTCTTCGACCAGCGGGCTGACGACGAGCCGCGACCCTTGGACGTTGGTCACGATGATTCGCGTGCCAGCCGCGATCGGTGTCCCGTCGTCGCTGATCGCCCGCCACTCTTCGGTGTCGATCCGCGCCATTCCGGTACCGGAGTGCGGGTCGATGTCTTGAAGCACGACTCCTCTGGCTTCGAGCCATCGGTTGGCTCCGATCCGCGGCTGGACCTGATCGTCCTGACGATCGATGAACTTGCGGAGGTAGGCGAATGCGATCGCCGAAACACCGAAGAACACCAGCCACTGCGCGGCGAGCGCCACCCCCAACCACGCCAGCACGGCCGCGGCAGCCGCTCCGATCGCGAACGGGAGCAAGAAGAATCCGGCGGTGAAGATCTCACCGATTCCCATGCCGAGAGCGAACAGGGTCCACACCCATCGCCATGATTCATTGTTCACATCGTCACCTCCTTGAGCGAGACTTCCTGCCACGACACCGCCCATGAGAGCGACAATCCCCAGGCCGTAGGTCGCCATGGTCCGTCGTGTCATGCGGCGGAAGTCGGCTTGTCCGGTCTGCACGTCGTTCCATGTCGTTCTCTCGTTGCCGTGCCCTTGTCCTTCTGCCCATTCCGCCGCGAATCGTTCGATGTTCGAACCGATCACGGCTGAAGCAGGCCGTCCGTCTGCGGCGGCGTCTGCCAGGTGCTGTTCGAGTTCGAGTCGCATCTGTGTGCGCGCTCGCCGAGGCACTCCGTTCTCGCGCCAGTACCGGTCGCAATCGGCGCCGATGCGGGCGAGGTCTCCGCTTTCACTCATCTGGATCTCCTCCCAGCACGTTGCCGACGCCCTTCGACAGCTGATGCCACGCTTTCGTCCATTCCGCCAACGCGGCTGTTCCCGTCTTCTCGATCCGGTAGTACTTCCGCGCAGGACCTTCCGGTGATTCGACCAGGTATCCCTCTATCAGCCCATTGCGTTGCATTCGGCTGAGTACCGGATAGATCGCTCCTTCACTCACGAGGTCGAGCCCGCGTTCGGTGAGCTTGCGGACCATCTCATAGCCGTAACTCGGCTCTTCTGAGATCACTGCCAACAGACACATGTCGAGCACCCCCTTCAACAGTTGGGTGTTGCGATCCGGACTGGATTGGCGCTTCCGACCACGGTCGGAAGCAGTGTTCCTCGCTACCATCGAACTACCATGAGATGCAAGGTAGCACACGACACGCGCTAGTCAACGCCGCGGGATAGTCCCCCAGGGTTCGAGCCTCAGCGGGTGCGCATGATCCGGCGGTTGACTGCGTCGAGGACTGCCTTGGCAGTCGCCGTGGCCGAGTCGCCGTCTCGAACGAGAGACGATCCGATCAGATAGTCCGACCACCCGGCCTGTCTCACCTGCGCCAACGCGATCCGGACAGGTCCCAGATCGGATGTGGCAACGGCGCTCAGATCGAACTCGGCGAGGTCACCGGTGAGGTGTTCGATGGCACGCAGCGTCGCCTCTCCGACCACCCGCGCGCGATGGTGTGGATCGGCCACGCCCTCGGCCGTGCCGCGGTGGACTTCGCCGGCGAACCCGATGGTGATCTCGACTCGGACCCGGTCACCATCCTGGGTCTGCTCGATCGTGGCGAGGAATGGTCGCTGCGTGTGGTTCGATGTCATCCGGGACCAGGCTAGGCCCCTCTCTCGGTCGGCCGTCGCTTTGAACGCCGGAGTATGTTTCCTCGCCACAGCCAACCAGGGGGGAGCGAGACGTGATCCGAGAGTTCAAGGAGTTCATCAACCGGGGCCACCTGGTCGAACTCGCCGTCGCCTTCGTACTTGGGGTCGCCTTCGCTTCGGTGGTCACCGCACTCACCACCCGGATCGTCAGCCCGCTCATCGGGATGGTGTTCGACCTCTCGAGCCTCGAGATGATGGGGACCTTCGGGCCGGCCGATCCCGAGACGGGCCTGCGAATCGGTTCGGTCGGGGCATTCGTACAAGCGCTGGTGAACTTCCTCATCGTCGGTCTGGTGCTGTTCTTCGTGGTGAAGGCCTACAACCGCATGCAGGGTCCGCCCCCGGAAGCCGAGCCCGGAGCCGACCCGGAAGATGTCGTGTTGTTGCGTCGGATCGCTGCGGCGGTCGAAGGCGCCTGATCGCCTTTCTGGGAGAATTCGGGAATAGATCTGAGGTATAATGACTTAGATTTATTGATATCCTCTGAGAAAGGACGCACCCCTATGGATCTCGAGCGGCTGACCCAGAAGGCCCGCGCCGCCCTCATTGCGGCGCAGGAACGTGCCGTCGCGCGCAGCCACCCGGCTGTGACGTCGGTGCACATGCTGGCGGCATTGCTCGACCAGACGGACGGAATCGCCCTGCCACTGGTGCAGGCGGCCGGTGCGTCGGTTCCCGACCTGCGCACTGCGGTCGCCGGAGAACTCGACAAGCTCCCCAAGGCGTACGGTGCTTCGACGCCGACCGTCGACGCCGATCTCGCCAATGTCCTGGCCCGGGCCGACGCTCGCCGAAAGGAGATGAGGGACGATTTCATCTCGGTGGAGCACCTCCTCCTCGCTCTCACCGAATCCACAGGCCCGGCTCGCGACCTGCTCGCCGGCGAGGGCGTCAGCGTGGACTCGGTGCTCTCCGCACTGAAAGACGTTCGCGGGTCGCAGCGCGTGCGCTCAGACGATCCCGAGTCCACCTTCGATGCGTTGGAGCAGTACGGGCGGGACCTCACCGATGCGGCCCGACAAGGCAAGCTCGATCCGGTGATCGGCCGCGACGAGGAGATCCGCAGGGTCATCCAGGTGCTCAGCCGCAGGACCAAGAACAACCCGGTGCTGATCGGCGAACCCGGTGTTGGGAAGACGGCGGTGGTCGAGGGCTTGGCCCGGCGTATCGCAGATGGCGACGTTCCAGAAGGCCTCAAGACGAAGCGCATCGTCGCGCTCGATCTCGCCTCGATGGTGGCTGGTGCCAAGTATCGGGGAGAGTTCGAGGAGCGACTCAAGGCGGTCCTCGCCGAGATCACCGACGCCCAAGGCGAGGTCATCACTTTCATCGACGAGCTGCACACGATGGTCGGCGCCGGTGCCGCCGAAGGCTCGATGGACGCCTCCAACATGCTCAAGCCGATGCTCGCCCGCGGAGAGCTGCGGATGATCGGCGCCACGACCCTCGACGAGTTTCGCAAGCACATCGAGAAGGACGCGGCGCTCGAACGGCGGTTTCAGTCCGTCTTCGTCGCCGAACCGTCGGTCACCGACACGGTGGCGATTCTGCGCGGGCTGAAGGAGCGATACGAAGTGCATCACGGCGTTCGCATCACCGACGGAGCCCTTCTTGCTGCAGCCACCCTGTCTGACCGGTACCTCCCCGCCCGCAAGCTCCCCGACAAGGCCATCGACCTGATCGACGAGGCCGCATCCCGCCTCCGCATCGAAATCGACTCGATGCCGGAGGAGATCGACGAACGCACCCGGCGCAAGATCCAACTGCAGATCGAGGAGGCGGCACTCGCCAAGGAGTCCGACTCCGCTTCGAGCCAGCGGCTCACATCGTTGCGCGAGGAACTCGCCGATCTCGACGAGGAGATCGAGGCGCTCACGGCCCGCTGGCATTTGGAGAAGCAGTCGATCGCAACGATCCGTTCCACCAAGGAGGAGATCGAGAGGGTCAGGGCAGACGCCGAACGCGCAGAGCGAAATGGCGATCTGACGGCGGCCGCCGAACTCCGATATGGACGTCTTCCGGAACTCGAATCTGCACTCGTCACAGGTCAGGAGCACCTCGAGCGGCTACATGCCGAGGGCCGGATGCTGTCTGAGGAAGTGACCGAGGAAGACGTCGCCGAAGTGGTGGGACGATGGACCGGGATCCCGGTCGCCAAGCTCATGCAGGGTGAACTGGAGAAGCTGGTCCACCTCGAATCTCACTTGCACCGCCGAGTCGTCGGCCAGGACCGCGCGGTCGACTCGGTTGCCAACGCTGTGCGCCGCAATCGGGCGGGACTCGGCGATCCCCACCGGCCGATCGGCTCGTTCCTCTTCCTCGGACCCACCGGGGTCGGGAAGACCGAACTCGCCCGGGCGTTGGCGGAGTTCCTTTTCGATGACGACAGGGCAATGGTTCGCATCGACATGTCCGAGTACATGGAGAAGCATTCGGTGAGCAGGCTCATCGGAGCACCGCCCGGGTACGTCGGATACGACGAGGGCGGACAGCTGACCGAGGCGATCCGGCGCCGACCGTATTCGGTGATCCTCCTCGACGAGGTGGAGAAAGCCCATCCCGACGTGTTCAACGCTCTGCTCCAGGTGCTCGACGACGGTCGTCTCACCGACGGACAGGGGCGGACGGTCGATTTCACCAACGCGGTGTTGATCATGACGTCGAACCTCGGGTCCGAGCACATCCAGACCGATCTCCCGCCCGAGGTCATCTCCGAGCGGGTGATGGCTGCGGTCCGTGTCCACTTCCGTCCCGAGTTCCTCAACCGGGTGGACGACGTCGTGGTGTTCGACCGGCTCGATGCGTCCCAGATTCGGGCGATCGTCGACATCCAGTTGGAAGGGCTGGTGGCTCGACTGGCCGAGCGCGAGATCGAGTTGGTGCTCGACGCCGCCGCCAAGGACCTGCTCGCCGAGTGGGGCTACGACCCTGCCTTCGGGGCGCGTCCTCTCAAACGGGTGATCCAGCGCGAACTGGCCGATCGGATCGCTGTGAAGCTGCTGGACGGCTCGTACGCCGACGGTGCCGCCATCGGGGTCTCGGTGGCAGACGGCGAGCTGGTGTTCACCGACGCCGTCATCCGCGCCTGATCAGGCGGAGGCCATCTCGACGATCCAGCGGAACAGGGGCTGCTCGTCGGCCAGGTCGAGACGTTCCGGATGC
>JBBDWN010000174.1:0-1729 GCA_040902855.1 Acidimicrobiia bacterium | reverse complement strand
GCGGGGGCGGCCGATGAGGTCGAAGACTCGTTCGGAGGCGTCCTTGGCGTGGTAGCTGGAGCGGACGAGGGGGCCGGACTCGACGTGCGGGATTCCGATCGACTCCCCGTATGCCTTGTATTCGGCGAACTCGTCCGGATGGACGTAGCGATGGATCGGACGATGTCTGGCCGTGGGGCGCAGGTACTGGCCGATGGTGACGATGTCGACGCCCACCGCACGCAGATCGGCCAACGCGCCAAGCACCTCTCCTCGCGTCTCGCCCATGCCGACGATGAGTCCCGACTTGGTCACTGACTGCGGGTTGATCCACTTGGCGCGGGCGAGCAGCGCCAGGGAACGGCCGTAACTCGCCGACGTGCGGATCTCGCGCTGCAGCCGCAGCACCGTCTCGGTGTTGTGATTGAGGACCTCGGGGTCGGCGGCCATCACCGTTTCGAGATCGGCCCGCGACCCTTTGAAGTCGGGGATGAGAACTTCGATGTCGGTGTGAGGCGACCGAGTCCGTGCCTGGCGGATCGTCTCGGCGAAGATGCCGCTTCCACCATCGGAAAGGTCGTCACGGTTGACCGAGGTGATCACCGCATGCGACAAGTCCATCTGTGCGATGGCGTCGGCCGCCCGGAACGGTTCGAGGACGTCGAACTCGGTCGGCTTTCCTGTCATCACGTTGCAGAAACTGCAGGCTCGTGTGCACTTGTCCCCGAGGATCATCAGTGTGGCGGTGCCCATCCCCCAGCACTCGAAGATGTTCGGACAGCGGGCCTCCTCACACACCGTGTGCAGGTCGAGACCGCGCATCATCTTCTTCAGTTCGATGTAGTCCTCGTCCATCCGTGCCGTGACCCGCATCCAATCCGGGCGGGGAGGCTCGCCGGGGAGCCGACCGTTGAACAGGACCGGCTCGGTGGCACGCTTCTCGGGCGAAAAGGTGCCCGCTTCGAGGAGGCGGTCGACTTCGAAGGAGCGTTCCCGTCCCTGCGTGCGGGTGAACGCCCCGATCTGGATCTCGTTGTCTTCGTACCCGAACACTTCGGCGAAATGGGGTGTGACAAGTTCGACGGCTTCTTCGATGGAGACGTGACGTCCGAGGATGTCGGACACGTTGGTCACGGCCCGGTCGGTCATGCCGCACGGGTTCATACGTCCGAAGTAATCCATGTCGGCGGACAGGTTGAGGGCGAAGCCGTGCATCGTGACCTTGCGGGACACCCGCACCCCGATCGCCGCCACCTTGCCAGACGCGGTCCACACGCCGGTCATACCGGTCTCCCGCCACGCCAAGATCCCGAGGTCGGCGAGGGCGTCGATCAGCACCTGTTCGAGATCGCGCACGAATGGGACGACCCGCATTGGGTCGTCGAGTGTCAGCAGCGGATACCCGACGAGTTGGCCAGGGCCGTGATAGGTGATGTCACCGCCGCGGTCGACATGATGGAGTTCGGCATCCCATTCGGCCAGCGTCGACGGGTCGACCAGCAGGTTGGACCCGTCCCCGTTCCGCCCCACCGTGTAGGTATGGGAATGTTCGAGGAGCAGCAGATAGTCGTCGTCGGTGCGGCCCGTGGACTTGCCATCGTGGATGGCGCGCTGCAGATCCCAGGCTTCGGTGTACGAAAGCCTGCCGAGCCAGCGCGTGCGGAGTTGGCTCACCTCTGTCCCCCCAGGAGCGAAGCGAGTGATTTGTCCCCCCTCGGCCGCAGGCCGTTTGGGGGGACCGACGGCTGCT
>JBBDWN010000173.1:0-11850 GCA_040902855.1 Acidimicrobiia bacterium | reverse complement strand
GTCGGGCTGGGGAGACTTGAACTCCCGACCTCTTGACCCCCAGTCAAGCGCGCTACCAAGCTGCGCCACAGCCCGTTCGGACCCGATACGTTAGCCGGTGGCCACCTGCCACAACCAGGCGATGCCCTGTGCGAACCGGTACAGCAGATAGGCCGCTCCGGCGATCAGTGTGATGCGGAAACCCCACGGCGTGGGTTCGGCGTCAGTCGCATCCTCGTCAGGCAGGAATGGCGATTCCCCCATCGCTCAATCCATCCGTGCCTTGGACCGAGGAAAGATCCTGACCGGCACCCCGGTGAAATCGACCTCGTCACGTAGGCGGTTCTCGAGGAACCGCAGGTAGTCGTCGCCGAGCTCACCTCCCGAGATGAAGATGATGAACGTGGGAGGAGCGGTGGCGGCTTGCACCACGTAGAGCACCTTGGGCCGTCTCCCTTTGCGGACCGGCGGGGGGTGGGCGGCCGTCCAGCCTCGGACTGCGCGGTTGAGCTCGCCGGTTCCTATGCGACGCGTGCGGTTCTCGATGACCAGTTCGACGGCGGGTCCGATCCGTTTGATGCGGGCCCCGGTCTCTGCAGACATCCGCAGCACGGGAGCCCACGACACGAACCCGAGGCGGTCGGGTATCGACCTCTCGGTCAGTTCCCGCTGCTCTTCGTCGATCGCGTCCCACTTGTTGAGCAGGATCACGAGCGACGCCCCCGCTTCGACCACTTCCGCCGCGATCCGCTGGTCTTGGTGGGTCACCCCGTCCAGGGCGTCGATCAGGAGCAGGGCGACGTCGGCCTCGGCGAGCGCCTCGCGGGCACGCAGCACGGCATAGAAGTCCGAATCCTCGGTGATCTGTGGCTTGCGCCGGATTCCTGCGGTGTCCGTGATCCGGTATTCGCGACCGTCGATGTTCACCGGTGCGTCGATCGGGTCTCGAGTCGTGCCAGGCCGGTCTGAGACGATCACCCGCTGTTCACCGAGAAGGCGATTGAGGAGGGTGGACTTGCCGACGTTGGGTCGTCCGATGATCGCGATCTTCGGACGGTCGTCGTCCTCGGCGGGGCCAGTGTCCGATGGCAGCACCCTCACCAACTCGTCGAGAAGATCGCCCACTCCCCTCCCGTGGATGGCGGACACTCCGTACGGCTGACCCAGACCGATCGTCCACAGGTCGTCGACGAGGGGATTGCGTCCGCCGGCGTCGATCTTGTTGGCGGCGAGGACGATGGGCACTTCGGCGCTGCGCAACAGACGCACCACACCTGCATCGTCGTCCGAGACGCCGGTCGTGCCGTCGACGACGAAGATCACGGCATCCGCCGAATGGATGGCGGCTTCGGCCTGGGCGCGAATGGCCGACGACAGAGGCTCGCCCGGAGTCAACTCCCACCCGCCGGTGTCGACGAGCACGAATTGCCGGCCCGCCCAATCGGCAATGAAGTCGCGACGGTCTCGCGTGACGCCGGGCATCTCCTCGGTCACGGCCGGACGCCCACCGACGATGCGGTTGACGAGGCTGGACTTGCCCACGTTGGGGCGGCCAACGACGGCGACGATGGGAAGGCGGTTCATGAGACGCGCCAGGGTAGGGGTCATTCCCGGTGCCATCGCCCTCGCCCTAACCTCGCGACCGATGGTTGAACGACTGCTTCTTGCCCAGCCACGCGGCTTCTGCGCCGGCGTGGAGATGGCGATCAAGGCCCTCACTTGGATGGTCCGAATCTTCGACGGCCCCGTGTACTGCTACCACGAGATCGTCCACAACGAGTGGGTCGTGAAGGCGTTCGAGCGGGTCGGCGTCGTCTTCGTCTCCGACATCTCCGAGGTGCCGGAGGGAGCTCCGGTGATGCTGTCCGCCCACGGTTCCTCCCCCGAGGTGGTCGATGGTGCCGCTGCCCGGGCCGCGGTCGTCATCGACGCCGTGTGCCCGCTGGTGACGAAGGTGCATCACGAGGTCAAGCGCATGGCGAGTGACGGTTTCGACATCCTCTACGTCGGTCACGAGGGCCACGACGAGGCCGTGGGCACAGTGGCCGAGGCGCCCGACGCGATCACACTCGTAGAACCCGAGATGGGTCTGTCGTCCTTCGAGCCGGTCGATCCGTCCAAGGTCGCGCTGCTCGCCCAGACCACCCTCGGGATGTACGAATGGCAGGCCGTGATGGATGAGGCGTCGGAGCGATTCCCGGAGTTGTGGACGGCCCGCAAGAGCGACCTGTGTTACGCCACGACCAACCGTCAGTCGGCAGTTCAGGCGCTCTCCGCCGAGTGCGACCTGATCCTCGTCGTCGGTTCGGACAACTCGTCGAACACCCAGGCGTTGGTCAGAGTCGCCAGGGAGCACGGGATCGCCGCCCATCGCATCGACTCGGCATCCGAGATCCGCCAGGAGTGGCTCGACGAGGCGACGGTCGTCGGTGTGACGGCGGGTGCGTCTGCGCCAGACCATCTCGTGCAGGAAGTCATCGACCGGGTCGACCCCCGTCTCGGGTTCGAACTGTTCTCGGTCACCGACGAAGAGGAGTACTTCCCACTCCCCCGCCAACTTCGAGCATTTGTCAGCACCCTTCAAAGCCTCGTGGAGGCGAGCGTGACGGCCCGTCCCGCCGGTCCGGGACCGCTCGAACGCGATCGCGACTGGACCGCGACCGAAGCGCTCGACCTCGTGACCGACACCGTCGATCCCCTGGCGGTTCAGGCCTGAGCGGTCTCGGCGAGACGGACGATCGTCTCGACGACGTCTCCGATCTCCAGATCCGTGGTGTCGATGACGACCGCGTCGTCGGCTGCCATCAACGGAGCGACTTGGCGGGAACCGTCGATGGTGTCACGGCGACGGATCGCTTCGAGGTGAGCCGACGGGTCTTCGCCTCGTTCCCGCGCCCGGCGGCGAGCCCGTTCGTCCTCGTCGGCAGTGAGGTAGATCTTCACCGGAGCATCCGGGAACACCACCGTGCCGATGTCGCGGCCTTCGACGATCGCGCTCCCACCGCGATCGGCAACCCATCGGCGCTGCTTGTCGACGAGGATCTCCCGCACACGGGGGTGGACGCTCACTTGGCTCACGTACGACGTCACCTCCCGCTCGCGTATCGCCGATTCCACGATCTCGTCGCCGATCACCGTCAGCCCGTCACGCGACGAGATCTCGACGCCATCGAGCACCTGCACCACCGCGTCGGAGTCATGCGGATCGACCGCAGCGCGCAGGGCGAGCAAGGTGGCCGCCCGATAGAAGCCACCCGTGTCCAGATGCGGGAGCCGCAAGCGCGCCGCCACCAACCGTGCGACTGAGGATTTGCCCGAACCGGCGGGGCCGTCGATGGCGACGATCAGCCCCGGCACATTGCCTCCAGCGCTTCGAAATAGCCGGGCCAGGTCTTGGTGACACAGTTCGGATCGCGGATCGCCACACCGTCGATCTTCAGACCTGCCAGGGAGAACGCCATCGCCATCCGGTGATCGCTGTACGTGTCGATCTCCGCACCCCGGAATTCGCCGGGAATGATGACCAGGCTGTCCCCGTCGATCGACACGTCCGCCCCCAGCTTGCGGAGCTCGTTCTGCAGCGCAGCGAGCCGGTCTGTTTCCTTGATCCGGAGCGTCCCGAGTCCGCCCAGGCGGGACGGGCCTGCAGCGAAGAGACATGCGACGGCGACCGCCAGCGCCCCGTCGGGTGACCCGCTGAGGTCGACGTCGACTGGTTGGAGAGGCGTGCCTTCTGCCTCGATGCGAATGTCGTGCTCGGCTCGGGTCACCCGACATCCCATCGCAACGAGCACGTCGAGCACCCCGAGATCCGGTTGGCGCGACTGGGCGCCGATTCCGGGTACCACGACCGAGCCGCCGGCGATCGCCACCGCGACGGCCGGGTAGACCGCGGCGGAAGCATCCGGTTCGATCTCGAAATGCGCCTTTTCGTAGCCGGTCGGCGCCACCAGGTACGAAGTGCCGGTCTGCCGAATGTCGGCGCCGAACGCTCGCATGACGTCGATGGTGCCCGAGACGTACGGTTCGGAGACGAGTGGGCCGGTGACCGCGATTTCGACAGCGTCGTCCAGCATCGGGCCGATCAACAGGAGTGCAGAGAGAAACTGGCTCGACACGTTCCCGGCAACCTCGGTTCTGCCCCCCCGCAGCGGACCGGTGACGGTGACAGGTGGCGCCCCTGTCTCCGTCGCGACCGTGGCTCCCAGTCGGGCGAGGGCATCTGTGAGGTCCGAAATCGGTCGTTCCCGCATTCGGGATGTGCCGTCGATGGTGACTGGCCCGTCGGCGAGCGCTCCAACGGCAGTGAGGAACCGGGCGGTGGTCCCGGATGCTCCGGCGTCGATGTGAGCGTTGCCGCTGAGGCGACCCCCGGTGCCGAGCACGAGCCACGGGTCGTCGACGTCGTCGATCATCACCCCCAACTGGCGCAGGCCGTCCCGCATGACCACGGTGTCGTCGGCTTCGAGCGGGCCGATCAGGCGGCTCACGGCGCCACCTCGCGCAAGTGCGGCGATGACGAGAGCGCGATTGGTCATGCTCTTTGAGCCGGGTGGTCGCACGACAGCGGAGAGGGGCCGGGTGACGGGGCGGACGTTGTAGGTCGATGTCATCGTCATGATCGACCGTAGCGATAGAGCGCAGCCACTTCGCCAGGGCTGAGGGGCCGCCACGAACCTGGTTCGAGCGAACGGTCGACGATCGGTCCGATCGCGGTCCGGACGAGCCGAAGGGCCGGATGGCCGATGAAGTCGCACATCCGTCGCACCTCTCTGTTTCGACCTTCGTTCATGACGATCTCGATGAGCGAGCGTCGTCCCGAAAGGTCCAGACGGCGGGCTGAAAAGGCCCGGGCAGGTCCGTCGTCGAGTTGGACGCCTTCTTCGAGCGCCCGGAGCGCCTTGCGACCCGGGCTGCCGGACACCTCGACGACGTAGGTCTTCGTCACACCGTTGGAGGGGTGGGTGACGTGGTTCGTGAGGTCGCCGTCGTTGGAGACGAGGATCAGTCCCTCGGAGTCCGTGTCAAGGCGTCCCACCGGCCACACCCGAGGCTCAGGCGGTACGAGGTCGATGACGGTCGGTCGACCCTGCGGGTCCTTGGTCGTACACACCACACCGGGGGGTTTGGCAACGAGGTAGGTGACGATCCCGGGAGCGATCGGGATGCGGGCACCGTCCACCATCACAACCGAGACTTCCGGGTCGCATCGATCGCCGAGGACCGCCTTTCGACCGTCGATTGTCACCCGGCCTTCGCGGATGAGGTCCTCGGCTGCTCGCCGCGACATGAGGCCGGCGGCGCTGATGGCCTTCTGCAGGCGGACGGGAGTCACTCGTCGATGGTATCCCGAAAGGTCTCCTCGAGAACCTCCACGACCGATGCCGGCGGAACATGGTCGGCGAGCGGCGGAAGCTCGTCCAACGAGTTGAGGCCGAGCCGCTCCAGGAACGTCTCCGAAGTCCGGTAGACGGCCGGATTGCCCGGAGTGGCCAGTCTGGCCGCTTCTTCGATGAGCCCGAGTCGTTCCAACGACCGGATGGAAGAGTCGGAGTCGACGCCGCGGATCTCGGCGATCTGACCGCGCGACACCGGCTGGCGGTAGGCCACCACGGAAAGCACTTCGAGTGCGGCCGGCGAAAGGCGCCGGGCGGTCGGACCGGCGGCGAACCGCTCGAGGTACGGGTAAGTCTCGGGACGGGTGTACAGCCGCCATCCACCGCCCACCTGCCGAACGGTGAGGCCACTCCCCCGCTCGGCGAGTGCCTGCGACAGTCGTTCGAGTTCCTGTTCCACCGACTCGACCGGCATCTCGAGCAACTCTGCCAGCTCGGTCGTGGGAATCGGCGACTCGGTGACGAATAGGATCGATTCGAGTGCGGCCGAGGTCTCCATCACTCGGACCACTCGGACACGAGGCCGCGGGCTTCGCCGGTGGTCCGGCGCACCTCGATGTCCGACAACCAGTCATCCTGGGCGAGTTCGACGAGTCCCCACCGCGCCATTTCGAGGAGGGCGAGGAAATAGGCGCCGATCTCGACCCGGCGGGTGCAATGGGCCACGAGGTCCTCGAACGTCGTCTCGGCGAGTTCGGTCACCCTCACTCGTAGCTCATCGATGGCCGACTGAACGGACGGGAGGTCGAGCTCCAGATGATCGAGGTCGGGCTCGGTGATACGGGTCGTGAATACCCGGGTGGCAATCTGGAGGAGGCCGTTCGCGTCGACTCCGAGGTCCACTTCGGGCGCCACCACCGTGATCTGTGCGTCGAGCCCCGCCGTTCTCGCAACAAAGCGGTTGGAGATCTCGAGTCGAGCAGAGAGAACTGCGGCCACGTCTTTGAACGTCACACACATCAGGAGACGGCTGAGCAAACGGTCGCGTTCCTCCATCAACTCGAGCTCTTCGTCGAGATCCAGGTCGGTGTCGGTCGGGAGGAGCTGTCGAATCTTCAACTGGATGAGGGTGGCGGCGATCAACAGGAACTCGGATGTCACGTCGAGGTCGAGGGTCCGCATCTCGTCGAGGTGGGTGAGGTATTCGGTGACGAGATCGGCGAGGCTGACCGACGTCACATCCACCTGATGGCGTGTGATCAGTTGGAGCAGCAGGTCGAGTGGCCCCTCGAAAACCGAGGTCCTGACGTGATAGGACATTGCGAACGTGAGGCTAGTTGTCGAAGGCGCCCGGTCCGGTGACCGTCGCGTCGGCGGCGACCAGGACCTCCCAATCGTTCTCGGCGATGCTGGACGGCCGCCCTCCATGGTGGTGGCGGGTGAAGTCGACGATCAGAGGGCTCGCTCCGAAGCCGGCCAATTCGTCTGCACCCAGGCGAGGATGATCGAGGTACATCCCAAGGCGGGCCGGTGCCGGAAGCCCGAGACGGCCACAGACTGACGCGACCGACCGACCGATCACACCCAGCTGAGCGTGCCGCTTTCCGATGTCATGGACGAGCGCCGCCGTCACCACGTCGGATGAGACTCGATGTCGGGCGGCGAGTCGGGCAGCGTCGAGACCGTGACGTTGATCGGCGGTCGACTGTTCGAAGAACGCCACCCGCATCGCCCCTTCCAGCAGCGAAGCGACATACGCTCGTTCTGGTTGCGTCAGCGGACGCACCCGCAGCGACCAGAAGAACCGGCGGGTGAGATGGCTCCACGACTCCGGCAAGGGTTCAGCGGCTCGTCTTGCAACCGACGCAGTGGATCGACGATGGACGGAACTCCAGCCGATCCTTGGGAATGTCCTTCCCGCAGACGATGCAGACCCCGTATTCGCCCTTTTCGATCTGGACGAACGCGGCGTCGATGTCGGAGAGTTGGGACTTGAGGGATTCGACGACCACCAGAACTTCGGTTCGTTCCGCAGTTGCTGCGCCCGCGTCTGCGAACCCGTCGCCGTAGTCGACGTCGCCCGTCAGCTCACCGGTATCGGTCACCCCGAGTTCGATCATCTGGTGGATGATCTTTTCTCGTTCTTCCGTCAGGGCGACCTTCGCCGAAGTCGTGTCGAAGGTGGTCATAGTCCGTCCTCACTGGCTTCTCGGGTGCGCTTCGAGGTAGATCTCCCTGAGGTGACTGGGAGTGACTCGCGTATACACCTGAGTGGTGCTCACGTTAGCGTGACCCAGCAATTCCTGAACCGTCCGGATGTCGGCGCCCGCTTCGATCATGTGCGTCGCCGCACTATGACGGAGGACGTGCGGCGAGATTTCCGCCGAATCCAGACCCGCCCGGACCGCGGCGCGCTTCACCACATCGAACACCGTTTGGCGGGTGAGACGCCGCCCCCGCAGGTTCACAAACACGGCGTCGTCCTTCGGACCCAACTCGAGCCGTGCCTGCAACCACTCACTCAGCGCACCCACCGCAGGGCCCCCGAGGGGAACCATCCGCTGCTTGTTGCCCTTCCCGGTCAACACGGCGGTTGCTTGCTCGACGTCGAGGGAGGCGAGATCGAGGGTGACGATCTCGCTCGCCCGCGCACCTGTGCCATACAGCACCTCGAGCATCGCTCGATCACGCGAGCCCGCCGGGGTGGACGCATCGGGAGCGGTGACCAACCGAATGCACGCCTCCACGTCGAGAGCCTTCGGGATCGAGTCTCCCAGCCGAGGGGCGTCCACCAGTCCCGACGGGTCATCACTGCGAATGCCCTCGGAGACGAGAAACCGATGGAACCCGCGAATGGCAGCGATCTTCCGAGCGACGGTGCTCGGGGCCATGTCGCTCAGAGACGTGACGAAGTCGTCGATGGACCCGACCGTCGACTCGTTGTCTCCGACGTGAGTCCGATACTGCGTCAGGTCCCGCCGGTAGGCATCGATGGTGGCCGGAGAGAACCCTCGCTCGACGGCCAGCGCCGCCAGGAACTCGTCGATCTGTCGGTCGAGGGCGGCCATCGCCCGGTCAACCGGCGAGCGCCACCAACGGATCCACGAACGGCCGCCCGAGGCTTTCGGTCACAGCGAGATTCGTGAGGTGACCGGAGACGGTGCTGACCCCTCCGAGAAGCTCGGGGTGACGCCCGATGGCGTCTCGGACACCCAGATCGGCGATGGCGAGAACATATTGCAGGGTGGCGTTGGTGAGTCCGTAGGTGGACGTGTTGGGGACGGCGCCAGGGATGTTGCCCACGGCGTAGTGGACGACGTCATGGAGCATGTAGACCGGATCGGTGTGGGTGGTCTCGCGGCTGGTCTCGAAGCACCCGCCTTGATCGATGGCGATGTCGACGAGTACGGCGCCACGCGGCATCCCTCGCACCATGTCTTCGGTGACCAGCTTCGGTGCGCTGGCCCCGGGAATGAGGACGCTTCCGATGACCAGGTCGGCGTCGAGGACGAGTTCTTCGAGCGTCAGGCGATTGGAGGCCATCGTGACCAGACGCCCCTGATAGTGGGCGTCGAGGGTGCGCAGCCGGGCGAGGTCACGATCGACGATCGTCACATGAGCCTGCATGCCCACAGCGACCGCGGCGGCATTCGAACCCGAAGTTCCTCCACCGATGATCACGACTTTGGCCGGACGGACCCCGGGTATCCCCCCGAGCAGCACACCGCGTCCCCCTTGGGACTTCTCAAGGAATCGGGCGCCCACCTGGGTCGCCATGCGGCCCGCGATCTCGGACATCGGAGCCAGCAGCGGCAGCGAGCGGTCGGAGAGCTGAACGGTTTCGTACGCGATCGCGGTGACACCTTTGGCCATGAGGGCGTCGGCGACGTCCGGATAGGCGGCGAGATGCAGATACGTGAACAGCAGCTGACCGGGTCGGAACAGGTCGAACTCGCTCGCTTGCGGTTCCTTGACCTTGAGGATCATGTCCGCTTCCGAATAGATGTCGGTCGCGTGGCTGACTATCCGCGCGCCTTGTGCCTCATACTCCTCGTCGTGGATCGTCGAGCCTTCACCGGCGTTCGTCTCGATGAGAACTTCGTGGCCGTGAGCCACAAGCTCGCGCACGCCCACCGGTGTGATGGCAACGCGAAACTCGGAGGTCTTCACCTCGCGCGGCACTCCAACGATCATTGGTTCCTCCTCGACCAGCGCAGCAGGGCGATCTGGGTCTTGGCGTCGGTGATCTCGCCGGAGTCGACCGCCTCCAGGGCCTCGTCCAACGACATCTCCACGACTTCTGCTTCGACCTCTTCGGCCCCTTGGGGATGTCTCGTATCGGCGACGATACCGCTGGCAGCGAACAGGTGGATGACCTCGTCTGTGTATCCGGGCGATGGTTCCATCGTCCCGAGGGACGACCAATCGGATGCGGTCATCCCGAGCTCTTCGCGCAGCTCACGCCGGGCGCCCTCGATCGGAGGCTCGTCCGCGATGTCGCGTTTGCCTGCAGGGATCTCGAGAAGTGGTCGACGAACGGCAACGCGGTACTGCCGCACGAGCCAGACTCGGCCGGACTCGGTGGGCAGGACGGCGACACCGCCAGGATGTCGGAGGACGTCTCTGGGATGAGTCGTTCCGTCAGGCGCCCGCAGGACGACTCGCTCGAGTCGGATGAACATTCCGGTGCCGAGAGTGGTGACACCCTCCTCGACGAAGTTCACTTCACCGGTGACGGAGCGGGCGCGTCGGCTGCCGCCGTGACTGCACGCCGTCGGGCGGCGTGACGGCCGGCCGCCTGGGCCAACCCCACGAAGAGCGGGTGTGGCGCGTCGGGTCTGGACTTGAACTCGGGATGGGCTTGGGTACCCACGAAGAACGGATGGTCAGGGAGTTCGATGAATTCGACCAGGGATTCGTCGGGCGAGACTCCCGAGAGGCACATGCCTGCGTCTTCGAGGTCACGGCGATAACGATTGTTGACCTCCCAGCGGTGCCGATGGCGCTCATAGATGAGTTCGCTGCCGTAGAGACGCCGCACGAGCGTTCCTTCTGCCAGCTTGGCCGCGTAAAGACCGAGGCGCATCGTTCCTCCCATGTCCTCGACACCCTCCTGGCTCGCCATCAGGTCGATGACGGGATGGGTGGTGGTCGGGTCGAACTCCGTCGAATTCGCTTCTTCGAGGTCGAGGACGTTCCTGGCGAACTCGATGACTGCGCATTGCAGTCCGAGGCACAGACCGAGGAACGGAATGCCGCGCTCGCGGGCGAACCGGATGGCGGCAATCTTCCCTTCGACACCGCGCGATCCGAAACCGCCAGGGACGACCATGCCGTCAAGGTCGTCGAGGTAGCTCGACGACAGCATTCCCGTGAGTTCGTCGGAAGGAATCCACCGCAGGTCGAGCGAAAGGTCGTTGGCGGCGGCGCCGTGACGGAGCGCTTCGGCGACCGAGAGGTAGGCATCAGGCAGGTCGACGTACTTGCCGACAATGCCGATCGTCACCGGGTTGTCTGCAACGCGAATGCGTTCGACCATCTTCTGCCATACAGAGAGGTCCGGCGGATCGCAGTCGAGACCCAGCCGCTCGCACACCACCGTGTCGAGGCCGTTCTTGTGCATCGTCAAAGGAACCTCGTAGATGTCGGTGGCGTCGGGAGCGCTCACCACCGCCCGGGTGCTGACGTCGCAGAACAACGAGATCTTCTTGCGAACCGCGTCGTCGATCGGCCGATCGGAGCGCACGACGATGATGTCTGGCGTGATGCCCTTGGACCGGAGTTCGGCGACGGAGTGCTGGGTCGGCTTCGACTTCAACTCTTCCGACGAGGCGATGTACGGAACCAGCGTGACGTGGATGAACATGGCGTTCTCCCGTCCGACGTCGTTGGCGAACTGCCGGATGGCTTCGAGGAACGGCAGACCTTCGATGTCACCGACGGTTCCGCCGACTTCGATGATGACCACGTCGGTCTCGTCTTCCGACCCGACCTGGCGGATGCGATGCTTGATCTCGTTCGTGATGTGCGGGATGACCTGGACGGTGTCGCCGAGGTAGTCCCCTCTGCGTTCCTTCTTGATGACGGAGAGATAGATCGAGCCTGCGGTCACGTTCGATGTACGGCGAAGGTTGGTCCCGACGAACCGTTCATAATGACCGAGATCCAGGTCGGTCTCTCCCCCGTCGTCCGTGACGAACACCTCTCCGTGCTGAAACGGATTCATCGTCCCGGGATCGACGTTGATGTATGGATCCAGTTTCTGGATGACGACGTTGAGTCCTCGGGTCTTGAGGATCCGACCGAGGGAGGCGGCAGTGATGCCTTTCCCCAGACTGGAGACGACACCACCGGTCACGAAAACGTACTTGGTGGGACGGCCCTTCAACGGAGGTCTCCGGAGGCTCCGCACAGACGGTTTCGATACCTGTTCAGCACGGGAGTTCACCGTAGCACGACCGCCGTTGGGACCCTAGGCACCTCTCTCCCCCTCGCGACCGAGGCTTTGGGAGGGAGTGCTGGGGGGAGACAGCCG
>JBBDWN010000172.1:0-12430 GCA_040902855.1 Acidimicrobiia bacterium | reverse complement strand
AATCGTCACCTGAACCTCGGAAGGACGGATGTCTGCATCCACACCGAGGTCGAGGATGTCGTCGAAGATGGATCCGGTCCGGTGGGCTGCGAACAACTCTTCTGCTTCGGCGATCCGCATTTCGAGCACCGCTGCGCCGTCAGAGGTCGTTCGAGGGTCGACGGGAACGGTGTTGATGACCCCCGACCCGCGTCCGAGACCGCGGGCGCCCAATGCGAGGCGCGCCATGGCAAGGACGCCCATCCGCTCGTCGACGCGCACGGCATGGCCACTATCGCTCGCAAGTTCGGCTAACCGCAGTGGATTCAACAGCCTTGCTGGTGAGGCGAATTCCCGCGCAAAAGCTTGAACAAATTCTTGTTGCCGTTGGATGCGCATCAGGTCGTTGTCGATCTTTCGGACCCGCACGAAACCGAGGGCGTCCGCACCGTTGAGCCTCTGGCAACCGGCCGGGAGATCGATGTGCGCATCGCGGTCGGAGATCGCCTCGTCGAGGCACAACTCGACTCCACCGATCGAATCGACCAACGTGGCGAAGCCGCCAAAGCTCAACGCCATGTAGTGGTTGAGGTTGATGCCTGAAAGGTCTCGGACGGTGCGGACAAGACAGCTCGGACCGGATATTGCCGTTGCCGAATTGATCCGGCCCATGGTCCCATCGCAGCGTTCCACCCAAAGGTCCCGAGGGAAAGCCAGCACTGCGGCCTTCCCGCCATCGAGACTCAAGACGAAGATGGTGTCCGCGCGCTCACCATCGACGGAGTCAGCACCAAACACGCTTTGCTGTTCCTCGCTGAGGCCTTCTCGACTGTCAGAACCAACGACCAGAATATGAAGCGAGCTCCGGTCAGTCGAGAGTCCGGCGACGTCGATGCGCGTGACCTGGGAACTCAACCACCACGGAAACGCGAGAGCCGAAATCAGTGCTGCGAGGAGCAGCAATTTCACGATTCGTGGCCACCATGCGCGCCGACCAGGTTTATGGGGAAGGCCCCAACTTTCATCGTGAGCGGTGGACATGAGAACTCCGGACGGGGCGATGGTCGATGCAGTGGAATTTACACGGCTTCCGGCCGAGCTTCCCTGGGCTAGATCGGACGTATACGTCCGATCTAACCCTGGGTACGCGTGGACTTTTTTTTTGGGGGGGGGTTAGCTGCAGCCGAGGGAGTTGCCGCAGTTGAGGCACTTGAAGCACGAGCCGTTGCGGACGGTGATGTGGCCGCAGGTGTCGCACAGGGGTGCGTCACCCATCATCTCCGACAGCGCCGACTGCATGCTCGCCGTCCCCGCGTCCACGGTCCTCTGCTTGGTGGTCATGGCCACCGCGGCCTCCGTCTTCACCGCGCCGTTCGACCCGACCGGACTCGGTGCCGGTGCCGGTGCAGGTTCGGAGGGCGCGGTCATCGGACCGTCGGCCATCGTCGCCGCCCGCTCGACCGCATCGACGTCTGCTTCGGCTGCGGCGTCGTCCAAGCCGAGTTGCACGCCTGCCTCCACCGCCAACCCGGAAGGCGGCTCGGGCAGGTCGCCTTCCCGGTTGGGCGGCACCTGGGCCAGTTCGTCCCGGTGTAGGTATTCGACCCCAAGCGAGCGGAACACGTAGTCCACGATCGAGTTGGACATCTTGATGTTGGGATGACCTTCCACCATGCCCCGGGGCTCGAACGTCTGGAACGTGAAGGTGTCGACGAACTCCTCCAACGGCACCCCGTACTGCAAGCCCTTGCTCACCGCGATGGCGAAACACGACAGGATTCCTTTGAGCGTCGCACCCTCCTTGGCGAGGTCGATGAAGATCTCACCGAGCGTCCCGTCCTCGTATTCGCCAGTGCGCAGGAAGACCTTGTGGCCTCCGATACGCGCTTCCTGGTTGAAGCCGCGGCGGCGGGCGGGAAGGAGGAAGCGCGGTGGCCGCATGCCGGCCGCATACGCCTGGGTGGGGCTCATCCCGGCCGGGACCGCCCCCCATGCCAGCTTCTTCTCGGCCTCGATCGCAGCGGTGAACTCGGCGCTGTCGTTCTCGTTGTCGTCGCCCTCGTCTGACATCGACGACAACGGCTGGCTCGCCTTCGAGCCGTCACGGTACAGCGCCATCGCCTTCAGACCCAGGTCGTTGGACATCATGTAGGACTGCTCGATGTCTTCGACGGTCACCTCGTTGGGCATGTTGATCGTCTTTGAGATCGCCCCCGAGATGAACGGCTGGGCGGCGGCCATCATCCGGATGTGACCGGTGTGATGGATGAAGCGCTCGCCGTAATGGCCGTTGCGGTTGGCAGTGTCGAAGACCGACAGATGCTCGTCACGGAGGTGGGGTGCGCCTTCGATGGTCTGGCGTCCGCACACGTGGTCGTTCGCCTCCCGGATCTGCGCCTTGGTGAATCCGATGGCCGCCAGCAGGTCGAACTCCCACGAGGTGTATTCCTCGACTTCGAAGCCGAGCCGCTGGAGAGCGGCTTCGCCGACGACGAACACGTTGAAGGCGTGCTTCAGTTCGAAGACGGTTGGGAGTTGCATTTCGAGCTTGGCGATCTCCTCTTCGGTGAAGCCCTTCTCGGCGAGTGAGACCCGGTTGATGTGCGGGGCGTTTTCGAAGCTCGAGGTTCCGACGATCGAAGTGACCATCTCGGAGATCTCGGTCTCGGAGTATCCGAGGGTGCGCAGCGCCGGTGCCACCGACTGGTTGGCGATCTTGAAGTATCCGCCTCCAGCCAGCTTCTTGAACTTCACCAGCGCGAAGTCGGGCTCGACGCCGGTGGTGTCGCAGTCCATCAGCAGTCCGATGGTCCCGGTCGGGGCGAGGAGCGTCGCCTGGGCGTTGCGGTAACCGTGGTTTTCGCCGAGTGAGAGCGCCAGGTCCCATGACTGCCGCGCCGAGGCGAGCATCTCCGCCGGCACGTGGTCAGGGTCGATGCCCATGACATTCGTGCTGATCGACTCGTAATCCTCGGTGGGAGCGTTGTAGGCGGCCCGGCGGTGGTTGCGGATCACCCGCAGCATGTGGTCGGCATTCTCGGCATAGCGGGGGAACGGGCCGACGACAGATGCCATCTCGGCGCTGGTTGCGTACGAGTACCCGGTGAGGATGGCGGTGAGTGCACCGGCGATCGCCCGACCCTGATCGGAGTCGTAGGCGATTCCCTGCCGCATGAGCAGCGATCCGAGGTTGGCGTAGCCGAGTCCGAGCGTGCGGTAGTCGTAGCTCTTCTGGGCGATCTCCCGGCTGGGGAAGTGGGCCATCGTCACCGAGATCTCGAGGACGATCGTCCACAGCCTGATGGCGTGCTCGTAGGCCTCGAGATCGAAGCCACCGTCTGCCGTCTCGAACTTGACGAGGTTCAGCGACGCCAGGTTGCAGGCGGTGTCGTCGAGGAACATGTACTCCGAGCAGGGGTTGGATGCCTTGATCCGCCCGCCTTCGGGGCAGGTGTGCCATTCGTTGATGGTGGTGTCGAACTGGAGGCCGGGATCGGCGCACGCCCATGCCGCGTCGGAGATGGTCCTCCACAGCTCGCGGGCGCGGATCGTCTTGCGCACCTTGCCGGTCGTCCGTTCGATCAGGTCCCAGTCGGCGTCGTCGACGACTGCCTGGATGAATTCGGCGGTGACCCTGACCGAGTTGTTCGAGTTCTGACCGGACACCGTGGCGTACGCCTCGCCGTTGAAGTCGGCGGGGAAGCCGCCTTTCTCGATGAGCAGGCGAGCCTTGTCCTCTTCGACCTTCTTCCAGGCGGCGAAGGTCTCGACGTCGGGATGGTCTACGTCGAGGATCACCATCTTGGCGGCCCGCCGGGTGGTTCCCCCTGACTTGATCGCACCGGCGGCACGGTCGCCGATCTTCAGGAACGACATGACGCCGGAGGACTTTCCACCACCGGAGAGGAGTTCGTTCTCACCGCGGATCGACGAGAAGTTCGAGCCTGCCCCGGAGCCGAACTTGAAGATGCGCGCCTCGCGCACCCACAGGTCCATGATCCCGCCGTCGTTGACCAGGTCGTCTTTGACGCTGAGGATGAAGCAGGCATGTGGTGCGGGACGGGAGTACGAGTCGGGGGAGGAGACCAGTTCTTCGGTCTCGGGGTCGACGTACCAGAACCCCTGGGCGGGCCCGGTGATGCCGTACGAGTGGTAGATCCCGGTGTTGAACCACTGCGGGGAGTTGGGGGCGGCCATCTGGGTGGCGAGCATGTACTTCAGTTCGTCTTCGAAGACCTGGGCGTCGTCACCCGAGGCGAAGTACCCGTGATTCTCGCCCCACGAGCGCCACGTTCCTGCGAGACGGTCGAAGACTTGCTTGGCCGATGCTTCCGGTCCGGTCACCGGGTTGCCGTCGGCGTCGAGGACGGGGTTGCCGTCGGCATCGACCTGGGGCACGCCCGCCTTGCGGAAATACTTCGAGACCATGATGTCTGCGGCGACCTGGGACCAACCGGCGGGGATCTCGGCGTCGGTCATCTCGAAGACGACTGAGCCGTCGGGGTTGGCGATGCGAGAGTCCCGTCGGGACCATTCGATCGAGTCGTACACGCCGACGCCGTCGTTGGTGAACCGGCGCTCGATCCGCAGACCGTGAGTCATGTGTGAACCTCTCTCCTTGCAGGACTTCGGCCCTTCCGACGTCCCGATGCTTCCTCCTCAATTCCTGTGTCCGAACCGTCACCGGCCCGTCCTCCAGGCCCGCCACCTCGATGATCTGGCCCGCTGGCTGTCTCGTTCCCGTGGGGGGAACCACAACATGTTGTGGTCGAAACCGTCGCAGACACCACATCTAGGGTGTTGGGAACACGACTGTAATTACACGCGTGTGACTTGGCAACGATTTCTTGGACCCATTTCCAGCAGAGTTTTCGCGGTCCCGCTGTCGATGGGGAACCTACGTCGTCGAGGGTGGGACGCGAAAACCGGGCGGGTGGAAGAATTTCGCGACGGTCACGGATCGCTCATCCACGACACGCGCAACGCCCTCAGAATGGTTTCGGAGGCCTCCCGGATCCAGGACCCTCCGGTGCGTACCGACCGGCCGTGACGAACGCCACCGCCGCAATGACGACGGGGGCGAGGATCCGAACAGTGTGCCGCATCACCCTCCAGGATCGGAGGGAGGCCCAGGGCGCTTCGTGGGCTAGATTCGGCTGATGGCAGTACTCGACTTCACTCTTCCCGATCAGTCAGGTGCGGACTGGACGCTCTCGGAACACCGGGACACGGCCATGCTGCTGGTCTTTCTTCGCGGAGACTGGTGACCGTACTGCAACGGCCAGCTGGTCAGCCTGGCCTCACGGTGTGACGACTTCCTGAACGAGGGCGTCCGTATCGTCGCCATCGACGTCGACAGCCCCGGCCAGCACGCGGCGATGATCGAGAAGCTCGGGCTGCCGTTCCCGATGCTCTCAGATCCCGACCGGAGCCGAGCGATCGTTCCGTTCGATGTCGCCGACGAGCACGACGCTCGCAACATCGCCCGCCCGGCGATGATCCTGATCGACACCGCCGGCGAAGAACGGTTCCGCTTCGTCTCCCGCGACTTCGCAGATCGGTATCCCGAGGACGAGGTGCTGGCCGAGGCGGAGACACTGGGACTGTCCCCGACTTCCGCCGAGACCATGAACCAGGGGACACCGGAGCAGGGCCCGTCGGCGATGCCGTTCGAAGGCCTCTTCCACTACCTGCGAGGCGCCCGCTTCGCCGCCCTCGCAATGGGCCTGCGGCACAAGGACCTGGGAGAGTCCATCAAGGAAGACTCCAAGGCCTACGTCGCCACCATGGACCGCATGCTCGAACACGTGAAGGCGTATACCAAGCGGCGCGAAGAGAGATAGCCGCAGGCAAGGCCGTGACGCCACCTTCCCCAGAGGGAAGGCGATATGACCAAACCCGGAGGAATTCGCGGGTAGCCCGGACGAGGGGGGCCGTCGATTGGTCCCCCGCGATCCACCACAATGGGCCGCGTCGAAAGGACACGATGTGGTCACTGCGATCGTCGAGATCCCGAAGGGGAGTCGCAACAAGTACGAGATGGATCATGAGACCGGCGAGATCTGGTTGGACCGGACGTTGTTCACCGCTACCCGCTATCCCGCCGACTACGGGTTCGTCCCTCACACCCTCGCCGAAGACGGGGATCCGCTCGACATCCTGGTGCTTGGCAACGAGCCGACCTTTCCCGGCTGCCGGATCAAGGCTCGCCCCATCGGTGTCTTCCTGATGGAAGACCAGGGAGACCCCGACCACAAGATCATGGCGGTGCCGGCCGGCGACGCCCGCTGGGAGACGACCACCGACATCGAAGACCTCGACGTCCATCTCCGCCGGGAACTCGAACACTTCTTCGCCGTGTACAAGGAACTCGAGGACAAGAAGACGGCGGTCCTCGGCTGGCGCGGGGTGGACGAGGCGCACCAGATCATCGAAGCGGCCCTCGCCGCCTATCACTGAGTTCGTACAACGATGCCGACACCGCTGTTCAGGCCACGATCCGGTCAGACCTATGAATCGCTCCGTGACGGGTTCGTCTACGACATCCCGGACCGATTCAATCTCGGATCGGCCTGCTGCGATCCTCACGACCCGGCCGCCCCGGCGTTGGTCACCGTCGACGGGTCCGGACAGGCCACCGTCACCACCTTCGGGGAGATGTCCGATCTGACCAGCCGGCTGGCCGGCGGACTGCGGGAGATGGGCGTGGGCGCCGGGGATCGGGTCGGTGTCGTCGTTCCGCAATCACTGACGACCGGCGTCGCCCACCTCGGTATCTGGAAGGCGGGTGCGGTGTCGATCCCGCTCGCCTCCCTGTTCGGGCCGGATGCGCTTTCGTTCCGTCTGCGGGACGCCGGGGCGGTGGCGGCGATCGTCTCGCCTGACAACGTCGCCAAGGTCCAGGAGGCGGTGCCCGAACTCCGGATCGTCGAGGTCGGTCCGGAATTCGACGAACTCTGCTCGGCCGATCCGCTCGACCCGGCCGACACCGCCGCCGAGGATCCGGTCTTCCTCATCTACACCTCCGGCACGACCGGCCCTCCCAAGGGGGCGCTGCACCCTCATCGGTCCCTGTTCGGGCATCTGCCGGCGTTCGAGCTGTACTACGAGTACGCACCCCAACCCGGGGACATCATCTGGACACCGGCGGATTGGGCGTGGATCGGGGCGCTGATGGATGTGGTCATCCCCGCCTGGTACTACGGGATGACGGTCCTCACGTCGGAAGCCGACTTCGATTCCCACGGCGCGGTCGACCTCATGCGGGACCACGGTGTCACCCTCGCCTTTCTCCCGCCGACGGCGCTGAAGATGATGCGGGCGGCTGAGGTCGA
Source organism: Acidimicrobiia bacterium (assembly GCA_040902855.1). Lineage (GTDB taxonomy): Bacteria > Actinomycetota > Acidimicrobiia > Spongiisociales > ZC4RG35 > DATHWB01. The sequence goes on along the minus strand of JBBDWN010000172.1, from coordinate 5,117 downwards.
CGGGTCCGGCCTCGGGCTGCGGGCGATCTTCACCGGAGGCGAAGCGTTGGGGGAGGAATTGCTCAGTTGGGTGCACGACCGACTGGGATGTGCCGTCAACGAGGGGTACGGGCAGACCGAGGCCAACATCGTCGTCGGCAATTGTGCGTCTACCTGGCCGGTGCGTCCCGGTTCGATGGGTCGGGCGATACCCGGTCACGACGTCCAGGTTCAGGACGAGGACGGCAACCGGCTGATCGGTGAGGCGGGCGAGATCGTTGTGAGAGCCGGTGACCCGGTGATGATGTTGGAGTACTGGAACCGTCCGGATGCGACCGCCGACAAGTACCGGGGCGGGTGGCTGCTGACCGGCGACCTCGGTCGGGAAGACGCCGACGGCTACCTGTGGTTCGAGTCCCGCACGGACGACGTCATCTCATCGATGGGGTACCGGATCGGTCCGGGCGAGATCGAAGAGTCCCTGATGGGTCACCCGGCCGTCGCGATGTGCGCGGTGATCGGAATCCCCGACGAGGTGCGCGGCCAGGTCCCGGCGGCGTTCGTGGTGCTACGCGACGGGGTCGATCCGAGCGACGAACTGGCGGCGGAATTGCAGCACCACGTGCGTACCCGACTCGCCGCCCACGAGGTCCCGAGGCGGGTCACATTCCTCGACGACCTTCCCCGAACCACCACCGGCAAGATCATGCGCCGCGCCCTGCGCGACACCTGAGCGAAGAACTGGAAGATCGTCTCGCCCGCGTTCGTGAACTCGATGAACCCCGCCGTTGCCACCGGGGAACGAACCGCTCGAGCCCGGCGGTCACCTCACCTCGAGAACCATGCCCTCGTAGAAGGCCTCCGTGTTGGGGAACTCGGCCCGGGCCATCGCCACGATCTTGTCGATCGCGTCGTCGGAGCGGCTTGGGTCGTGACTCGTGAGGATGAGCCGCCCGACATTGCACACCTTGGCGAGTGCCACGGCTTCCGCCCACGTCGAGTGGCCCCATCCGACCTTGCCCGCCTCGTACTCGTCCGGGAGATACTGGGCGTCGTAGATGAGCACGTCCGCACCTTCGGCGATGGCGCGCAGCTTCTCGTCGCTGTCCGGCTCGCCATGTTCCACATCGGTGGCGAGGGCGATCGACACGCCGTTGCGTTCGATCCGGTAGGCGGTCACGCCATCCGGATGGTGCAGTCGGGCGGGAGTGATTCGGAGGTCCTCGATCTCGAACGGCTGTTCATCGATGTGGTGGAAGCGCTTCTGGGCGGGGGTTGACCGGAAGTTGACGGGGAACCAAGGCGGCCGCATCACGATGTCGAGGGCGTCGTCCATCCGCATTCCCGCCACCTGATGTCCGTAGAAGTCGAACCGGTTGGCGGCGTCGTAGAACGGCTTGAAGAAGGGGAGGGCGAAGGTGTGGTCCCAGTGGAGATGGGTGACGAGGATCGAAAAGTGAAGGGGTCGCCCTACCGGCAGCGTGTCGTGGATGGCGAGCGCCCCGGTCCCGACGTCGACCAGGAGACGGTGATCGTCGGAAAGTTCGATCTCCAGGCAGGTGGTCCCGCCGCCGTATCGATGGAACTTGGGCCCGCTGACCGGGACGGATCCACGGCAGCCGTGGCAGGTGACGGTGAGACCCGGGGGATCTTGTTGTTCGGTTTGCACAACAACGGAGCAGCATAAGAGGTCCGGGTGCTGCAACCACCGGTCGAGCAGAATTCACGTCGGTCGGCCACGGCTCGCCAAATAGTGGTGCCAGACGAGCTGGGCGGCGGTGGATCGCAACGGCCGCCATCTGTCACCGATCTGGGCGAGTTCGGTTGGACCGGGAACAGTCGTCAGATCGAGAACCTCGGAGCACCCGACCTGCAGGGCGCGGTCACCGACCGGCCACACGTCAGGTCGGGCGAGACAGGACAGGAGGAACACGTCTGCGGTCCACGGCCCGATTCCCGGGATCGAGGTGAGGGCGGATCTGACCTCGTCGTCGGTGAGATCGGCCAGGCGTTCGAGGGCAAGGTCGCCAGAGGCAGTCGCCTGGGCGAGGACTCGCGCATATCGGGTCTTCTGCCGGCTGAACCCGAACTCCCGGAGTGTGACGTCGTCGAGACCCAGCAGTGACTCCGGATCGATCGGGCCGGCCGCCGCGAGCCGTCTGTAGGCCGCAGCCGCGGAACTCAGCGACACCTGTTGTTCCAGGATCAGGAGGACCAGGGTGGCGAAGGTGGGCGGACGCCGAAACACCTCTGGTCTTCCGAATCGATCCACCACTGCTGCCAGGTGCGGGTCGAGACCGATCAACGAGTCGATCGCATGGTCATGGCGCGGATCCATGGGTGGCGGACCGTAGCCAGGGCTAACGTCGAAGATCGTGTCCGGTGTGTGCCAGCTCTTCGTGACCTGCCTCGTCGACGGCTTTGCGCCGCAGGTGGGGGTGGCGGTGGTGCGGCTGCTCGAACAGGCGGGCTACGAGGTGGCCTTCCCCTTCGACCAGACCTGTTGTGGCCAGCCCGCCTTCAATGCCGGGTACATGGACCAGGCGATGGCGATGGCCGAACACACCGTCGAAGTCCTCGACGCCACCTACGGCCCGATCGTGGTGCCGTCGGGATCCTGCGGGGACATGCTGATCCACCACACTCCCAAGATCCTCACCGGTCAGCCCTCCGAGGAGGCTGCGAAGCGGGTGGCCGCTCGAACAGTGGAGCTCACCCGTTTCCTCACCGATAACGGCGTCGCCGTCAGCTCCACGGGTTCCGAGGACACCGTCGCCTTCCACCGTTCCTGTCATGGCCTGCGGGGTCTGGGACTGGCAGGCGTGGGTGAGGGCTTGCTCGATGATGCCGGAGTTACCCGCTGCGAACTCGAAGGTGCGGACGAGTGCTGCGGGTTCGGGGGACTTTTCTCCATCGAGATGCCGGAGATCTCCTCGGCGATGTTGGAGACCAAGCTGAAAGCGATCGAGGCCTCCGGCGCCGAGGTGGTGGTCGGAGGTGACGTGAGCTGTCTCATGCACATCGAAGGTGGACTGCATCGACGCGGATCGAAGATCCGGACGAAGCATATTGCCGAGGTCCTCGCCGGGGAGGAGCCATGACATTCCGAGAGCGCGCCTCGGTGGCCCTGGGATCGCCCAAGACCCTCGCCACCGACGATGGAGCTCGGCGTCTCGCCGGTAAGCGGGATGTGGCGGTCGCCGAATACCCGGCGATGGATGCCATGCGGGATCGGGCGCGGGAGATCCGCATGCACACGCTGGCCCGACTCGACGAATACCTCGGTCCACTGGCAGATCGAGTCGAGGAACGAGGCGGAACCGTCTTCTTCGCCGCCGACGCCGACGAGGCCAACGACTACATCCGTCGACTCGCCGCCGATCGGGGGGTCGAGACGATCGTGAAGTCCAAGTCGATGGTGACCGAAGAAATCGAACTGAACGACTCGCTCGAACGTGACGGACTCCGGGTCGTCGAGACTGATCTGGGCGAGTTCATCATCCAGCTCGCCCACGACAAGCCGAGCCACATCATCGCCCCGGTGCTGCACAAGACCCGATTCGAGATCGGTGAGCTCTTCGCCAACGAGATCGATGCCACCTACACCGACGATCCGTTCGAGCTGAATGCCATCGCCCGCCGCTATCTGCGGGAGATCTTCCTCTCGGCCGACATGGGGATCTCCGGGGTCAACTTCGCGGCGGCCGACACCGGGACCATGGTCACCGTCACCAACGAGGGGAATGCCCGGCTGTGCACGACGGCCCCGCGCATCCACGTGGCCGTGATGGGCATGGAGCGGGTCGTCCCCACCCTCGACGACATGCAGGTGATGTTGGAAGTGCTGGCTCGGTCGGCCACCGGTCAGCGTTTGAGCGTCTACACCAACTTCATCACCGGCGCCCGCCGCCCCGGGGATGCGGACGGACCCGAAGAGTTCCACCTGGTCATCCTCGACAACGGCCGCTCCCGGGTTCTGGGCTCGGGCTCCGCCGAGATCCTCGGGTGCATCCGCTGCGGAGCATGCCTCAACATCTGTCCCGTGTACCGCCACGCCGGCGGCCATGCCTACGGCGGCACCTACTCGGGGCCGATCGGAGCGGTCCTCGCGCCGGTGCTGCAGGAAGACGACGGGTTCTCGGATCTGCCCTACGCCTCCTCGTTGTGCGGCGCTTGCCGGGACGTCTGTCCGATCCGCCTCGACATTCCTTCGATGCTGCTGGGCCTGCGCCAGGAGTTCACCCGAGCGGGGGAGACCGAGTACGGCTGGCTCGGCCCCGGCCTGTCCGCCTACGCCCGGGTCGCGACAACCCCGTTCCTGTGGCGGGCGTTTCTCGCCGCCGGGGGAGTGTTCGGCCGCACGGTCGGGCGTGACGGGTACATCACCAAGCTCCCGTTTCATGCCGGGAACTGGACCACCACCCGGGATCTCCCCGCGCCCGCCGCCCGGTCCTTTCATTCATGGTGGAAGGAGCACCGTGGAACGTGACGCCTTCCTCGCCAGGGTGAGGGCGGCGACCTCCACCGCCCAACTCCCGCCTCATCCCGCCGAGGATCCGGGACTGTTGGTTCCGGACCTGCCCGAGGTTGATCTCGTCGAGCTGTTCGCTGCCCAAGTCCTCGCCACCGAGGGTGTGCTGCATCGTGTGTCGACCAATGACGAGGTGCGACGGCGAGTCGCCGAGATCGCGGAGTCCCAGGAGTCGCGGTCTTTCATGATCTGGGACGACGACGAGATGGGTGTCCCCGGGATCGGACCAGTCCTTGCCGCCGCCGGGCTGGAAGAGATGTCCGGGGGTGTGGACGGGAGTGACCGGCTCGCACACCAGATGGGTTACGTCGGTCTCGACCTGGGCATCACGAGCGCCGAGGCCGGGTTCGCCGAGTCCGGCACGGTCGTGGTCCGATCCGGCCCGGGCCGTCCGCGCATGGCGTCACTGATCCCGCTCGTCCACGTGGTACTCCTGCCTGTCGACCGGCTTCACCGGTCCCTCGCCCACTGGGCACGGGATCATGCCTCGGGGATCCAGGAGGCGGCCAACGTGGTCTTCATCACCGGGCCTTCGAAAACCGGCGACATCGAACAGCACATCAACGTCGGGGTCCACGGCCCCCGCTACGTGCACGTCCTCCTGATC
>JBBDWN010000171.1:10151-12525 GCA_040902855.1 Acidimicrobiia bacterium | reverse complement strand
TCGCCGACTTGCCCGACCCTGTGATGCCCAACAGCGTCTGGAAGCGGTTGCCGGAAGCGACGGAGGCAGTGAGAGCCTCGATTGCCTCAGGCTGGTCACCGGCAGGCTGGAAATCGGAATGGACCTTGAAGGGGGTGGACACAGAGCGATTGTACGGGTCGGGTGTGACAAGGCCCCTCACGAGCAGCCACGAGGTGAGCCGTACCCGGCTCGAAGGCAGAGGACCCCTACTCTTGCCAACGTGGAAGGCCGAGCGAATTGGCAGAACCGGGTCCGTCGAGTCGTGCTCGGAGCAGAGTGGGTGGCGCTCGCGGTGGGAACCATCGCCTCGCTCTACACCCTGGGCGGCACATCTGACGCGTATGCGGCGGTAGCCGTCGCGGCATTGTGGGTGGTCATGGCGTCATCGATCCCTTCATCGGTGCTCCAGCGGCCGCTGGTCCTCGACGCGTTCGTCCTCGCAGGCGTGATTCTCACCATGACAGCGCTACTGCTTTCCGGCGGTCCAGGGTCTTCGTTCTTCCTACTCACAATCACTCCCGGTATCCATGCCGCGGTGATCGGTGGATACCGCCCAGCCCTCGCCGCGTCTGGACTCTCGGGAATGCTGATCGTCGCGATTGCCCTCGCTCAGTCGGGATCGGTCGTCAGCGCGGGGGGCTTCGCCCTGCTCTATCTGTTCCTTGCTGTCACCGTCGCTCACATTCATCGCATCCTGCGAGATATGGGCCGGCAAGCGGAGGAGGCCGAAGCCATCCACAATGCTTCCGAGCGGCGACTGGAGGTCCTTGAGAGCGCCAATGCCATGCTCTCCCGCCTCGCCGACTTGACCGCCGCCGAGGACACCACTCCCCCGGCGATCGGCCGGGCAGTCCTCGACGATCTGATCGCACGCTTCCCCGGATCAGCCGGAGTAGCGGTCCTCGAGGGCCAAACAGGTTCGATCGTGATCGCGCGACGAGGCGAAACCCAGGTTGACGGATTCGAGCGCACCATCCCCCTAGAAGTCGGGACGAGGACGGTGGGCTGGGTCCGGTTGGTTACCCGGGAGCGCATCGACGACACGGTCACCGAGGATCTGAAGCTGTCGTTGCGGCCCGTTGCGTTGGCGTTCGCCAACGCAACGTTGTTGCAGGACATCACCCGGCATGCGGTGAAGGAGGAACGGGTGCGTCTCGCCAGGGAACTTCACGACGAGATCGGGCCGGCGTTGGCCTCGCTGGGGCTGTCGCTCGACATGTCTGTCGTGCAGCAAGTGGAGGATTCGAATGTCACCGAACACCTGCAGGGCTTACGAGATCGGGTCACACGGCTGGTCGACGACGTTCGCACCAGCGTTGCCGATCTCCGCACCCAGGAGGGGGGGTCGCTGGTGACCTACATCGAAACACTCGCCGCTGACCTGCCCGAAACTCCGCACATCGAGAGCCTGCTCGACGAACGGCGGCCGGTGCGGCCTTCGTTGGTCTCGGCTGTGCATGGAATCATCGGTGAGGCAATCAGAAACGCCTCCCGACACTCGGAGGGAACGACGGTGAAGGTCAGCGGATGGGTCGACTTCGAAAGGGGTCGAGTCGTGGTCGAGGACGACGGCAACGGGTTCGATCCGAAGGTCCTTCCCGACGATCACTTCGGATTGGTCGGGATGCGGGAACGGGCCGCCGGTGCCGGAATCACCCTGGACGTATCCCCCGGTCCGAGCGGAACCCGGGTTAGCCTCGCCTGGGGTGAATGAGTGATTCGTGTCGCAATCGCAGATGACCACACACTGTTCGCCGACGGGCTGGCCGACGCATTGGGGATGATCCCCGACATGCGGGTGGTCTCCTCTTCCCGCTCCGCCGATGCTCTCCGAGCCGAACTGGCCTCCCAACCCGCAGACGTCGTGCTCGCTGACCTGGAGATGCCCGGTGGCGGAGGGATGTCGCTGTTGGGCTCCCGGGGGGTCAGCGCCGCGGTGGTGATCGTGTCGATGCATGTCACACCGGAATCCACTGCCGATGCCATGCGGGCGGGTGCTCGGGGAGTTTTGTCCAAGTCTTCCCCATTGGCGACGTTGGCGGCGGCAGTGCGGGCGGTGGCGGCCGGTGAGACCCTGCCAACCGATGCCCACGAACTCGAGGCGTTCTTGGCGCCGTATGCCAAGCCGACCCTCGATCCGGGGGCCGCCAGTCTCACCGACCGGGAGAGAGAACTGCTCAGCCTCCTCGCCCGGGGAGTGTCCTCTACCGAAGAGATCGCCGAACGGCTGTATATCTCCCAGAAGACAGTGAAGAACCACTTGGCCTCGATCTTCCAGAAACTGTCGGTTTCGGACCGGACCCAAGCGGCAGTGGAAGCCTTGAGACTCGGTCTGGGCAACCAACGCCGCTAG
>JBBDWN010000171.1:0-10051 GCA_040902855.1 Acidimicrobiia bacterium | reverse complement strand
GAATAGGCCTATCAGCCCATGGGACACGCACCCACGGTCGGTAGGGTTCACATCTCCAAGACACGATTTCAGGAGGCCCAATGCTTGCTCTCTACACCAAGGCAGTGGAATGGTTCGCAGCCAAAGATGAGCGGGGTGCATCGATGGTGGAGTACGCACTCCTCGTCGTGCTCATCGCCATCATCGCCATCGTGGCCATCAGCCTCGCCGGCAACCAAGTCTCCGAGGCGTTTAGTGACATCGCCTCCGGTCTCGGCGCAGCCGGCTGATCCAGTCCGAAGCACATCTGAGCCCCCCGTTTTCACGGGGGGCTCACCCTTTTGCATACCCGGTGGGCCCAAACATGGAGCCGACAACGAACCTCGCGAGCCATGGTGCCTCAATGGGCCGGGAATCGTCTGCAATCAGACGGCACCTACTTCGGTTCCGGAGGCATGAGCGGAACACTCCCCGCGACCAGATCGAACGGCACCACCTCGAAGAGCACGGCACCAGCATGGTCGAATACGCGCTGCTCGTCGTACTCATCGCAATCGTCGCACTGATCGCCGTCGTGGCAGTTGGCGGCGAGCTGTCCCAACAGTACGACCTCATCGCCAGTGAACTGACCGACGCCGGGAGCTAACCCGATTCTGGACGGGTCAGCACGAGGAAGTGTTCGTCTCGATGCTGTTCGCGCCATCCAGCCGCGAGAAGCTCGGTGGCAAGTCCGTCATCGACCCGCACGAGCGCTTCATCGATTTCGTATGCAGTGAACACCTCCCGCCATGTTGGTGTACCCGAACGAACCTCGAGTGCGTCCTCGAAGAAGGCCGCCCCATACAGCTCTGCCCGATCGTCGACGAACACGCCACGTTCGGGCCAGGTCGCGTAGATCAGGTAGGCGGAGGCAACGTCATCCGAATACGGCCGGTCCGACTCGAGGTGGCCAGCCGCGACCACCGGGAAGCGACCCTCTTCGAACAGCTCAGCGGACCGCAGGGCCGACGGGAACCCGATGAGCAGACCGATCCCGAGAACTGCAAGCAGCGCCGCTTCCAGCGACGACGTTCGACCACGCACCACACGGAGCTCCCCCAGGCTGCGGGCCAACGACGGCATCAGCATCAGGAACCCAGGAAGGACTGCGCGGGCAGAAGATGCCAGCAGAAACAGAGCGGGCCCCACGATCCATAGCTCAGTGAGCTCAAGCCGTCCCTTGGACGCGCCGGCGAAGAGTGCCAGCACGATCGGAATGACGAGGAGGAAGGGCAGGCTGACCAACGATGGTGCCCTCCACTCCGAAAGATGAACCAAGGCACCGCGACTCGTCGCGAAGCCGAGCAGGAACTCGACGACGCCGATTCCGTGTGCAGTCAAGAGCGTCGCGAGGCCCATTGGCACAAGGTCGCGCCACGGAATCGCCCGCGTCCGCCTGAGACTCTCGGCGCACACGATGATGAACCCCAGGGCGAAGCTCGCATGAATACTCGCCCAGACCCACATCAGCAGCGGTAACGCCCATCGGAGCTTCGGGCGGCTCGCCAGCAACGTGAGCACTATCAGGCCGAAGCTGAACACGGCCGGCCGTGGATTCATGAACGCCGCACCGGTCCAGGCGGCGGCGAGCATGATGGCAGCGGGCACCAGGGGGCTTCGATTCGATTCCCGCGCCAAGAGCCACACGCCGAGGAACACGACCGCAAACGCCGCGAAGACAACGGTGGGCACAAAGGCGAGCCCCATCCGAGCATCAAGCCAGCCGAACGCGAGCTCAGCCAACCAGGACTGGGTTCTCCAACTCGCGTCCGCACGAGTGAAGCTGAACGGATCCGCCGTCAGAACGCTGCCACCGACGATCTGGACGGTCCCTGCTCGAACATGCCAGAGGAACGAGTTATCGCGGATAGGTTGAATCGCCGCAACGGCGAGGACCGTCCACGGAAGAACCCAGGTGAGATCGAGTGGACGCAGCTGTCGGATAGCGTTCAAATTCCGGAGAAGGCGTCCGCGATCCGGATGGCCGCCGGTCCGAGCAGCACGATGAAGAGCGACGGGAAAATGCAGAACACCAGCGGGAACACCAGCTTGACGGGAGCGGCAAACGCCTTCTCCTGTGCCCGTTGACGCCGCTTCACACGCATCTCATCGGCCTGCACCCGCAACACCCTGGCAATCGTCACACCGAACGCCTCAGCCTGCATCATGGCGAGCAGGAAGGAGCGCAGTTCGTCGATGTCGGTCCGATCCATCAGATGACGCATGGCGTCCCGCCGGCTCACTCCGACCCGGGTCTCCTGCAGCATCCGGAAGAACTCCTCGGACAAAGGTCCGGGCACCGTCTGCACCACCCGGGCGAGAGCGGAGTCGAAGCCGAGGCCTGCCTCGACGGAGATCACGAGCAAATCCAGCGTGTCAGGCAATGCCTTCTGCATCGACGACTTCCGATCGTCAATGTGACGTTGCAGCCAGGCATCGGGTCCGAAGAATCCGAGGAGCGGTGGGCCGAAGATGGTGAGGGTCTTCAGGAGACCATCACCCACATCTCTCAAGAACCACGCAACTATCACACCAGCAATGAACAATATGACCTTGACGAGCACGAGTGACGTGGCGTCGACGTTTCCCGGATTCCCGCCGTATATCAGCCGCTTCTGGACGTTCTCGAGGTACCCGATCGGTGTGAAACGGTTGGCGACCCGGCCCAACGAGAGAATGACCGGTGCCAGCGCCCGCTCGACGAACGGTTGATCGAGGACCTGATCGCGATTCGTCGATGTTCGTCCGTAGACGGCAAGACGCTCGGCTGCGGTCTTCTGGACTCGAACCACGGCAAAACCGATCCACACGACGAGTATGACGATGGCGATGAACACCAGCATGACGGGGAGAAGTCTCGGATCCACTGCCCTATACCTCGATGTCGATGATCTTCCGGAGCCAGAAAATTCCGGCGCCGATGAGGAGCAAGCCGAAACCGATGGCGATCCGGCCGAACGTTTCATCAAAAAGGGGCTGGAGGTACTCCCTGTTCGTCGTCCACAGGAACAGGGCCATGGCGAAAGGCAGCGAGCCCAGCACGAACGCCGAGATCTTGCCCTCAGCAGTGAGAGCCGAAATCTCGCCCTTCAACCGGTTTCGTGCCAGCATCGTGTCGGCCACTGTCTGAAGCACCTCAGCGAGGTTTCCACCCACTTCGCGCTGGATCTCGACGGCCATCGCCGCCCACCGCCAGTCCTCCGACTGGGTGCGTTCCGTGATGCCATCGAGAGCCTCCGTCACAGAGACACCCAACCTGGCTCCGGTGAAGGCACGGCTGAACTCCCGAGCCGTCGGGTTGGGTGCTTCGGACGCAACGGCTTCCACCGCCTGCAGCAACGAATACCCGGCACGAAGCGACGTGGAGAGCAGAGTGAGGGTGTCGGGCAATTGCTTTTCGAACTTCTTCTTCTCCCGCTTGCCGACGAAGTTGATCGCAAAGAGCACCAGCAGAATCGAGATCACGGCCACGATCACGCCATTGACGATGTTGAAGGTGAACAGCGCCGTAAGTACACCGAGTACGACTGAAATACCGAGACCGGTGAGGATCGCCTCGCCCGCAGTCATCGCGATATTGGCCTGTTCGAGGGTGGCATTCACGGCCCCCAGCAGTCCGCGCTTCTTGACCTCTTCCTCGGCGCGGCGGGTGAATCGGCCGACCAGCGGGATCCACTGGAAGAACGGCTTCTTCTCCTTCTGGCCCTCCTTCCGGCCGTAGGCAGAAAGGCGCTTCAGGTAAGTGGTCTCGTTCCTGTCCCGGTGCCCGCCGAAGAGGACAAACAGGAAGAGCGCTGTGGTCAGACCGATCAGCATGGCGGCGCCGATCTTCACCAGCTCAGCGTCTATTGGAAGGGTCGACTCGATCAGGATCGGGGCGGCCATCACCAGCGTCGTCGTGGTCGTCGGACCGGCGGGAACCGTGGTCGACACCGTGTAGCCGGGCGAAACGAACGCCCGGGCCGTCTGCAGCGCCCCGTACTGGACACCGAGTTCGATCTCGCCCGGGTTGGCGAGGTCAGAGTTGTACCGGACGACCAACGTGTTGCCCAGTTCCTGCTGGATCTGGCCGTACAGGCTGGAAAGCTGCTCAGGGTCGAGTGTCGACAGGAAGAGACCGTCGGCGGCGTCGACGATGCTCTGCAATGCGTCGGGTGCGAACGCCGTGGATTCCAAAGCCACACCGAATGTGCGGATACCGGCGGCGTCGACGGCCGCAATGGCGTCGGCCAACGTTGCAGTCGAATTCTCATCCGCTCCGTCGGACAGCACGATCATGTTCTTGCGGATCTGATCCGTCGAAGACGAGAACAGCTCGGTCCCCCGGATGATGCCGTCATACATGGCGGTCCCGCCTTCGGCGACAATCCCGTCGATCTGGGAGTTGAGCGTGCCACGGCTCGTCGTGAAGTTGCTCAGCACTTGGACTTGGTCGGAGAAGGTCACCAGGGCGATGAAATCTTCCGCCCGCTTCTGGGCCACGAAAGACTTGGCGGCAGTCTTGGCGGCTTCGATGGCCGGCCCCGCCATCGAACCTGACGCGTCGATAACGAGAACCACGCCCTGGGGCACGCTCACGTTCGAGATCAGGTCGATCTCGACATCCTCGATCGGCACACCGTTCTCGGTGAGCTGGAGTTGGGCGGGATCCAGCGGTTCGGTCAGATTGCGGAACTCGATGACGAAGGTGACCCGGCCGTTGTCGGAGAACCGACGTTCGTTGACATTGACGATCTCGACCACCGCACTCGACGTCTGGGCGAACGCGGCACCGGGCAGCACCACCACCAGCGCTAGGAAGGCGACGAGCAGAAGACGGAGGTTTCTCACCGCGCCAAGGAATAGTTATCTTGGCCGGAGCGGCGAACGAACGGCTCGGGCTCGAAGAGGTCTGCAGGGAGCTTGACGTCCTGATCCTGCAGCTTCTCAGAGAACGACGGCCGAATGCCCGTCGCCTTCAGCTTGCCCTTCGACTTCCCCTCGTCGTCGAAGCCCATGCCGTGATCGAACAGGAAGATATCCTGTTGGGTGATCACGTCACCCTCCATGCCCTCGATCTCGGTCACGTGGGTGATACGACGAGAACCGTCCTTCAAACGGCTGATCTGGACGACGAGATCGACCGCGGCGGCAATCTGCTCACGGATGGCGCGAACCGGCAAGTCGTAGCCGGCCATCATCACCAGGGTCTCCAGGCGAGACATGGCGTCGCGCGGCGAGTTGGAGTGCAAGGTGGTCAGCGAACCGTCATGGCCGGTGTTCATGGCCTGCAACATGTCCAGCGCTTCGCCGCCGCGACATTCGCCGACGACGATGCGGTCGGGACGCATACGGAGGGTGTTGCGGACCAGGTCGCGAATGGTGATCGCACCCTTGCCCTCGATGTTGGCCGGGCGGGTCTCCAGGCTGAGCACGTGATCCTGATGGAGCTGGAGCTCGGCGGCGTCCTCGACGGTGACGATCCGCTCGTCGCCGGGCAGATAGGAGGAGAGCACGTTGAGGGTGGTCGTCTTACCCGAACCGGTTCCACCGGAGATGATCACGTTCAGACGCCCCACCACACATGCCCGGAGAAAATCTGCGGTGCGCTGGTCGAAGGTTCCGAACTTGATCAGATCCTGCTCGGTGAACGGATCGACGGCGAACTTCCGAATCGTCAAGAACGGGCCGCCCAATGCGAGAGGATGGATGACGGCGTTCACACGGGAACCGTCGGGGAGGCGGGCGTCCACCATCGGCGTCGCCTCGTCGACCCGGCGGCCGATCTGGCCGACGATCTTGTCGATGATGCGGCGGAGATGGGTCTCGTCGACAAAACGGATGTCGGACTTCGTCAGCTTGCCGTTGCGCTCCGTGAAGATGTCATACGGGCCGTTCACCATGACCTCGGTGACATCCGGGTCGTTCAACAGCGGGTCGATCGGTCCATAGCCGAGAACGTCCGATGCGATCTCGTTGAGGAGCGCCTTGCGGTCGGAGGTCGACAGCGGGAGGCTCTGCTCCTGTTCGACAGCCCACTCGAGCATCTCCATGACCCGGAGCCGCAACTCGGCATCGGACATCTGGCGGTCGTACAGCGTGGGGCCGAGTTCCTCCACAACTTTGAAATGCAGGCGCCCGCGAAGTTCCTGAATGGCCTCGGACCGATGGCCACTCGTCGGTGAGACTTCGTTGGTTCTTGCCGCTGCAACCCGTTCTGACAACGATGCCATGTGAATCGACCCCTCGTGTTATCGGCCGGCCCCAGCCGGGAGCCCGTCTGCGAGCCTCTCATCAGTTTCGGCGGAACAACCCGCCGCCTGAAGCAACATCTACCTTGTGGCCCGTCACAAGCTCAAAGATTTCCCCGAACCCCTTCGACACTTTCGACTTCGGATTCGACTCCACCACGGGTCGGCCCTCGTTGACCGAAGCCTGCACGTCCCAATCCGACGGGATGCGGGCCTGAATCCGAGCCTTGAGCGCTCCCTCGATCTCGCGGTCGTCCAGCCGAGCCCTGGCATTCGAGCGATTCAACACCAGACGAACCTTGTTCGTCGGGTACTTGAGCAGCCGCAACGTCTCTAGAGCCAGCTTGGCGTTCTTCACCGACGGCAGATCCATGTCGACAACCATCAACACCTGATCGGACTTCTCCAGCAGTGACAGCAGCAGCTCGTCGAGCGACGAGGCGGTGTCCACCACGACGTAGTCGAACATGGTCTTCAGCAAGTCGATGATCTGCAGCAGATCGGCCGGGGTGATATCGGCAAAAGCCGGCTCAAGAGGAGCAGCCAACACCCTCAGACCGGTGTGATGGGGTGTGAGAATCGAATTGATGAGCTGTTCGTCCAGGCGGTGCAGTTCGGCCGAGGCGTTGAGCACCGTGAACTTCGGCTCCAACTGGAGGACGAGGCACACGTCGCCGAACTGGAGGTCGGCGTCGACCAGACACACCGTCTTGCCCTCCGCCTGGGCGAGGAGTACCGCCAGGTTGGTGGCGATGACCGTCTTGCCGCTCCCGCCCTTGGCCGACATGACGGTGACGATCTCACCCGTCTGCGGGGCGTCCAACGGCGCAGGCGTGCCAGGCCGGGCCGCCTGCATCTTCAACGTGTCGGAAAAGAACTGGCTGATCGCCGCTGCGATCTTCTCCTCGGTCAAAGGCGCCTCGATCACATCAGAGACCCCGCGCTGCATCGCCGAGCGAAGCAGGTTGGCGGTCACGGACTCGGCGACCACCAGCGAAATCAGGGTGGGGTCGGCGGCGCGCAGATCGCGTACTGCGTCGAGGGCGGAATCGCTGGCGTACGACGGTCCCAAAATGACCATCCGCAGATTCCCGCCCTCGATGGCGGACAAGGCGTCGCTGATCGAGCGGCCAGTCGGAAGCCTGCCATCGAAGAGACGCTTGGCGTCGTCGATGAAGTCGTCATCCTCGTCGATGACGAGCAGATCGTTGTCGGTCAGCGACACGGACATCCTCTCACCCGCCGAAGATATCCTGGACCAGGTCACCTTCGAAGAGATTCTCGATGGTCACACCGAGGGTATCGACTTCCACGAAGTCTGGCGGAACCAGGGTGTAATACAAAGCGCCGGCCTGCTGGGCGAACACGAGCCGCTCGGCGACCTCCGGCGTCACCTCGAGGGTGAACACCGTCGAGGGGACCGGCGCGCCGCCCTCGGCCTGCACCGCGGCGTCAGTCTCGGTGCCCATAGCATCGACCGCCGGCGGGGCATCAGGATCGGGTCGCACGTCACTACCGACCGCAAGCACCCGCAGACCCTGCAGGACGTAACGGGTGTAGGTGACCGTGACCGCCCCCTCATCAGTGGCTTCGGGATCCTCCTCCACCGGAATCCCAAAGTCGGGAGCATCCTCGGCGAGAGCAGTCAGTTCGAAGTCGATGTCGAGGGTGATGATGGCGTTGATGCGGTCACCCGCCTGGACGAATCCGTTCACACCCTGGATGGCACCCGGGCTGATCGTGATCGCCTGGGTGCCCTCCGCCAGAAGCTCGGCGAGCGGAGTGATCTGAGTCGTCAACTCCACCCACTGGGAGGCGGTCAACACACTGTTCGCCGAAATCGGACCGGCGGCCACACGGCCAGACAGCACCTGCTGGAGCTGGGCGATGTCGTCCTCGGAGGTCGCGCTGATTGCATCGGCGGGAAGATCGTCACGCTGGTCGATGCCCGGCACGTACAACACACCGCGGTTCTGCAGAACGAAGTTGCCCTCTGTGCCCTCGGCCAACGTCTGGACCGCTCGGAACACCCGGATCTCCTCCCGCGCCTCACGAAACTCGTTTTCGATGTTCGTCAGGTATTGGAAGACCGAGAATGCGGCCACACCGGCGAGAACCAGCGCCACCACCAAGACCAACGCTCTCCTACCCATCAATGCGCCTCATTTGCTCAACTCCGGAAACAACCTGGTCCTCGGCCGGATCGCGCCAACGGCGCAACGGTCCCTGTGGAGCTCACTCGCTGAATGTATCTGGTGTCGGTGCCGAAACGGATCGTCCCCGAACCGACCCCAGACGCTACAGGCAACTGTCCGTCCGAAAGGGTTTTCGTCGTACCCGTGAGTCGACTTGAGCCCGAATGTCGCGCAAGGCTTGCAGACAGTGGTCGTTCGATCAGGAAATGTCGCTCTCAGCGGCGACCGATCCCCCGCTCCTTCAACTCCTGCAAGATCGCTTCCAGCGACGCATCCACCGCCACCGGCGGACGCTCTTCGGCCTCCGGGCCGAACTCACGCTCGAACTCGCGACGCTGCGGACGCTTCCGCGGCGCCGAAGAAGACGGTGCGGACGAAGGAGCCGAAGGAGCCGAAGAAGCCTGCTGCTCCTCGCGCTCCTTCCAATCCGGAAGCGCCTGCTTGATCGAAAGACTCACCCGGCGGCGCTCGTCATCCAGTTCGGTGATCTTCGACGTCACCTTCTGGCCGATCGACAACTCCAACTCGGGCGACTCCACCCGGTGCACTGCGATCTCAGAAACATGGACGAGACCCTCCACACCGTCGGTGATCGACACGAAGGCTCCGAACGGCACGGTCTTGATGACCGTGCCCTCCACGATCTGGCCGACCTCGTGATCCCGCTCGAAGACGACCCACGGGTCCTCCAAAGTCTGGCGGATCGAAAGACTGATCCTCTCGCGGTCCAGATCGACCTCCAGCACCTTGATGGTGACCTTATCGCCCACCTTTACCACCTCGGAAGGATGGTTGACGTGCTGCCAGGAAAGCTCGGAGACGTGAACCAGACCGTCCATGCCGCCCAGATCCACGAACGCACCGAAGTTGACGACGCTTGAGACAGTGCCCTCGCGAACCTCGCCCTCGGCCAAACCGTCCAGGAAGGCGGTGCGCTGCTCAGCCTGCTCCTCCTCCAGGTACGCCCGGCGAGACAGGACCACGTTGTTGCGGTTGCGGTCCAATTCGATGACCTTCGCCTCGATCTGAGTGCCGATGAACGGATCCAGATCGCGAACCCGCCGCAGGTCGACGAGGCTCGCAGGCAGGAAGCCGCGAAGGCCGATATCGACGATCAGGCCGCCCTTGACGACCTCGATCACCGTTCCGGTCACAGTTTCCCTGTTATCGGTCACCTGCTGGATGCGGCCCCAGGCACGCTCGTACTGGGCGCGCTTCTTCGACAGGATCAGACGACCCTCGTCGTCCTCCTTGTTCAGAACCAGCGCCTCCACCCGATCGCCCACCTTGACGATGTCCTTCGGGTCGACGTTCTTGCGCATCGAAAGCTCTTCGGTGGGGATGAGACCCTCGGACTTGTATCCGATGTCCAGCATGGCGCCGTCCTGATCGACGTTGACGACGGTGCCCTCGACGATGTCGCCCTCTTTGAACTCGAGGACAGTGGCGGCGATAGCCGCCTCGAAGTCGTCCATGATCTCGTCAGGCAGATCGGAAAGATCCGGTGCCACGATGGCCACCTTGCCGGGAACCGGAGCGGCCGCGGCAGGGGCCTCCTCGGCAGCAGGGGTCTCCTCGGCAGCAGGGGTCTCCTCGGCAGCAGGGGTC
>JBBDWN010000170.1:0-12631 GCA_040902855.1 Acidimicrobiia bacterium | reverse complement strand
GTCGCGCTCACCACTTGAAGAAGCCCACCCATTCGCCACCTCCATCACTCGAGCCGACTGACACCGGCCCTGGTGGAGAGGCTCTCTACGGGATGACCGAGCGTGCCGTCAAGACCCGGTCACCGGTTCCCAACCCCTTCGGGGTTGGGAAGAATTTTTCGCGATCTCGATCGGGTTGTCTGCCGACAGGTGTGTCCCTGGCTCCCCCGGAGGTGCGACCTTGAACAGGTTGGCGCCGTAAAAACTGCGGAGGGCAGATATAGGGACTTTCGGCCCTACCTGACATCCCGTTTGGACCGGTTTGATTGCGGAGACGAGCGAACGTTCGTTATGCGGAACTGGACGGCGGCGAGGGAGCAGCGGACAAATGGCCGGAATGACCCGTAGAAGGTTCGTCAAACTCTCGGGAGGAGCGGGTCTGGCTGTCCTCACCGGGGCACTCGACATCGGCCTCTTCGCCCTGGAAGGAGTCCCGGGTGTCGAGAACCCGCTGTTGACGTATCCCAATCGGGAGTGGGAGTCGATCTACCGGGATCAGTACCGCTACGACGGAAGCTTCACGGTCATCTGTGCGCCCAACGACACCCACATGTGCCGGCTGCGGGCCTTCACCCGTAACGGCGTGGTGATGCGGCTCGAACAGAACTACGACGGCGACAACTATCGCGACCCGCAGGGGAACAGCTCCACCGCCCAATGGAATCCGCGTGGCTGCCTGAAGGGCTACACCCTCCATCGCAGGGTGTACGGGCCCTACCGGCTGCGGGCGCCGATGGTGAGGCGCGGCTGGAAAGAGTGGGCGGACGACGGATTCCCGTCCCTCTCGGATAGTCCGGCCCTGCGCACCCGGTACCGCTTCGATGACCGAGGCAACGACACCTTCGTCCGTCTCACCTGGGACGAAGTGGACGACTATGCGGCGCGGGGACTCGAAGCCATCGCTCGGACGTACTCGGGAGAGGAGGGCCGCCGGCGTCTACTCGACGAAGACGGCTACGAACCGGAGATGCTCGAGTTCTGGGAGCACTCGGGTGTTCGCACCATGAAGTTCGGCTCGTCGCTCCCCGTGCACGGTGTCGCCGGGAAGTTCGGACTGTTCCGATTCGCCAACATGCTGGCGCTCCTCGACGCAGCCGTCCGTGATGTGGGCCCCGACGAGGCCCAGGGGGCGCGGGACTGGTCGGAGTACACGTGGCGGGGAGACCAGGCGCCTGGCTTCCCCTTCGTCCATGGCCTGCAGACCACGGAGACGGACTTCAACGACCTGCGGCACAGCCGTCTCCTCATCCAGGTCGGGAAGAACCTGGTGGAGAACAAGATGCCGGAGAGCCACTGGTTCCACCAGATCATGGAGCGAGGCGGAAAGATCGTCTCGATCGTTCCCGAGTACGGTCCGCAGTCGTCCAAGTCCGACTACTGGATCCCCGTTCGCGCCGGACTGTCCGACACCGCCGTCTTCCTCTATCTCGCCCGCGAGCTGATGGGTCGTGGCCTGTACGACGTCGACTTCGTCAAGCGATTCACCGATCTTCCGCTGCTGGTCCGCCTCGACACCCTCAAACGGTTGCGTGCCGAGGAGGTCGACGCCGACCACCTTCCCCTTCTCGACCCGGAGGGTCCCAGCTTCCGCCTGCACGGGATGACGGCCGAGCAGTACGAGGTCATCGGCGACCGAATGGTGCGGGATGTCACCGGTTCATTCCGCACCTTGAGCCGGGAACATGTCGGGGATCGGCTGGTGGAGGCGGGCATCGATCCTGAGATCGACTGGCGGGGGACGATCCAGCTGGCCGACGGTTCAACCGTCGAGGTGGCAACCGCCTTCCATCTCTACACCGAGCATCTGGCCGACTACGACCTCGACACGGTCGCCGACATCACCGGTTCGCCTCGCGACCTGCTCGAACGGCTCCTCGACGACGTGGCCACGATTCGACCGATGGCGATCCATGTCGGCGAGGGCGTCAACCACTACTTCCATGCCACCCTCCACAACCGTGCCACCTTCCTGGTGGCGATGTTGACCGGCCAGGTCGGTCAGCCCGGCAGCGGTGTCAGCACCTGGGCGGGCAACTACAAGGGAGGCATCTTCCACGCCGCATCGTGGTTCGGGCCCGGTGTCGGCGGCTACGTCAACGAGGACCCCTTCCACCCGCTGATGGACGACTCCGCCACCTACGGCTTCGACGACGTCCACCACTACATCCACGGCGAAGAGACCTCCTACTGGGGGTACGGCGATCGTCCGCTCATCGTCGACACCCCGGCGGAAGGACGGAAGGTGTTCACGGGGCGGTCGCACATGCCGACGCCCACCAAGGTGCTCTGGTACAACAACGCCAACCTGATCAACCAGGCCAAGTGGGCCTACCACCTGATCAAGAACGTCAATCCCAAGGTCGACATGATCGTCGACCAGCAGATCGAGTGGACCGGGTCGGCGGAGTTCGCCGACATCATCCTCCCCGCCAACAGTTGGCTCGAGTTCGAGACCCTGGAGATGGGCGGGTCCTGTTCGAACCCGTTCCTCCAGCTGTGGAAAGGCGGGATCCCACCGCTGTACGACAGCCGGGACGACGTTGCGATCTTCGCAGGCGTGGCCCGGGCGCTGTCGAGCCTCACCGGCGAGAGGCGATTCGCCGACTACTTCCGGTTCGCCAGCGAGGGTCGCCCCGAGGTCTATCTGGATCGGGTGCTGAGTGCCTCCTTCACCACCGAGGGCTACACGGTGGCCGACATCATGGCCGGCCGGTACGGCGAGCCGGGCGGTGCGCTCATGCAGTACCGGACCTATCCGCGCATCCCGTTCTGGGAACAGGTGAGGGACAGCCTTCCCTTCTACACCGACACCGGAAGGATGAACGCCTACTGCGACCTGACCGAGGCGATCGACTACGGCGAGAACCTGATCGTGCATCGGGAGGCGGTGGAAGCGACCCCGTTCCTGCCGAACGTGATCGTCTCGTCGAGCCCGTGGCTCCGACCCAAGGACTACGGCATTCCGCTCGACGACATCGATCCGGACCGACGGCAGGTGCGGAACGTGATGATGCCGTGGCGAGAGGTACGAGCCACCGTCAACCCCCTGTACGAACAAGGGTTCAAGTTCCTGTGTCTCACCCCGAAGTCCCGACACTCGGTGCACTCGTCGTGGGCGATCACCGACTGGCATTGGATCTGGAACTCGAACTTCGGTGATCCGCAGCGGACCGAGACACGCATGCCGGGCGTGGGTGACGCCCAACTCCACATGAACCCGGTCGACGCCCGGTCGCTGGGGCTGGAGAGCGGAGACTGGGTGTGGATCGACGCCAACCCGGCCGACCGGCCGTACGTCGGAGCGTCTCCCGACGACCCCTTCTACGAGGCGGCCCGGCTCATGGCCCGTGTGAGCTACAACCCGGCCTACCCGCCGGGCGTCACGATGATCAAGCACGCCTTCTACATGGCGACACCTCGCACCGTGGCGGCCCAGAAGACACGCCCCGACGGTCGGGCGTTGGCCGACACCGGCTACCAGTCGAGCTTCCGGCATGGCAGCCAGCAGTCGTTGACTCGGGGGTGGGCGCCGCCCATGCACCAGACCGACACGCTGTTCCACAAGGCGGCGGGTTCGATGCGGATGCTGTTCGGCTTCGACGTCGACAACCACGCCATCAACACCGTGCCGAAGGAGACCCTCGTCAGGATCACGAAAGCCGAAAGCGGCGGTCCGGGCGGTGTGGGGGTGTGGTCGGGGGCGACGACCGGCAAGAGCCCGGGAAGCGAGAACCGTTTCATGCAGCGGTATCTGGGCGGCCAGTTCGTCACCGTGAGGGGGCGGTCGACGTGAAGGATCTCGCCAACGACGACCCCTTCGAGATGGTGGCGGTGTCCAATCCCGACGGAATCACCGAACAGAGCGACCGCGAGACGGCACGCTGCATCATCGAGGAGTACGCCCTCACCGGCTTCAGTGCCCACGACATCGGCGAACTGTTCACCTCACCGGCCTTCGGGCTCCCCAACGCCATCTACCGGCGGCGGGGAGACGACTTCGTTCGAGACCTGATCCTCGGTGTGTTCGGAGCCCGCCCATGACGACCACGTACAACTGGCAGCTCGGCCGTGACATGGAATATCGCTTCGAAGGCGGGGGCGCCAAACGCCAGTTCGCCGCCGTCTTCAACATCAACCGGTGTATCGCCTGTCAGACCTGCACGATGGCGTGTCGCTCCACCTGGACGTTCTCGGCAGGCCAGGAGCTGATGTGGTGGAACAACGTCGAGACCAAGCCGTACGGCGGGTATCCCCGGCACTGGGACGTCAACCTGCTCGAGCTGCTGGAAGGGGCGAATCCGGGAGGTCAGGTGTGGGACGGCACCGGCGGGTCCCCGGATGCGCCGTACGGCCGCTTCGAGGGCAAGACCGTTTTCGAAGCGGCCGGTACCGACGACCAGGTGCTCGGGTACCTCCCCGCCGACGAGGAGTGGAAGGCCCCGAACCGGTTCGAGGACCACGGAACCGGCTGGTCGTCGAAGGGCGCCAGCCTCCCCGAACACGAGGGCTGGTTCTTCTACCTGGCCAGGATCTGCAACCACTGCACCTATCCCGCCTGTCTGGCGGCGTGTCCCCGCAACGCGGTGTACAAGCGCCCCGAGGACGGGATCGTGTTGATCGACCAGGAGCGCTGCCGGGGATACCGCAAGTGTGTCGAAGCGTGCCCGTACAAGAAGGCGATGTACCGACCGACGACCGGCACGTCCGAAAAGTGCATCGGCTGTTATCCGCGGGTGGAGGGATCCGATCCGATCACCGGCGGTCAGGCGATGGAGCCGCGCTGCATGTCCGCCTGTGTGGGCAAGATCCGCATGCAGGGCCTGGTCCAGGTCGAGGCGGACGGCACCTGGGTCGACGATCCGAAGCATCCGCTGTTCTTCCTGGTGCAGGAAGAACAGGTGGCGCTGCCGTTGTATCCCCAGTTCGGTACCCAACCCAACATCTACTACATCCCGCCGCGCTGGGTTCCGCGGGACTACTTGCGACAGATGTTCGGACCCGGTGTCGATCGGGCGATCGAGCGGTACACCCGCCCGTCCCGCCGGCTGTTGGCGTTGTTACAACTCTTCCGCGCTTCCCAGCACACGATCTTCTCCTTCGATGTGGAGGAAGGTCCGCAGGTCGGCGAAGTCCAGGTCGGCGGTGAGCCGTACGCCATCTTCAACGACACCGCCGTCGGCTTCGACCTCGGCGGGCGCGAGATCGTCCGCATCCAGGTCGAGGAACCGATCCACGAGCGCCTGATGAAAGTGAACTCGATATGACGCTGGTACTCGATGAGCGGAACGAAGTGATCGAGGCGGCGGGACGAGGAGTCGTCTACTCGCTGCTGGCGGCAGGACTGGGAGTTCCCAGCCCGGAGCGCTGGACGCTCTTGACGACCCGGCTTCTCCCGGCCGCGCTGGTCATCCAGTTCCCCGAGCCGCTCGACGACCTCACCGCCGAGCTGTCGGTGCGACTGCCGGTGGATCTCGCCACGCTCCGTGACGAGCACATGAAGCTGTTCCCTCCCATCACCTCATCGGACGCTCCGGGCTATGAGACCGGATACCGGGGTGACGGCATCTTCCAACAGACCGCCCTGCTCGCCGACATCGCCGGCTTCTACCTGGCTCACGGGCTGCGGGCCGGTGGCTCGGAGCGGGAGCGACTCGATCACATCGTGGTGGAACTCGAGTTCATGGCGGTGCTGATGCGAAAGGCGGCGGTGGCCCTGACCGAAGGCCGGTCGGAGGATGCGGCGATCTGTCTGGACACGGCCGCCCTGTTCCTGCGTGACCATCTGGGATGTTGGGCGCCGGCCTACGGACGAAGGATCGAGATGATCAGTGACGCTCCGTGGTATCGGAGTCTCGGTGTCCTCCTGGCGGAGTGGGTGGATTCCGAAGTTGCGGCGACGGGTGTCGCACCGGTCGAGATCGTCGAACAGCCGTTGCCGTTCGACCCTCCGGACGACGGTGACTGCGGGCCCTGCGGGGTCCCGAACGCAGGGATCGACACATGAACCGGGCACTGTCACGGTGGACGTTGGTCGTGGTGGTCGTGATGGTGGCGGTGCTGTTCCGGGTGACCGACACCAACCCGGCGATGGCCCAGACCCAACGGATCGGGGCATGGCAGGTGACGACCGAGCCGGGCCTGGACGGGTCGGCTCCCGAGTGGCAGTCGATCGTGCCGGTGTTCCTCCCCGCCACCGCCCAGCAAGTGACCCCGCCGATGGGAGGCGGATCGGTCGAGCGTCTCTCGGTGCGGGCGGTGCATTGGGAGGATCGGCTGTACGTCATGTTGGAATGGTTGGACCTCACCGAGGACAACCTCTCCGACCGTACGGAGACTTTCACCGATGCTGCCGCCATCCAGTTCCCTGCCGTGGCGGGAAGTGCGGTGCCGTACATCTGCATGGGTCAGGCCGATCAGGCCGTCAACATCTGGCACTGGCGCAGTGACCAACAACAACCCCTCCCCACCCTGTCACCCGACGGGTACGTGGATCTGGATCCGCCCGCTGAAGACCTCTACTTCCCGGCCCGCGCCGCCCAGAACCCCCTCTCCCGGGATGTGGGCCGGGTCGCAGTTCAGAATCTGGTCGCTGGAGGTTTCGGGACGCTGACGGCCACCGACAACGGCAGCCTGGTCGGCCACGGGGTTCGCGTCGGCGACCGCTGGAGTGTGGTGTTCACCCGGCCCTTCGTGGCGGAGGGCTCACTGCAGCCGACTTTCTCCGGAGATGAGCCGATCGACGTCTCCTTCGCCGTCTGGGACGGGAACAAGCAGGAGCGGAATGGGATCAAGTCGGTGTCCTCCTTCACGCAACTGACTGTCACACCGTCAGATCCGCCGCGCCGGGCGGTCGCCGCCTCGGGTGACTGGCCGGCGTACACCCCGTCGGGGGGTATGACTGGAGCCGGGATCATCGTGACCATCGTGCTGTTGGTGGGAGCAGCCGTCGCCGCGGTCTGGGCCTCGCTTCGCCAGGCGCTGAAGGAGGCCGAGTCGGATGGGTCGTGACCACCGGACGCTCGCCTGGCTGCTCACCCTCTCGGTGGTCTTCGAACTTCTGCTGTTGCGCACCGCCACCAGGACCCTGATCCACATTCCCGGCACCGACCGCTTCGAGACGGTGGTGCGCCTGCTGGCTGAGGGCGGCCGGGTCTCGTACTACGTGGCGGCGTTGTGCCTGGTCATCGCACTGCTGCTGGTGGGGCGCGCCGGGATTCGGACGCCGGATCGGCGGCGGGTGGCGGCCGGTCTGGCGAGTGGCACCTTCCTCGTCGTCGCCGCCGCCGGCAGGCTGGAAGTGGTGGCTTGGACGACGGTCGGCTGGGTGTCACTGGCGACCCTCGTCACCGCAGCCGTCGCCGGGTGGCGGGGCCTCCGCTCCGTCCCGGTCGGCCTCTTCCTGGTCGGGTCGGTGGCTGCGGGAACCAGCGTGTTGGGCCAGACGATCAGCACCCCCCTGACCGGAGGCCGGATCGAGGCGTTGATCTGGGTCTCCGAGATCTTTCTCGTTCTGGCTGGCGTCACCGCACCGCTGCTGCTCCGGTACCCACCCACCCGAGCGGCGCTGTACGCCGGGGTGGCAGCCACGCTGGTGGTGGCAGGCGCCGCCTCGTCCAGTTCGTCCACGATGTCCATCCTGCTGCTGTGGAACGTGGGCGTCCCCGGATGGCTCCCGGGCCTCGCATATGCGATCGCCGTTGGAGCCCTGACGGCCACACTGTGGTCGGCAGTGGCACGTGGCGAAGGAGTGGTTGTGGCGGGCATCATCCTGCTCGTGGCCGGAGGTGTGGGAACCATCAGCACCTACCAGACCGGTCTGGTGTTGATGGCGGTGCTGACACTCGGCGGGCTGGGCGGCGACGTCTTCGCCGAGCCGCCGGCGGCAGAAGTCCCCAACCCGGCCGGCGAAACGGTGGCATCGCCGGTCAGTGTGTCCTGATGGCGGACTTTTCAGCTCCCGATCCGGGGAGAAAAGCGGGCATGGCGGAACCGTGGATGCGTGACCGGGGAGACCTGCGCTACCGAGCACTGGCGGACCCCACCCGCCGTCGTCTCCTCCGGATCCTCGACGACGCCGGCGAGGAGATGCATCCTGCTGATCTGGCCACCCGCGTCGGCCTCCATGTCAACACCGTCCGCGGCCATCTCGACCTGATGGAGAAGGCAGGCCTGGTCGATCGAAAGGTGGTGTCGCATGCCGGCCCCGGGCGTCCGCATGTGGTGTTCCGGTCACGCCCCCGGGACGCCCGCTCGCCGGAATCGGAGGGCTACCGGTTTCTGGCCGAGATACTCGCCAGCTCCATCCACGTCGACAGCGACGATCCCCGCCGCACCGCCCAGGACGCCGGACGCGCCTGGGGTCGATTCCTGGCGACGCGCCCGCCATCGTCGGCCCCCTTGCCTCCTGCTCGCGTCCTCGAACAGATCGTGACCACCCTCGCCGAACTCGGGTTCGGACCAGAGGCCACCGCCGCCGGGGACCAGACCGAGATCCTGCTGCACGGCTGCCCGTTCCGTGAGATGGCCAGGACACGCGGCGACATCGTCTGTTCGGTTCACGAGGGCCTGTTGCGGGGAATACTCGACGAGATGGGCGGTTCGGTTCGGATGGAGGCACTGGAACCGTTCGTCGAGCCGTCGCTGTGCATCGCCAGAGTCTCGTCGTCCGTGTCGCAGGCGTGAGAACCAGCCACGGACCGTCGGATCCGATGATGGAATTCCCCACACTCACTCCGACACTGCTGGCTCGTCACGATCGACCGGGTCCGCGCTACACCTCCTATCCGACCGCCCTCGAGTTCACGCCCGACTTCGGCCCGGAAGATCATCGCCGCCGGTTGGAAGCGCTGGCGGACACGTCGGATGCGCTGTCGCTCTACGTCCACCTCCCCTTCTGCGAGAAACGGTGCACGTTCTGCGCATGTCACGTGGTGGTGGGGGCGACCGAGTCGCTCGCAGACCGGTACCTGGCGGCGGTGTCCGCAGAGATCGCCACCGTCGCCCGCATCCTCGGTCCGGGGCGCCGGTTCGCCCAGCTCCATTGGGGTGGGGGAACACCGACGTTCCACTCACCGGCCGTGCTGGCAGCACTCCACGCAACGATCACCCGGTACTTCGAACCCGACGTCTCCGCCGAGATGGCGATCGAGGTCGACCCGCGCGTCACCACCGCCGAGCACCTCGAGACGCTCGTCTCGTTGGGGTTCAACCGGCTGTCGGTCGGCGTCCAGGACATCGACGCCGGCGTGCAGGACCTGATCGGACGACATCAGACACGGGTTGAGACTGAACGGCTGGTGGACGAGGCTCGACGGGCCGGCTTCCAGTCCATCAACCTCGACCTGGTGTACGGGTTGCCCGGCCAGTCCGTGGACTCTTTCGGGCGCACGCTCGACGCCGTACTCGAGCTTCGTCCAGAGCGCCTGGCGGTGTACTCGTTCGCCTATGTGCCGTGGATGCGCACCCATCAGCGGCGGATCGATCCGGCGAGTCTTCCCGATCGCGACACCAAGTTCGAACTCCTGTGCCAGCTGGTGGCGACGCTCGGCGCAGCCGGCTACGTCCACATCGGGATGGACCACTTCGCGGTGGCATCTGACGAGCTGGCGATCGCGGCGCACGAGCGGACGCTGGGACGCAACTTCATGGGATACACCGTCGCCCGCGACGCCGATGTCGTGGCGTTCGGAACCTCGGCGATCTCAGAGCTGGGCGGCGCTCACGCCCAGAACCATCGGCGGCTCGCCGACTACCTGGCTTCCGCCCTGGCTGGGGCACTGCCCGTGGAGAGGGGCCGGGCGCCGTCGGGAGAGGATCTGGTGCGCCGGAGCGTCATCACCGACTTGATGTGTCACGCCTCCGTCGACCTGGCCGCGGTCGCCGCTCGGTTCGGAGTGGATCCGGTTGTCGTCTTCGGCTCCGAGATCGAGACTCTCACCCGGCCCGGCGGGCTGGTCGACGAGGGATTGGCAACGGTGACGGGTCTGACCGTCTCCGCCACCGAGCTCGGTCGCTTCTTCGTTCGCCGGTTGGCGATGGTGTTCGATCAGTATCTGAACCAACACGCCGATGCGCCCCGCTTCTCGCGAACCATCTGATCCGGGTTCCCAGGATGACTGCCCCCCATGACATCGACACAGTGACGCCCCGACTCACCGACGCCCCTTCGGGGTTCGCTCGGGCGGCGGCGGCCGCCTACGTGGCGGCGACGCTTCTCGGGGTGGTCATGCGGTTCCAGCTTCTCGGAGTGGGCTTTCCCATTCCCTTCGATCATCTTCTTCACGCCCACTCCCACACCCTGTACTTCGGGTGGGCCGGACTGGGGATCCTGGCGGCGGCGAGGGCCAGCCTGCGGTTGACGAAGCCGCTGCGGTGGGCGTGTGTCGCCGTCACGGTGACGGTGCCGTTCCTCTACTTCGGGTTCCTGGCCACGGGCTACGCGCCGTTCACGATCGGGGTGTCGACCGCCGTGATGGTGGGGTGGTACGTGGTGGCCGGGGGGTGGTGGCGGCAACTGGCGAACTTCGACCCGATCGCCGCCCTCGCCTTCCGGTATGGGCTCGTCTACCTGGTGGCCTCGACACTCGGGATCTGGGCGCTGGCGGGGATCCAGGCCACCGGAGCCAGCAGACTCGCCGAGGATCTCGCCATCCACGCCTTCCTGCTCGGTTTCGGATGGTTCTTCGTCTTCATGGTTGCCGGTGCAATGACCGTCCACCGCCACAGGCTGGGGCTGGCCTTCGACGAGCGGGCGATGAGGTGGACCCTCCACGGCTGGGCGGTGGCTGCGTGGACGGTGTTTCCGCTCGGAGTGATGGGAGGCGCCGAAGTGACAGGACTCGGCCCACTTGCCCGGGCCGCCGGGATCGCCCTGGTGGTGCCGGGCGTTGCCTGGGTCGTCGTCGTGTGGCGGGCGGCCCAGCCCGGCCCGCTGCAGTTGTTGCATCGGCTGGCCGGGCTCTGGTTCGGTCTCACCATTGCCGCCACGGTCGCCGCCGGCGTCCTCGGATCGGAGGGGTTGGTGATGGCGGGCCGGCAAGGTGTGGTCATCTTCCTGCACGCCCTCTTCGCCGGGTTCGTGACACCCGTCCTGGTGGTCCTCGTCTCACGCCGGTTGCCGATCGTGGCGCTTCGGTTTCATCACGCTGCATTGGCGGTGATGCTCCTCGGGCTCGCCGCCGTCGCGCTGGGAGGTTCCGTTCTCGGGCTGCGGATGGCGGCGGTGGGGGCGGTCGCCCTGTGGGTCGCCGGGATCGGATGGTCCGTACCGATACTGCGCCGCCACCAAGGCGTTCTCGTCACAGACCAGGGATCATGACCGCCGAGGGGCGACGCCGGCATCGGGTGGTGGCGTCGCATCGCATCGCAACGAGTGCCTTCCGGCTGGCCGGGGTGTTCGCCGTCGTGGCGGTCGGGTGGGCGATCGTGGTGCTGGTGCGGGGCGGCTCGTGGTGGGGTCCGGTCCACGCGTTCCTGCTGGGAAGTGTGACGCTGGCGATCGCCGGTGCCTCCCAGATGTTCACGGTCACGTGGTCTGCCGCCCCGGCACCCCGCGCCTCGGCGGCCGCCATCCAACGGTGGATGCACACCGTGGGGGCGGCGGCGGTACTGGGCGGAATGGTCGTCCGCAGCATGGGAGGACTCGTCGTCGGCGGGGTGGCGGTGGCCGCCGGTCTGGTGCTGTTGGCCGCCAATCTCCTGACCGCGGTCCGCCGTAGCCTGCTGCGCCGATTCGACCTGTCGGCCCGCTTCTATCTCCTGGCGATCGCCTGTGCGGTGGTGGGAGTCACCCTCGGTGTACTCCTGAGTGTCGGTGTGGTCGGTGACCGCTACTCCACCGTTCGAGTGGTGCACGGTCACCTGAATCTGGTCGGGTTCGTCGGCTTCACGATCATCGGCACCCTCCCCACCATCCTGCCCACGTTCGCCCACCACGGGGCGGTGTCAGGCGGCGAGGCGATCCTCGCCTGGCGACTGGCCATCCTCTCGGCCGGGGTGATCGTCTCGGGCCTCGTGCTCGGAGCGCCGGCGGTGGGGGTGGGCACGTTGCTGGCCGCCTGCTCGCTGGTGCTGGTCACCGCCGGCGTGACGGTACGGCTGGGGCGCACCGGCCTGCGGGGTGGCCTGGCATACCTGCAAGTGAGCCTGGGTTGTGGGTGGCTGGCGGTGTGGGCGGTGGTGGACGGGACGCGGTTGCTGTCGGCTTCGGTGGGCCCGGCTTTCGACGGTTGGATCGCGGCAGCGGTGGTCGCCGGTGTCGGCCAGGTGCTGTTGGGATCGCTCGCCTACCTGATTCCGGTGCTGGCCGGTCCCGGCCCGAGACTGGGACGCAACTTCGACCGGTTCCAGCGGAGAAGCTGGATCCCGCTGGTCGCCGCCAATGGCACGGCCGTGGCGTTGCTGGTCCCCGCTCCCCCCGTTGCCGGCATCCTCTTGGCGATCTGGGTACTCGACTTCACCCGCCGACTGGCGCTGATGGAACGGAGGGCCACCGACGAGTCGTGAGCTTCCGGCGGTTCAACCCCGGAGACCCGTGCCGTCACACCCGCCTGGCACACTCAGGTGCCATGCGAGATCACGCCACCGCCCTGCT
>JBBDWN010000169.1:0-12673 GCA_040902855.1 Acidimicrobiia bacterium | reverse complement strand
TGCCCCGACCGGCTCGGGAAAGACCCTGGCCGCATTTCTGGCGACCTTGGATGCCGTCCTGACCGAACCGGTCCCCGCCGCCGCTGACCGGTGCAGGATCCTGTATGTCTCACCGTTGAAGGCGCTCGCCCACGACATCGACCGGAACCTGCGGGCGCCACTGACGGGGATCCGTCACGCCGCCGAGCGACTCGGACTCGATCCACTTCCCGAACTGTCCACCTTCCTCCGCACCGGTGATACCCCCGCCGCTGATCGACGGCGCATGCAGCGCACTCCGCCTGACATCCTCATCACGACTCCGGAATCGCTCTATCTGCTGCTGACCAGTCAGGCCCGCGGCACCCTGCGGTCCGTGCGGTGGGTGATCTGCGACGAGGTGCATGCCGTCGCCGGTACCAAGCGCGGGGCGCACCTTGCGTTGTCGCTCGAGCGTCTCGAGGAGATCAGTGCCAGTCCACCGCAGCGCATCGGACTCTCGGCGACGCAGCGCCCGCTCTCCACCACCGCCCGGTTCCTCGGAGGCGGCACCGTCACAGGCGACACCTGGACACCGCGGCCGGTCGAGATCATCGACGCGCCCGCAGCGCACGAATTCGAGGTCCAACTCGTCGTGCCTGTCGAGGACATGACCGAGCCTGCACAGCCGGATCCGCTCGATCCGGACGCGGTCCGCATCCGGTCGATCTGGCCTGCGGTGTATCCGCGCATCCTCGACCTGATTCAACAGAACAGGACGACCATCGTGTTTGCCAACTCGCGACGGCTCGCCGAACGGGTCTGCGGAGAGATCAACGCCCTCGCCGAACACGAAATCGCACGGGCCCACCACGGCTCGGTATCGCGCGAACACCGCTTCCAGATCGAAGAAGCCCTGAAGCGGGGCGAGTTGGCAGCCGTCGTCGCCACCTCGTCGCTCGAGCTCGGGATCGACATGGGAGCCGTCGATCTCGTGATCCAGATCGAGTCGCCCATCTCGGTCGCATCCGGACTGCAGCGGGTCGGCCGGGCCGGTCACCAGGTGGGAGCCGTATCGGTGGCGAAAGTCTTCCCGAAGTATCGCGGAGATCTGCTCGTGGCGACCGTACTCGTCGATCGCATGGCCGACGCGCTCGTCGAACCGACCGTGATCCCGCGCAATCCGCTCGATGTGCTGTCCCAGCAACTCATCGCCTCGGTCGTCATCGACGACCGCCGCGCCGACGACCTGTACGCCATGGTGCGGCGCGCCGCACCTTTCGCCGACCTCTCGCGTCCGTTGTTCGACGCCACCCTCGACATGCTCTCGGGTCGCTATCCGTCCGATCTCTTCGCCGAGCTGCGACCACGGGTGACGTGGGACAGGCTGACCGGGACGATCTCCGCCCGCCCAGGCGCTCGCCAACTCGCCGTCGCCAACGCCGGCACGATTCCCGATCGCGGTCTTTTCCGGGTCACCCTTCCCGAAGGCGGACGTGTGGGCGAACTCGACGAGGAGATGGTGTACGAGTCGAGGGTCGGCGACGTGTTCGTGCTCGGTGCCTCTGCGTGGCGCATCACAGAGATCGGACCCGATCGGGTCGAAGTGATTCCCGCACCCGGCGAACCTGCCGCTCGGATGCCTTTCTGGCATGGCGACAGCGTCGGGCGGCCGGTCGAAACCGGACGAGCTGTGGGAGCGTTCGTCCGAGAGCTGGCACCACTTCGGACCGAGGAGGCGAAGAAGCTACTCACGAGCCGCTACCGGCTCGACGATTGGGGGGCGTCGAATCTCATTGCCTACCTAGAAGAACAGGCCGCGACGTCCGGCACGCTGCCTACGGATCAGACGATCGTCGTCGAACGGTTCAGGGACGAGATCGGCGACTGGCGGGTGGTCGTCCTCTCACCGCTCGGAGCGAGAGTCCACGCACCTTGGGCGATGGCCGCCACCCAGAAGCTTCGCCAGCGGTACGGGACGGACGTGGATGTCATCTGGTCAGACGACGGGATCGCGTTCCGATTCGGAGATTCAGACGACCCGCCGACAACGGCAGAGGTGATTCCCGACCCTGAAGAGGTGGAAGCACTCCTGGTGGAGCATCTCGCCGACACCGCGCTGTTCGGCGCCCGCTTCCGGGAAGCAGCCGGACGAGCCCTTCTCCTCCCACGACGAAGGCCAGGACAGCGGACGCCCTTGTGGCTCCAGCGGCGGCGTGCCGCCGACTTGCTCGGGGTCGCGAGGCAATTCGGTTCCTTTCCGATCATCCTCGAGACCTATCGCGAGATTCTCCAGGACGACTTCGACCTCCCCGGCCTCGTCGAGATCCTCTCGGCGATCCGGTCACGAAGCATTCACGTCGCCGAAGTCGAAACCCGGACACCGTCACCGTTCGCCTCGTCGTTGCTGTTCGCCTTCGTGGCGTCGTATCTGTACGAGGGCGACACTCCGCTCGCCGAGAGGCGCGCCGCGGCCCTCACGCTCGATCGGGACCTTCTCCGGGAACTCCTCGGTGAAGGCGAACTCCGACAACTGCTCGACCTCGACCAACTGGCAACTCTCGAACTCGAGTTGCAGGCACTCACCGACGAACGGAAGGCCCGACATCTCGACGGGATCAGAGACCTTCTCGCCAGCCTCGGCCCGCTCGACGCAGGCGCCATCGCAGATCGGAGCCACATCGACGCCATGCCTGCCCTCATGGAACTCGAGGCGAGACGCCGAGCAATCCGTGTCCACTGGAAGGGGACCGAGCACTGGTCCGCGATCGAAGATGCTGCCCGGCTCCGGGACGGGCTGGGCGTCCAGCCGCCCCAAGGCATACCCCACGTCTTCCTCGAGCCGGTTGTGGATCCACTCGGTGATGTCCTCGGTCGCCATGCCCGCACCCATGGCCCGTTCACCGAGGTGGACGCGGCAGATCATCTCGGTCTCCCTGTCGGTGTGATCCGGGGCGGACTCGAACGTTTGGAGTCCGCCGGTCGAGTTGTCCGAGGCGCATTCCGGCCCGACGGCTCCGGGCTCGAATGGGTTGACACCGAAGTCCTCCGCCGTCTCAAACGGCGATCGCTGTCATCCCTCCGTTCGGAGATCGAACCGGCCGAAGCCGATGCGCTCGGGAGATTCCTCCCCGAGTGGCAAGGGGTCCGATCCGAACCGACCCACGGAACGGCCGGCCTGCGCGATGCGATCAGGCGTCTGGAGGGGGCACCAATCCCGGCGTCGATCCTCGAACAAGATGTACTCACGGCCCGGGCGTTCGATCCGTCACCAGGACTCGACCGGCTCCTCACCGACGGTGATCTCGTCTGGGTCGGGCGGGGTGGCCTCGGATCCCGTGACGGGCGAGTCGCCCTCTACGAGCGGCAACGGCTTGGTCACTTGTGGACCCCGCCTTCGGTGGAAACGCCGTCGAGTCCGCTCCACCATGCGATCCGTCGGCATCTGGAGCGTCGCGGCGCCAGCTTCTTCGGCGCCATCTACAACGGATCCGGCGGTGGCGACGTCGACGGGCTGCTCACCGCGCTGTGGGATCTCGTCTGGGCGGGCGAGGTCAGCAACGACTCTCTTGAACCTCTGCGGGCGTTCATCTCGGGCCGCAGGTCCCCGACCAAGGGGCGCGGGCGCCCATCGGTCTCCGGCTCGTTCCCGCGCCACGCCAGCGGCCGGTGGACTCTCGTCAGACACTTGCTCGAAGATCACGGTGGTCTCCGTTCACCCACCGAACAGCTGGCGGCGTGGGCGGACGTCCTCGTCGAGCGCCACGGCGTCGTGACCCGGCCGGCCGTACTCGGTGAAGGAGTTCCGGGTGGATTCTCGTCGCTGTATCCGGTGTACCAGAGGATGGAAGAGACCGGCAGGCTCCGACGCGGCTACTTCATCGAGGGGCTGGGCGGTGCCCAGTTCGCCGCACCCGGTGCGGTAGATCGGCTGCGGATACCGGCAGCCACCGGGGTCAAGGTGCTCGCCGCCGCAGACCCCGCAAACCCGTACGGAGCTGCTCTGCGCTGGCCGGAGGTGTCAGGGGGACGCACCGGCCGCTTCACAGGCGCATACGTGATCCTCATCGGTGGTCGACTGGTCGGGTTCCTCGACGGCAGAAGCCTCAGGCTCGTCGACGATGACCCCGACCTTCGCCAACCCATCGGGGTCGCCCTTGCCACGACGGCGTCCCGGCATCTGTCGTTCCGGGTGGATCTGGTCGACGGCGCCAGCGTCCACTCCTCACCGTGGGCGCCTGTGCTCTCGCAGATCGGTTTTGCCGCAACCTCCCGCGGCTTGGCGTTCCGCGGTCGTCGCACCACGACCCGAAGGTGAACCCACCGATGTGACGGTCGACGGCCTGATCGTCGGGCTATCTTTTGCGGTGCATCGTATGCGACGCTGTTGCACTCCATGCGACAGGTGTGAGGAAGGGAAGCATTGGAACCGAACACTCATCAATCGGTGCGACGGGCAGCGGCCATCCTTCGTACGTTCACCGAATCGACGCCCCAGCTCACGGTCTCCGAAGTCGCCCGGATGCTCGGCCTTCACAAGAGCACGGTGTCCCGCATCCTGGCGACCCTGGCTGATGAGGGCCTCGTCTGGCAGGACGCCCGCACGGGCCGCTACTCGCTCGGTCTCGGACTCGTGGAGCTGGCCGGAGTCGCCCTCGGACAGATCGACGTCCGCTCCGCCGCCCTCCCCCACCTCGATGGTCTCGTCCGAGAGGTGCAGGAGACGGTCACCGTGTCGGTCTTGCGCGGGAATGAGGCGGTCACCATCGCCCACATGGCATCGCCGCATTCGGTCCGTCACGTGTCTTGGATCGGCCGACGGGTTCCGCTGTCGTCTACCGCGGCGGGAAAGGTGTTCCTCGCAGCTGCCCAGGCTTCCGGGCAGGACTGGTCCGCTCTCGGTCTCCCGGGTTCCGCCAACATGGGTGACCCCGCCTCAGTCCCCGAGATGGCTGCAGAACTGCGCATCGTGCAACGAAGAGGCTTCGCCACCGAGGTCGACGAGTTCGAACCTGGTGGAGCGAGCATCGCCGCACCGATCCAGGATGCTGCCCAGTCGGTGGTGGCCGCCCTCGCCCTGAGCGGGCCGGCCGAGCGGTTCGGAGCCGACGAGCGTCTCGGAGCCCTCCCACTCCTCAGAAGGGCGGCGAGAGACATCGCCTTCGACCTGGGCGCGAGAGGCGAGGTGTCGGCATGATCCCCGCCAGCCCGGTCATGCTTGGACCTGACGACCTCGCCGAGGGTCGAATGTTCGCCCACCCCGACCATGTCGCGTCGGATCGTTCGACCCTGTGCCTCCTCATCAGGGACATCCAACGCCGGCTCCTGCAAGCTTCCGGATTCGTCGAAGCCTGGGAGCCATCTCCCGAGCAGTGGTATCGGCACGTGATCATCCCCCGCCCTGAGGCTTTCGCCCGGCACGACAAGTTGACCGTCATCGGATTCTTCGGACGAAGGCGGGAACTCGTCTCGCTCGACGTTGCCCGGGCGATACAGGATCTGAGCACGCAGCTCGACCGCCGGATCCCCCAGTTCACCGGCGTGCTCTCCTACACCACTCACCTTCTGGTCGACGAGCTGAACTACGCCAATCTCGTGCTTTTGGAGTCACCGGACGTGATCGAGGCGTGGCGGACCACCGCACCGCACCCGGCGGCGGCAGGTGAGGTCTCCAAGGAGTACTACTCGTTCATCCGCATCTATCACGGATCGATAGACCTCGCAGACATGGCGACCGTCGGTGCAGTCCAACTGGAGAGGGTCAAGTACTGGGATTACCGATCCGATCCGACATGGACCGCCCAGAGGGAGCTGAATCCGCAGTGACGGCTGTCCTCGCGTCGCTCCTCTCTCCGGTCTCCGACCATCACCTCTACGGACTCGTCGCCGCCTTCCGATCTGCCGGCACCGAAGTCGTCACGGTCGCCGGTCCGTGGGACGATCGATTCGAGGCGTTTCAAGACCGTCAGGTTCTCGCCGGATGGTTGTGCGGGCTACTCCACGTCGAACTCCGGAGTCAAGGTGACTGGCCGTATCGGGCAGTCGCCGCCCCGCCCTCGACACGCCCTGCCACCCTGGGCCGCCCCGTCTACTTCGGCGATATCGTCGTCGCAGACCAGTCCGACCGCGTGACGTTCAAGGATCTGGCAGGGGCGAGGTTCGCTTACAACGAAGAGGGTTCGCTCTCCGGCCATCGGATGATGATCGACCACCTGCAAGCCATCGGTTCGGACCTGTCATTCTTCGGTGGGGCGATCAGATCAGGATCACACGTCGCCTCGTTGAGACTCGTCGCGAACGGGTCAGCCGATTGCGCCATCATCGACTCGACGCTGATCGACGACCGGGTGGAAGGGACCGACGCCATCCGGGTCGTGACATCCGTCGGACCGTATCCTGCGCCTCCGCTCGTCACCACACCTGATGACGAAGATCGGGTGAGATCGGTTGCGATCACCGCAGGTTGGGTCGGAGTCGCCGACGACGCCTACGACGAGCTGTGATCGGCGCGATGACCGGCCGGGTACCGTTCCGGCCACCATGCCGCCCGAACTGACCATCCGCACTGGGCACCCCGACTTTCTCGATCTCCCGTGGGACACCTCGCTCTCTGATTGGGAGCTCGACAACATCGTCGACCTGCCCAAAGGAATCTCACGTCACGAGGTGCGATTCCTGCAATATCCGCAGGGCGTGTATGCCGTCAAAGAGCTGCCGACCAGAGCCGCCCGCCAGGACTACACCGTGTTGAGGACGCTCGAGTCCTTCGGCGGCCCAGCCGTCCGGCCCGTAGGCCTCGTCGAGCGGCGCGATCCGGACAAGCACTCCGAGCGGTCCGCCGCGCTCATCACCGCCTACGAGCCGTTCTCCTTCTCATACCGGGAGCTGGTGCAGGGTCCCGGCTTCGGCGCCCGCCGGGCACAGATGCTGGACGCATTCGCAGGTCTCCTCGTCGAGCTCCACCTCGCCGGGGTCTTCTGGGGCGACTGTTCGCTCTCCAATGTCCTCTACCGATTCGACGCAGAGGCCATCGAGACGGTGATGGTCGATGCAGAAACCGCTGTGGTCTTCGACGAGGGACACATCTCCGACGGGCGCAGGATGGAAGACATCGAGATCATGATCATCAACGTGGCCGGCGGCATGGCGGACATCGCCGCCTCCCAAGGAATCGACCTCGACCATGCCGATCTCAGCCTCGGTGAAGACATCGCCGACCGGTATTACGGGCTGTGGAAGGAACTGACGGCGGAGCCGACCATTGGGCTGGAAGAGCGGTATCAGATCGGCAACCGGATCGATCGGCTCAACAACCTGGGTTTCAACGTGGAAGAGGTGGACCTGATCCCTCAGGGTGAGGGCGGGTCGCGCCTGAAGCTCAAACTGAAAGTCGGAGGACGGACCTTCCATGCCACACGTCTGAAGGAACTGACCGGGATCGATGCGCTCGAACAACAGGCAAAGCAACTCCTCGCAGACCTGTACTACTTCCAGGCCAACCAGGCCATCACCAGTCCGACGGGGAAGAACGTCGCCGCCATACAGTGGCGGGTGTCGCAGTTCGAACCCATGGTGGACCGCCTACGACAGCTCGAAGGCGTGGTTGACCCGGTGCAGGCGTATTGCGATCTCCTCTTGCACCGCTACGTCATGTCCGAAGGGTTCGGACGAGACGTGGGTCTGGAGGCGGCGTGGGAGGACTGGCTATCGCGCGGACGACCGGGCTATCCGCTGGCCGAGGACTGATCGCCGAACAGAACCCATCAGCCGATCCTGGCGTAGACCGTGTTGCGCCGCACCGGATTGCGGCCTGCCCCCCGGATGGCGGCCTCGAACTCGTCCGGTGTCATCTCCTGGCCGTGGGCCGCGCCCGCCGCGCGAGTGATGATCTCACCCATCAGCGTGCCTCCCAGATCGTTGCAACCGGCGTCGAGCAGACGCGCCCCGCCGTCGAGTCCGAGCTTCACCCACGACGCCTGGATGTTGTCGATCAGTCCATCGAACGCCAGGCGTGCCACCGAGTGGATGAGGACTGTCTCGTCCCAGGTAGGCCCGGGGCGAGCCAATCCGCGCAGAAAGATCGGCGACCCCATGTGGACGAACGGCAAAGGGACGAACTCGGTGAATCCGCCGGTACGGCGCTGGATTGCCCTGATCACCTCGTAGTGATTCGCCCACGATCGCGGGTGGTCGATATGGCCGAACATCACAGTCGCCGTCGCCCGCAGACCGAGGTCGTGGGCGGTGAGCATCACTTCGGCCCACTGCGCAGTACGGACCTTGTCGGGGCAGAGATGGAGCCTGACGTCGTCGTCGAGGATCTCCGCCGCGGTCCCGGGAAGCGAACCGAGGCCGGCGTCGTGCAGCCGCGACAGGAAGTCGCGGACGGAGACCCCGAGCGTCTCCGCGCCTTGCCACACTTCGAGCGGGGTGAAGCCGTGGATGTGCATCTCGGGCAACTCGGCCTTGATGGCCTCGACCACCCCAACGTAGAAATCCCCCGTGAACTCGGGATGGATGCCGCCCTGCAACGTGACCTCGGTGGCCCCCCGGTCCCACGCCTCCTGAGACCACTGGACGATCTCCGGAATCCCCATCAGATACGGGTCGCCTCGCAGGTTCAGGCTGCGCGGCCCCTTCGAGAAGGCACAGAAGCCGCAACGGAAGTAGCACATGTTGGTGTAGTTGATGTTCCGATTGACGACGTAGCTGACGTCTTCGCCGCTCGTCCGCTTGCGCAGGGCATCGGCACTCCAGGCGATCGCATCGACCTGATCACCGCGCGCCGCGAACAGGGCCTCGAGCTCGGAGACGGTCGGCGGAGTTCCCGCCAGCGATCGTTCGAGTACCGGACGCAGTGACCCCGCCCCGGCGAGTTGGTCCGGCGACCGCCCTCCCACCCATGTCGTGTCGGTCCATTCGGCGGAGATCCGGCCATCGGGTACTGGTGGAGCCTCGTCCTTGCCAGGCGCCCACGAGTAGCGGGGCCGGGCAGCCCCCGACCCGTCGACCTGGCCCAGCCATGCGGTGAACACGTCAGCCGGCAGTTCGCTTCTCGCAGAGTCGATCTCGACTCCAAGTGGAAAGGCGGTCCGTTCGACCAGACCGCGGTCCGCCAGACCCTCCCTGAGTTCCGCGATCCGTTCGCCGCTCCAATCACGAAGGACGAGATCACCGGCACCGGCCGCGACGGCGGCAATCGCTTGGGTGACGTCGTCGACAAAGACCGAAAGGCGAACGTCGAGACCCGGGAGGTCGACCCGAGAAGACCAGTCGGCCACTGCCGAACGCCCGACGCGGAGAAAGGGCGCTCGCAACCTGGCGACTGCGTCGAGCGTCGCCTCCCACGACCCGCTCGCCACCACCGTGACCCGCCATCCGCTCACCCCGGCACGTTCCAAACCGGCGGTGGCTGTCGGATCGACCAGGTATCCGGCGGCAGGATGGGCTGCGGAGGACGACAGAACGAGGACCCGCTCTGCAGCGCCCGTCGACACTGCTTCTGGGCTGGGAGCGGCTATTTCGAGCACTGTGGTGCCTTCCCGACGGCGGGTGGACGCCGAGAGCTGATTGACATCTGTCGCCGGGCGCGCTCGCACGAAGGTCACAGTGTCCACGTTCATCGGCTCAATTCCTCCAGTCGGGGTGTGCGAGCGAAACCGTCATCGTCGGCCGCGTCCGCCAGCCTCGCTCGAAGGCCGGCGTCGATCCATTCGGGTCCCATGTGGCTCGGGTATACAGGGAGGCGAGGCAGGAGCCTGAATCCCGCTGCGCTCGTTCGCGCCTCGAGTTCGTCGAGGTGGGGCCAGGGAGCCTCGGGATTGACGAAGTCGATCGTGAGCGGAGACACGCCCCCCCAGTCGTTGATTCCCGCCTCCAGGTAGGACTCGAAACGCTCCGTCAGGTTGGGCGGTACCTGAATGCTCATCTCCGGCCCGAAGATCCACCGTGCGACGGCGACCACGCGAGCAAACCAGGCAGGAATCGGTTCGGCGTGTCCGCGCATTCGAGTGTCCGCCTTCGCCCGAAAGTTCTGGATGATCACCTCTTGGATCTGACCTCCCTCCGCATGCAGCGTGGCGAGGGCGAGCAGCGAGTCGACGATCTCCGCGTTGTTCTCTCCGATGCCGACCAGGATCCCGGTCGTAAACGGGACGCGCTCGGTGCCGGCAGCCTCGATCGTGTCGACCCGAGCCTGTGGTTCCTTGTCCGGACTGCCGTAGTGAGGCATGCCCGGCTCGGCGAGACGGGGCGAGATGTTCTCCAGCATCATCCCCATCGAGACGTTCGTCGGTCGCAACATCCGGATCTCGTCACGACTCATGACACCGGGATTGGCGTGCGGGAAGAGTCCGGTCTCTTCGACGACGAGTCGCGACATCGCCTCGACGTACTGAAGTGTCGACTCGTGACCCTTGGCTGCCAGGAACTCTCTCGCCTGGGGCCAGCGTGCCTCCGGCCGGTCTCCGAGAGTGAACAGAGCTTCGGTGCAGCCGCGCTCATCACCGGCGCGGGCCACGGCCATCACCTCATCGGGTTCCAGGTAGACGCCGCCGGCACCCGGCGGCTTGGCGAACGTGCAATAGGTGCAGACATCCCGACAGAGCGTTGTCAGCGGGATGAACACCTTCCGGCTGTAGGTGATGACATCGCCGTGGCCCTGGCGTCCCAACTCGGCCGCCGTTGCGAACAACGGTGCGGAGTCGATCCGTCCGTCGAGATATGCGATCGCCCGATCACGGTCTGGGAGTCCAGTCATCGAAGAACCGTATCAGCGGACGTGACGTGCGGTCACGACAGAGAGCCGGAGGCGCCTGTCACGCCGCCGTCGACCGGCAGGATCACACCCGTCAGCCAGGTTGCGTGATCAGACGCCAGATACGTGATGGCGGCGGCGACATCCTCAGGCGTTCCAAGCCGACCCAACGGATGGGTGCGGGCGGCAGCCTCCTCGTCGGCGGTCCACAGCAGTTCCGAGAGTCGAGTTTTGACGACCGCAGGAGCAACGGCGTTCACGCGTACCTTCGGGGCGAGTTCGAATGCGAGCTGATGTGTCAGGTGGATCAGTGCCGCCTTCGAGACGTTGTATGCGCCCATGATGGGGCTCGGACGGAGGCCGCCCACCGAGGCGACATTGATGATCACACCGCCGTGATCCTTCATCCCCGCGTGATACGCCATGCGAGACCACACGAGCGGCGCCCGCTGATTGACCTGCCACGTCTTGTCGATGGCACCCATGTCGACGTCCATGATGGAACCGCCCGAAGGGTTCGTCCCGGCGTTGTTGACGAGTATGTCGACGCTTCCGAACCGTTCGACCGTCGCCGAGATCGTGCGTTCCGCCTCACCGTCGTCATCGGCCCGAGCCGCCAGACCGAGCACCCGGTCGGCCCCGAACCCCAACTGTGCGAGCTGCTCGGTCGCTGCTTCGACGTTCTCGGGTCGTCGCGAGGTGATGGTCACACCTTCGGCCCCGCTTTCGAGAAGCATCTGCGCGGTCGCCAACCCGATCCCCCGCGTGGCGCCGGTGACGACGGCCACCTTCCCGTTGACGCTCAATTGCATGTGGGTTCCGGGATCAATGTCCGCCTCGCTTCACTCCGCCGTACTTCATCCTCGTGTCACTGACCGCAGCCGCCCGTTGATCCTCATCGAGAACCGCAGCGTCGACCACCTCACCCACGAAGAACGAATGCGTGCCGAAGTCGTGCGTCGAGCGGACCTCGCACTCCATCCAGGCAATCGCCTCTTCGAAGATGGGAGCACCCGTCACACCCTCGGTGATCGGGCGCTCGTTGAGAGTCATGCCGTCCTTGGTGGCAGGCTTCGAGAATTTCACGAAGGGACGGGTGTCATCCGAGGACCAGAGGTTGACAGTGAACGATCCCCCCTCGCTGATGAGGCGGTGTGTCACCGACGAGTTGTCGACGCCGATACCGATCAGCACCGGTTCCATCGAAACCTGGGTGATCCACGACGTGGTCATCGCATTCCACTCGTCGCCCGCGCGAGAACCGACCAGTGCCAGCGCGTTCGGGATCTTCCAAGTGACCTTGTTGAGAACGACGTCGTCCATGGCCGCGAGAGTAGAGCAGCGGGCAGCAAGGCGCGAGGCGGGCCTAATGTCGCGGGCGTGCACGTCCTGATCGCCACGACCGGTGTGCTGCCCCCCGCACCGAGCGCCGAACTCTGCAGCCGGCTGCTGCCCGACGACGGAGTCGTCACCGTGATGACGGTGATCGAGGTCCCCAGGACATTTCTCGAGTCGATGGACGAAGAGGAACGTCGATCCTTCCTCGACCAGGGCGACTGGCAGACCGACACCGCCGAGATGAAGACGTTGACGTATCTGGAAGAACGCGGACGAAGAGCCGTCGAACCTGTCGTCGCAGCCCTGCGCGCCCGGGGCATCGAACCACACATCACTTTTGTGGAGGGCCCCGATCCCGTTGACGCCATCGTCACCACTGCCCTCGACCTCACAGCCGACATCATCATGATGGGCGCCACCCGCCGCCTCTTCACCGAACAAGCGTGGACGAGTGTCTCTGCCAGGGTCATGGAACGCACCCATTGCCCCCTCGTCCTCGTCCCTGCGGCCACCCGCGCCGAAGAGGCCGACCGCGAAGGCGACTAGCGCGAGGCGTACCCAGAGCTGATCGGTTTATGGGGGGTCGGCGCCGGTGACGGTGTAGGTGGTGCCGAGGGG
Organism: Acidimicrobiia bacterium; assembly: GCA_040902855.1. Classification (GTDB taxonomy): domain Bacteria; phylum Actinomycetota; class Acidimicrobiia; order Spongiisociales; family ZC4RG35; genus DATHWB01. The sequence goes on along the minus strand of JBBDWN010000169.1, from coordinate 3 downwards.
GCT
>JBBDWN010000168.1:5598-12682 GCA_040902855.1 Acidimicrobiia bacterium | reverse complement strand
TTCGAGTAGTTCGACATTCCCAGACCAAGTGAAAACAGTGAGGCGGCGATGCTTCCCGCCACTGCGGCGCCGCGCAGCATCAGACGCCGCCGCCGCCGGTCGTCCTCGATCGACGCCGTCACTCGAGCGAAGAGATCCTGCGCCGGTCGGATCGACGACGCGCCCGCCTGTAGTGCTTCGCTGAGACGTTGTTCGAGGGTCGTCATCTTTCCAGCCCCTCCAACGTCCGTTCGAGGGCTGCCATGCCCCGTCGAATCTGGGTCTTGACCGTGTTGATCGAGACTCCGAGGGTGTCGGCGATCTCCGGATTCGACAGCTCCATGTAGTACCGAAGGACGAGGCAATTTCGTTGTCCTGCAGGAAGCGACCGGAGGGCGCCGATGACGCGATGTTGGTCTTCGTGGAACTCCAGGTGCTCGTCGAGACCGGCAGGCGCCGGATCGGCCGACATGTGATGGCGGAGCGACACGAGACCTCGTCGGTTGTGGTCCCTGGCGAGATTCAGGACGATCGAACGCAGGTAGGCGGGTGCGGCATCCGGGTCCCTCACCCGATGAAGCGAGCGGGCGAGACGAATGAACGCCTCCTGGACGAGATCCTCGGCGGCGTCCCGATCGTCGACGAAGAACCGGGCCAACCGCACCAGGTTCTTGGCCTCGATTTCGAACAGACGCACGACTGCCCGGTCGACGTCGGCGCGCGACCATCCCGCCTCCAGGGCGTCGGCGGTGATCCAGTCGGCGAAGGCGACGGCCGTCATCTGAATGGCAGACGAGCGAAGACCGCCGATCGGGTGACGCGTCATACGGCGCCGTCGGGGGACACGCGTGTTCGCCAGCGCAACAGCGGAACGGAGAGTGCAGTGGGTTACGGACAAGGGGGTGGTGCGCTCCTCGGTACGCCCATACTGGTCTTCCCCACACCCCCGCGCCGCCCGAACGGGGAGTCCGTTGCTACCCAGGGTTATATCGGACTCCTACGTCCGTTCTGGCCCAGAGAAGCGAAAACCACGCAGAGATCTCGTCCTTCCGCGGGCTGAAGTGGACGTATACGTCCGATCTAACCCAGGGTTCGAATGGACGTTGCCGGGGGGGTGGTGGTGGCGTTGCTAGCCTTCGGGGTCGAAATACAAGGAGAGCTGGGCATGTCCACGACGATCGCAGACATCCGAGCTCGTGAGATCCTCGACAGTCGCGGAAATCCGACCGTTGAAGCCGAAGTCCTTCTCGCTGGGGGAGCATTCGGACGGGCGGCGGCTCCATCCGGGGCGTCGACAGGGGCACTCGAAGCCATCGAGCTTCGGGACGGCGGAACCCGCTACGGCGGGAAGGGGGTTTCGCGGGCGGTCGACAACGTACGCACCGTGATCGCGCCTGCCTTGCTGGGTCTCGATGCGACCAGCCAAGAGCGCGTCGACCAGGTCATGTCAGATCTCGACGGGACCGACAACAAGGCGAAGCTCGGCGCCAACGCCATCCTCGCCGTTTCTCTCGCCACTGCCCGTGCGGCGGCCAGCCAGGTCGGTCTTCCCCTTTTCCGATATCTCGGCGGCCCCTCCGCCCGAGTGCTTCCCGTTCCGTGTCTCAACGTCCTCAATGGGGGAGCCCACGCCGCCAATTCGGTCGACATCCAGGAGTTCATGCTCGTTCCCGGAGGCTTCGCCAACTTCTCCGACGCTCTCCGCGCCGGTGTCGAGACCTACCACGCTCTCCGCAAAGTGCTCGCCGGGCGAGGGTTGGCGACGAACGTCGGTGACGAAGGCGGGTTCGCGCCGAATCTCGCCACCAACCGGGCTGCGCTCGACCTGCTGACCGAAGCCATCGAGGCGGCAGGGTACGCGGTGGGCGAACAGATCGCTCTTGCCTTGGACGTCGCCGCCTCCGAGATCTGGCGGGAAGGCAAGTACGAGTTGGAGGGGAAGGAACTGACGTCCGAGGAGATGTCGACGTACTTGACCGAACTCGTCGCCGCGTACCCGCTCGTCTCGATCGAAGACGGGATGGCCGAAGACGACTGGGACGGCTGGAAGGCCCTCATGGCCAAGGTCGGTGATCGCGTCCAACTCGTCGGCGACGACCTCTTCGTCACCAACCAGGACATCCTCGAGCGCGGGATCCGGGAGAAGGCAGCCAACGCCATCCTCATCAAGGTCAACCAGATCGGATCCCTCTCCGAGACGCTGCACACGATGGAAATGGCGGAGCGTGCCCGCTTCGGCCGGATGGTGAGCCACCGGTCAGGTGAAACAGAGGACTCGTTCATCTCCCACCTCGCAGTCGGAACGAACGCCGGTCAGATCAAGTCCGGTGCCCCGGCCAGAGGCGAGCGGACCGCCAAGTACAACCAACTGCTCAGGATCGAAGAGGCTCTCGGCGACCAGGCGCGGTACGCGGGCTGGGACGTGTTCCGGAGGCCGCATTGAAACTGCTCCGTCGTCCCGTCCTGTTCCTGGTCTCTGCGGCTGCACTCGTGGTCGCCGTCGCAGTGACCACTAATGCGTTGCCGCTGCGACAGATCGTCGATCAGCAGCAAGAGGTGTCCGAAGCGCGGGCAATGCTCAACGACCTCGATCGGGAGAACGCCATACTCACCGACCAGGTCACCGCACTCCAGACACCGGTGGAGATCGAGCGGCTCGCCCGCGAGAAGCTGGGGTACGTCCGGCCCGGCGAAGCTGCCTATGTCGTGATCGAGGAAGAGGCGCCACCGGCCGAGTTTCCGTCTGAGGTCGCAGGCGATCCTGCCGAGGGTGAGACAGTTCCATTCCTGACCCAGGTCTGGGATTTTGTGACGGGGCGGGATCTGGTCGACGAGTGACCGACCGAGACGATCTGGAATCCCAGATCGGACGGCCGCTCCGTGCCGAATCGACCGTGGTGGCTCGTTGTCCGCTGGGGCTACCCGTGGTTGCGGCCGTGCCACCGATACTCGACGACGGGACGCCGTTTCCGACCCGCTTCTGGCTGAGTTGTCCTTTGGCGAATATCCGTATCGGTCGACTCGAGGCAAGCGGGGGAGTGCGTTCGATGGAACGTCACGCGTCTTCGGATCCCGAGTTCGGGAAGGCACTCGACGAAGCACATGCTCGGTACAGGTCGGAGCGCGACGCCCTCGTTCCGTCCGGCACGTCGCCTGTCCCCAGCGGCGGCGTCGCCGGAGCGAGGGCCGGGGTGAAGTGCCTTCACGCCCACTACGCCGATCATGCCGCCGGGAACTCCAATCCGGTCGGTCGTACGGTCGCCCCGTGGGTCGAACCGCTCGACTGCACCGTTCCCTGTGTCGTCGACGGTGCTGCCAATCCGCGCTGGCGCGAGCCGAAGTAGGTTCGGATCATGGCGCGCGCCGGCATCGACATCGGGACGAACTCCATGCGACTGCTGATCGTCGACGACGACGGAGCCGACCTCGTGCGGATCGCTCGGGTCACTGGGCTCGGACGAGACGTGGATTCGAACCGCCGGTTCAACCCCGACGCGGTGGATCGAACGATCGAAGTGTTCGAAGAGTTCGCCCGTCTCTGCGATGTTCACAAAGCCGATCGACGGCGGGCCATGGCGACGTCGGCGACGCGCGATGTCGAGGACCGGGAGGACTTCTTGGATCGGGCTGCGGTGGCTCTCGGTGTTCGGCCGGAGGTCATCTCCGGAGCAACCGAGGCGGAACTGGCGTTGCTCGGTGCGAGCGTCGGGCGCTCCGACGAGATCGTCGTCGTCGACATCGGCGGCGGGAGCACCGAGTTCTCGTATCGCGCCGGGACCGCCCTCTCCATCGACATCGGATCGGTTCGGTTGTCGGATCGGCTGCTCCCTGATCGCCCGGCCACCTACGACGCCGTCGAGACCGCGATCGATCACGTGGAAAGCCTATTCGCAAACGTCGAGATCCCGAACGGCCTCGACGTCGTCGGAGTTGCTGGCACGTGGACATCGCTCGCCGCCATCGCCCGCGGGAAGGAGGGGTCGGTCCACGACGTGGTTCTCGATCGACTGACGGTTGATCGCCTGGTCGGGCGGCTCGCAGGACTCACTGTTCCAGAGACGGCGGAACTGCCCGGTCTGGACCCGGCGCGGGCACCGGTGATACTCGGGGGCGCGATCATCGCCCGTGAGGCGATGCGGCGACTCGACGCGACGGAGGTGACGGTCAGCGAACGTGATCTCTTGGATGGCGTCGTCGCCGGTCTCTGACTGGGATACTCAACTCACGCCCGGGTGGCGAAATCGGCAGACGCTGGGGGCTTAAACCCCCCTGTCCGAGAGGACGTGTGGGTTCAAATCCCACCCCGGGCACTGACTGCTCATTGCTCGGAGGTCCTCACGGGAGGTTGAGCAGCGGTTCCTTGGGCCGGGTGCGCACCGTTCGAATCACCAGGGTTATCAGGAGTACGGGCATCACCAGCGTCCATACGCTCGGCGTCCATCCCACGGCACAACCGAGAATGACCAATGTCTTGGCCAAACGAAGGTTTCCCTTGACCAGGAATCCTCCGGCGAGGATCAGCGCCGCCCCGCCCCACAGCGTCGGGAGCCAGAAGAACAAAGGCGTCGGATCATCCAGGCGAGCGATCAATTCGCCGAGACCCAAGATCGTCAGAACGGACACTGCCGAAAGGGCGAGGACACGATCGATTCGAGTACTGAACACGAGAACCTCCGGGACATTCACTGCGTGGGTTGATGTGTGACCGCCGCTACCAGTCGGTCGACGTCGCCGGTGGTGTTGTAGAAGTGGAACCCGACCCTGACGGCGCCGGCCCGCTTCGAACAGGCGATGCCCTGTGCGGCCAGGGCGGCGGTGTCGGTGAGAGGGACCGTGACGATCGATGACGGAGACGCGGGGAGTCCGAGCCTTTTCCGCACCTCGGTGACGAGTGATCGGTTGTGGCGGTAGATCGAGTCCACGCCGCGTCCGGCGATCAGTTCGAGAGACGGGACCGACCCGATCCACGAGAACCAGGCGGGGGAGACGTCGAAACGTCGCGCAGACTCCGCCAGCCTCAACGGAGACCCGTACACCGACTTCCAGGGGTCCTCGCCGGCGTACCAACCGGCGTACACCGCAGGCAGGTCGAGGTCCTGGTTCGGTCCGAAGACCATGAAGGCGGTGCCGCGAGGACAGAGCAGCCACTTGTACGCCGAGATCACGGTGATGTCGAAGCGGTTCGCGTCGAATGGCAGCCATCCTGCCGCCTGGGTGGCGTCGACGAGGATCCGCGCCTCGGCGCTCCGGGCAGCGTCCGTGATCCGATCGGCGTCGAGGATCGCCCCATCAGAGGACTGCACGAGGCTGAATGCCACGAGATCGACACTGGCGTCGATCGATTCGACTATCGCGTCGCGCGGGCACTCGCGCACGGTGACGCCCCTGTGCTGCTGGACGAGAAAGGGGAAGAGAAGCGAAGTGAAGTCCCCTTCGGGTACGAGCACCGTCGACCCGTCGGGAAGGGCTGCTGCCACAACGCCGACCAGGACCGACGCCTGATTGGCCACCGCCACCCGGTCCGGTCGAACACCGAGGATGGATGCGAGGAGCTCGCGGGAGCTCGTCACCGCATCGTCGTACTCGGCCATGGTGGCCCGTCCTGTCTGCCAGCGAGCCAGCGCGTCCGACATGTTCGCTATCACTGCGTCGGAAGGAAGTCCGTAGGTCGGCGTGTCCAGATAGACGCCGTCGGGGCGGAAGGTGGCGTCGAGAAGTTCGATGATGTTGGGCGACATCAGAGATGAACGTAGTCGCGTGTCTGCTGGTCGGCCCTAGTCGATCCATGCACCGCGTCGGAAAGCGGCGGCGTATTCCTCGGCGCGGAAGATGTCCTCGACGAACGTCACCTTGATGTTGCGTGGATCTCCGGGGATGACTTCGATGGCGATGTCGGAGTATCGGGCTGCGGTCTCCGCCGTGTCGACTCCCTCTCGGCTGTTCCGTTCCGCCCGCCGGTAGGCAGCGAGCAGCGGGGCGGAGCGAAACGCCTGCGGCGTCTGCATGCGCCGCAGCTTGCGATGGGGGAGGGCGACGGTGCCCTCGTCGCGCTGTTCGTACACCGGGCCTTCGATCGGCAGACCGGGCACCCCGCCGCCGCTTCGTTGCGCCGCTTCGATGGTGGCGGCCAGCAGTTCCGAGGTCATGAAGGGTCGGGCGCCGTCGTGGACGACGACGATGTCGACTTCTCCGGATTCGATCTGGGAGGCGAGGGCCTCGATCCCGTGCCACTCCGATTGGTGTCGAGTCTCACCGCCGGTCACGACCGCAACGAGCTTCGACATGCCTGTCTCGCCGATGACTTGCTCTGCCATGGCCCGATCCTCGTCCCTGACGACGAGTATCACCTGGGCGATCATCGCCGACCGGTCCATCGTGTCGAGTGAGTACGCCAGCATCTCGCGTTCGCGGAGCGGCAGGAACACCTTGTTGACGTCGCGTTGCACGCGGGAGCCGCTCCCTCCGGCGAGAACGATCCCGGCGATGGACATCGCATCACGATACCGGGCGTGAGTTTGGCGCCCCGTCTCCTATCCTGCAGCCGGTGTCCGGTCTCCACATGATTCGTCCGTTCTCGGCCCGCCAACTCCACCTCGTGGCGGGCGATGGCATGGTCGAGGCGTTCGCGGTGATCGGTGGTCACGGTCGCGGTCCGTCGGTCGACGTCCACTTGCCCACGTTGCGGAGACGGATGCGCGATCTGGCTCGTCACATCCGGACCGTCGTCTTCTTCGACGAGCCGATCCCGGACGGGGCGTTGGTGGCCCTCATCGACGACATGGTGGAAGAGTTCACCGAGGCAACCCACGATGTCCTCGCAGTTGGCGTGCCCGTCACCGAGGCTGTCAAGTGGGTGGAGGACGGTTTCATCCTTCATGACGTGGACCGGTCCGGGCTGGTCACAGTCCGTTGCCCCGAGGTGGTGCGTCGTGACTCCCTCGACGAGGCGCTCGCCGGCGTGGGCGACGAACTCTGGGTCAATCCGACGGAATTGGTCGTTGCGGCGGGAGGGTCGCTGCGGATCTTCGAACCGGCGTCCCGCCACCCGGTGACCTGAAGGGGTGTCCTGAATGAGAAGGGGGGGGGGGGGGGGGGGGGGGGGGGG
>JBBDWN010000168.1:0-5588 GCA_040902855.1 Acidimicrobiia bacterium | reverse complement strand
GGCCTTCTCAGGCCCGCCCTTCTCGTCGGTGGTCCGGATCGGACTACGAGATCGGATCCAACTGCCGAGGATCGGCGATCTGTTCCATGAATTCGGGGTACGCCGAGGCGCCGTGCTCGACTCGGTCGAGTCCTGCGAGCTCCTCGTCGGCGGACACGCGGAGCCCCATGGCAGCGTTGAGTCCCCGGAACACGATCGTCGACGTGAGGAAGGTCCAGCCGGCGATGGCGACGATTCCGATGAGCTGGTAGCCGAGCTGGCTGAAGTCGCCGCCATTCAGGAATCCGACGTCTGCGCCGAAGATGCCGACCGCCAGGACGCCCCAGATGCCGCACACCCCGTGCACAGTGATGGCGCCCACGGGATCATCGATGCCTGCCTTCTCGACGGCCAGGATGCCTTGGACGATGATGAACCCGGCGATCAGGCCCACGAGCACCGCAAAGTGCGGCGGGATCAAGTCCGGCGCTGCGGTGATCCCGACCAGACCGCCAAGGGCGCCGTTGAGCGTCATGGCGGGGTCGGGGCGGCCGAACGAGCGGTTGGCCCATGCCGTCGTCATTGCTCCGACTGCACCAGCGGAGGCGGCAAGTGTCGTGGTCACCGCAACCGTGGCGAAGTCCGCGCCGACAGCCGCCAGTGTCGATCCGGCGTTGAATCCGTACCAGCCGAACCACAGGATGAACACGCCCAGGGCGCCGAGCATCAACGAATGGCCGGGAATCGGTTGGGGGTTGCCGTTCTCGTCGTACTTGCCGATCCGCGGTCCGAGGACGAGCACCCCGGCCAGAGCTGCCACGCCGCCGACCATGTGGACGATTCCGGATCCGGCGAAGTCGTAATAGCCGAGCTGGGCCAACCAGCCACCGCCCCACGTCCAATGGGTGACGATCGGGTAGATCAGGCCGGTGATGAACGGGGTGTAGATCAGGTACGCCGAGAACTTGGTGCGTTCTGCCATCGCTCCCGAGACGATGGTCGCCGCCGTCGCTGCGAACACCACCTGGAAGAACCACTCGACGGAGCGTTCGGGATTGTTGAAGAAGAACTCTCCGTACCCGACGTAGCCGCCGATCGTGGAACCGCCGTAGGCGAGGCCGAAGCCGACCGCCCAGTACATCAGAGCGCCGGCAGCGAAGTCCATGAAGTTCTTCATGACGATGTTCGCCGTGTTCTTGGCTCGGGTGAAGCCGGCCTCGACGAGGGCGAATCCCGCCTGCATGAACATGACCAGGATCCCGGCCACCACGACCCAGACGTTGTCGACGGCGATCGCTACCTCTTCGACGGATTGGGCGAATGCCGTTCCCGCCAGCGGTCCGAACAGTGCCAAGGCGGTCAAGCCGCCCATTGTCAGTAGTCGTCTTCGCATTCCGTTCCCTCCGATAGGTTTCTGCATGGGGACATGGCCAACGTATGGAGGCTGGTTTGCGGCGCCGTTATCCGACTGTTGCGACTGGGACGCGATCTCGTTTCCAACGCGTTTCGGGTGATCTGCACTTGCGGGCGTCCGATCAGCCCTGCAATCTCAGTCCATGTCCGCTCCGCCCGCGTTCTCAGGATCCGATCTCAGCGACTCCCGTCTGGCTGGTTTGGGAGCCAAGGCGGTCGCATCGGCGTGGTCCGAGCTCGCCGATCGTCATCTCATCGTCACCCGGCGGGCGCGGCATCGCTTCGAGGCGCGCGACTGGGCGGGGCTGGCAAGCGATCACGTCGAGCGCCTCGATCTCTACGCCCGGGCCGCAATCGACACCGCGGAACGCCTCCGACACACTCTTGAGGACAAAGTGCACGACTCGATGGTGTGGGCGGGAATGAAGGCTGTGTACGCGGTGCTCGTCTCCAGCAGACCCGACACCGAACTGGCCGAGACCTTCTTCAATTCGGTGACCCGCAAGATCTTCACGACTGTGGGGGTCGATCCCCGTATCGAATTCGTCGATTCGGACGTCGTGGCGCCGTCAGTGGCCTCGTCCATTCTCCGGACGTATGAGCGGCCGGCGTCGCCGTCGGCTCTCATCGAACGGATTCTCCGGGACACGGGTCTCGACGCCAAATGGCGGTCGCTGGCCGGCGACGCAGCCGAGGCGGGGGAACGGATCGCCGATCGGCTGGCTGCCGTAGGTGGGCTGCAGGGGATCGATCGGGCGGAGGTGGTGGTGCCGCTCTTCTTTCGGGGATCCGGCGCCGCCATCGTCGGAAAGGTCTACTCCGGGTCCCAGGTGCTGCCGCTGGTGATCGTGCTCGGTCATCTCGACGACGGCATAAGGGTCGACGCTGTGCTGCTCACGGAAAACGAGGCCAGCATCTTCTTCAGCTTCACCCGAAGCTATTTCTTCGTGAACGCTGTCGGTCCGCAGCCGCTCGTCCATTTTCTCGGGACGCTGATGCCGCGCAAACGGACAGCCGAGCTCTACATCTCGCTCGGCTACACCAAGCATGGCAAGACCGAGCTCTACCGGGAACTTCGTCGCCACCTGTCGGTGTCGCCCGATCGCTTCGTCACCACCCGGGGGACGCCGGGTCTTGTGATGGTGGTCTTCACCCTGCCAGGCTTCGACGTCGTGCTGAAGATCATTCGCGACCGGTTTGGCGCTCCCAAGACGGTCACACGAGATCGCGTGCTCAACCGTTACCGACTGGTCTTCAGACACGATCGGGCAGGGCGGATGGTCGATGCCCAGGAATTCGAGTATCTCACCCTGCCGCGCGATCGGTTCGACCCCGACCTCCTGGCATATCTCACGGAGCATTGTTCGCGCACGGTCGACGTCGAAGGCGACACGGTCACCATCCGCCACGCATACGTCGAAAGACGGGTGACGCCCCTCGACGTCTATCTGAAGGAGGCTCGTCTGTCCGATGCGGAACGAGCGATCGACGATTACGGCCAGGCGATCAAGGACATGGCCGCCAGCGGAATCTTCCCAGGGGACATGCTCATGAAGAATTTCGGTGTCACTCGCCACGGCCGGGTCGTCTTCTACGACTACGACGAGTTGCAGACGCTCGAAGAATGCAATTTCCGTTCGCTCCCCGACACCGATGATGCCGCCGATGCGATGTCGGCACAGCCCTGGTTCCCGGTTGGTCCCGATGACGTGTTTCCCGAAGAGTTCCGCAACTTCCTCGGACTACAGGGCAGACTCCGGGACGTGTTCGAATCCAAGCACGCCGACATCTTCGAGGCGGCCACCTGGCAGCGGTGGCAGAAGATGCGGGCAGACGGTCAACGAATCGAGATCTTCGCCTACCGCGACGACGCTCGCCTCGGAACCGCGTGACCGACGTCGCTGCCGTGGCAGCTCTTAGCCAGAGGGTCGGTGATGCTGTCGAGCGTGGAATCCTCGGAAAAAGAGTCCAGATCGACTTGGTGCTGACCGCGGTCCTCGGACGTGGCCACGTGCTGCTGGAGGACGTGCCGGGCACTGGGAAGACGATGCTGGCACGGTGCCTGGCTGCGGCGCTCGGGCTCGAGTTCGGGCGGATTCAGTGCACTCCTGACCTTCTTCCCAACGACATCACCGGGGTGAACGTCTACGACCCTCGCGATGCGACCTTCCGATTCCGACCCGGGCCGGTGTTCGCTGGCATCGTCCTGGCAGACGAAGTCAACCGGGCGACACCGCGCACCCAAGCGGCGCTGCTCGAAGCGATGCAGGAAGAGCAGGTCACGGTCGACGGGACCAGTCATCCGCTGTCCGAACCCTTTCTCGTCGTCGCGACCCAGAACTCGGTCGAGTTCGAAGGGACGTTTCCGCTGCCCGAAGCCCAGCTCGATCGGTTTCTCCTTTCGACCTCCCTCGGGTATCCGACCGCGGGCGAGGAGGCGCAACTCGTGACCCGCTCGTCGCGCCATCGTTTCGGCGGAGTGGTGGAAGCCGTTACGGACGCTGCCGAGCTGCTGTCGGCGATGGACACGGTCGACGGCGTGCACATAGAGGACGATGTCGCGAGTTACCTCGTCGAGGTGGTCCGGCGGACACGCGATCACGAAGCGATCACCCTCGGGGCCAGCACCAGGGCGTCGATGTCGCTCGGCGCTGCGGGCCGTGCCCGGGCCGCGATGGCGGGACGGGACTACGTCCTGCCGGATGACGTGAAAGGACTCGTCGGACCGGTGCTCGGCCACCGTCTGGTGTTGGAGCCTGACGCCAGACTCCGGCGTCTCACGCCCCAGAAGCTGCTCACCGGGATCGTCGAGTCCATCGATATCGACTGACATGCGACGACTGCTGCGTCCGGCTCTCGTCGTCGCACTGATCGCAGTTGTCACTCGAGTTGACCCGGTTCTCGGGTTGGTGGTCCTGTTGGCCGGGTGGGCGTGGGCGAGTTGGTGGCTCCCTCCTCGCGCTCTCGACGGCGTCTCAGGGCAGAGAACCGTCGCCGAGACGGCGATGTTTGGTGAAGATCTGGACGTCGAGATCCGCATCACCGGCACCCGTGCGGTTCCGTGGCTCCATGTGACAGACACGGTCCCGTTCGATCTCGGGCACAACACCCGGTGGGTGACAACGCTCGCAGCAGGTGAGGCCCGGACACACACCATGCGGCTCGTGGCCGCCGCCCGCGGTCTTCACCGCATCGGACCCGCGGTGGCGGCGACCGGTGATGCTTTTGGTCTGCGGCGAGTGCAGAGAACGATGATCCCCGCGTCGATGGTCCTCGTGTATCCGCGCATCGTGAGCATCGAGACGTTGACATTGGCCGCCGGTGCGCCCCTCCCGCTGATCCCTACTCGGACTCCGCTGGCCGACGATCCGACCCGCATCGTCGGCGTCCGTGAATACCAGCCAGGTGATCCCTTTCGGGCGATCCATTGGACGGCTTCGGCGGCTTCCGGCGACCTCCTCGTCAAGAAGCACCGTCCGGCGATCACCAGAGACGTGACGCTGGCGGTCGACCTCACCCGGGACTCCCATCCGTCTCCGGGGAGACGCCGCTCGGCGGAGTTGGCGATCACGGCCGCAGCATCCGTCGCCCGGCACCTCGTGACGTTCCGGCGCGAGGCGGTCGGCCTGCGAATCGTCGGTCGGGACACGCCGACTGGCGAGCACATGGTCGGGGAGGTGACGCCAGGCCGCGACGAGTCGCGTTTGGTCGGCATGCTCGAGAGCCTCGCCCGCGCCGACTTGTCGCGTACGGCTGACGGTGACGCGTTGCTCGACCCGTCCGGGCTGTCTTTCGGAGCGTCCGTCGTGCTCCTGACCGGTGTTCTCAGACGGCGGCATGTCCTCGATGTGATGCGACTCAAGCGGATCGGAGTCGCCGTGACCGTCATCGTCACGGCCAACGATCAGCATCGGGGTGAGTGGGAAACCGAACTCGGTGATCTTCAGGTTCCTGTGCGGTCCCTGGCGCGCCTGGCCGAGATGGTGGACCTGTGAGACCGGGCGTCCTTGCTGCGCTCGCCGGGCTTGTCGGCGTTGCCGTCGCGACTGCCGTTCCATCCAGCCGTGGCTGGGTGGTGGCCATGACCGGTGCGGTGGTCGCCTTCGAGACGGCCGCCCTCAGGTCGCGACTGGATGCGGACCCGGACTCCGAGGCGGTGCGTTCGTGGCGACGTTTCGAACTCGTGGCGATTCCCG
>JBBDWN010000167.1:0-1862 GCA_040902855.1 Acidimicrobiia bacterium | reverse complement strand
CATGAGGTTGCGGTAGCACTCTTCGCAGGCGCCGGTGGCGAGGAGTCCTTTGCGGGCGGCCCAGGTGGCCTGGTCGGGGTCGTGGTCTCCGAGGGCGTGTTGGGCGAGGCGGTGGGCGGTGTTGTCGATGGTGACGATGGCGTGGGTGATGATTCCGTTGGTGTGGGCCCAGGTGTAGGCGTTGCCTGCCGCGGTGAACGGGGTCCCTTCCACCAGTTCGAGGGCGGCCCGCAAGTGGTGAGCTTGGGCGGTGCCTGACGTCTGGTCGGCTTGGCGTATGTGTCCGGTGAACGTTTCGATGTCGCTGTGGAGGTGGCGGCTGATCCGGTAGATCCCGTCGGCGACGTAGGGCAGGTATGGCTGGCCGTCGGGGTCGAGGCCGAGGGTGGTTCTGGTGCGGGAGGTGTGCCGGTTGAGCCGCTGGTAGTCGGGGCGTTGTTCGGGCCAGAGCGCTTCCATCAGGGTGTCTGCTTCGACTCCTCCCCGGTGGAAGGTGAGGTAGGCGACGAGTTCGGTGCACTTTCGGAGCGGGAACCGGCCGTCGATTCCGTCGACTCGGAGGGTACCGAGCACCTTCATCTGCGGGATCGGGGATGGGATCGCCCCCGGGGAGTCCATCTCGGTCTCGAACAGGGGTTGTTGTTCAGTCTCCTCATTGGCGGCTGGAGGTGTTTCGGTCGTTTCAAATGCCACGAGCGGAGCGGTGGTCATGTCGGGCTCGACGCCGTCGAGGTCTTTGGCGGCGGTGATGAGGTCACCGACCGCGGTCTGTTCGGCGGGGGTGAGGTTGCGGCGGGCGAGGGTGAGTCCGAGCGGCTCGACACGAATCGTGTCGTTTTCGATGTGAAGTCTCCACCTGTCTCCGGTCGGGTAGCCGACGACGGCAGCGACGCCACGACCGGTGTGGGCGTCGGTGAGGAATCGCCCCGCCTGGTGGGGAGGCTCGGTGGTCGGGTCGAAGACGATGATCGGATCCCAAGTGTCGCCGCCGGGCGATGTGAGACGACCATGCAAGGGTGAAGGTGCGGTGAGCCGGCTGACGGCTTCGGTTTTGGCTGAAAGCGTGGGGAGGATCTCGGAGAGGTCTTCGACGACGTGGACTCGTTCGAGTCCGGCGAGGTCGTCTCCGAATCCGATGCAGACGATCTGGAGGTCATCTGCGATGGGGCTGGCGGCGAGCTCGGTGGCCATCGTGTAGCAGGTGGCGACCATGTCGTCTGGCGTACCGGTGATCTGGGTGGCTCCCATGAACTCGAGGTCGACGAGGAGCTGGGTGTGGTCGGCGTGTCCGACGGTGACGAGAGCCGGGTATGGGGCGGGGACGCCTTTGGCCATGTCGGCGAGCCGGTTGATGTCCACATCCGTTCGGAGGGTCCAGCTGCGTCCTTCGTCTTCGACGTGCCAGCCGGACGGTGGGTTCTGGTGTGGTGTCCACAACAGCAGCCGGAGGCGTTCGGTGTCGAGGTGGACACCGACGACCTGTGGGGGTGGACGGTGGGTGGCGAGGACCTCCCGGGCCATCACGCGTAGCGCCAGGTCGATGAGTTCGGCCGATGTGGGGGCGGCCGCAGCCCGGATCATCGTCTCGATCGGTGCGGTGTGGGCCGGTGGGGGTGTGGGGATGGTGTCAGTACGGCGATGCCGGAACTGGGCGTTTCGGAGCCGGCGGAGGAGGGCGATCAGTCCGGCGGCGAGGAGTCCGAGACCTGCGAGGGTGCTGGCTATCGGCGCGAGTTCGACGCCGGTCTCGTCGTCGCTGTCGGCATCGTCGCTGCCGGTCGGTTCGTCTGCGGCCGATTCACCGGCCGAATCCGACAGCGGGTGGCTGGGCGTCGTAATGGTGGATGGCGTAGTGACGTCGG
>JBBDWN010000166.1:5279-12944 GCA_040902855.1 Acidimicrobiia bacterium | reverse complement strand
GAGCCGGTGATCCTCGGGACCGACGACGCCCCGCCTTACCGGCTGTATTGGAACAACCACGACATCCCGACTGGCGCTTCGGTGGAGATCACCGTGGTCCTCGAAGACGGCTCCGGCCGACTGCGCTCTGACACCATCGCGGTCACCCTCGGCCCGCGCCCCTGACTCCGCTCCACCTTCAGCGGGCCGGATCGGACGCATGCGTCCGAACAAACCCAGGGTTAGATCGGATCCCCACGTCCGATCGAGCCCGCGGAAGCAGCGGAACTACTCCATCCAGGAGGCCATGCGGTCCAGGAGGTAGAGGCTGACGTCCTTGGCGCGATCGAGTGCGCTGCACAACTGCTCGCGACCCATGATCATCGACGCCAGCGAGACGTCGGTGGTCCCCACCAGCTGCAGTCGGCGCTCCGGGGCGTCGGTGACGGCTGCGAACGAGTCGATCGCCGAAACCTCGACGGGGACGTCTGTCCCGCCGATCCCGGCCAGGTCGGTGGCGAGAACGAGCAGATCGGGGGGATGCGACAGCGGCGGGATGCCCCAGTTGAAGAACAGCTTGAGCTGCCACTCGTCTTCGGGCTCGGCGAATTCGTCGTCGAGACCCTCGAGATGATCGACGAAACCGAGGAGGACCCTGGGGTCGACGTCGAGCGAGAGGTGCAGGTCGATCGGGCCGTTGCAGGCCTCTTCCGGATGCACGTCGATCTCCCACGACTGGCGCAGGGAGTACGTCTCGACGAAGTGCCGCTCGTCGTGGACGTGAAAACCGTGTTCGATTGCGTGTTCTTTGAGGTCGGCCACGAAGCCGGCGATGTCGATTGCCATACGGGTCTCAGCCTATCGGCTGTGCCTCCCTCCGGCGCAAGCCGTCACAGCGGACGCTCGTGCATGGCCAACTCCGAGGAATCCACTCCGGCAACCGCCCTCTCGAGCACCTCGCCGACGGCCGCTTCGAGAAGGCCGACCTTGTAAGAGGCCTGCGGTGCAGGTCGGGCGCCTGTGGCAGCGTATGCCGCGGCGGCTGAGAGTGACTCATCGTTCACTGCGGCGCCCTGCAAACGCTCCTCGACCGCGGGCAGACGTCGCGGCACAGGGCCGACTCCGCCTACGGCAACCCGCGCGTCGGTGATCCGATCGCCCTCGACCAGCAGCCGACATGCAGCCTCGACGAGCGGCCACTCCGCCAGCGACCGAGCCGTTGCCCTCCAATACGCGCCCCGCTCGCCCTCGACCGGGGGCGGGAGCAATACAGACGTGACGATCTCGCCGCTGCCGAGTGTGTGCTCAGCGGTCGGATCCACCGCGTCGTAGAGATCGGCGATCGGAAGTACGCCGCGTGGATGGACCTCGACTTGGGCGTCGTACAGCATGAGCGCCATCCCCAGCGACGAAGGATGGGGAGCGACGCAAGAACTCGTGTCGAAGATGTTGCCGAAGTGATGGATACCGCTGCGGGCGGGACACCCGTCCGCTCCGGTCTTGAAGCATTCGACGTCACCGGTCCGGTAGTACCAGCAGCGGGTCTGTTGGAGCAGATTGCCGCCCAGGGTCCCGGCCGCCCTGGTGTGAGGGTTGGCGAGCGACGCCGCCGTCATCGCCAGCGGCGGATACCTACCGGCCAACTCGGTCGCAATAGTGGTGACTCGGGTCATCGCACCGATGCGAGTCCCTTCCGCCGAGCGTTCCACCCCACGGATCGCGGCAATATTCCGGAGGTCGATCGTCACGTCCTGGGTCAGTCCGATGCGCCGACGAGCCTCGACGTCGGTTCCTCCCGCCCGATACTCCCCGACATACGAGACGGCCTCCTCGAGAGTGCGGGGGTGGATCACCGTCATCTCATCGCCTCGACGACGTGCTCGGGACGGATCGGAAGTCGAGTGAACCGATGGCCGACAGCCCGTGAGACGGCGTTGGCGATGGCGGCAGGTACGGCGGCGGTCGCCAATTCGGACATGCCCGCACTGCGACTCGCAGAATGCTCGAAGCCGCCTTCGAGAAACTCGACGACGACCCCGGGCATGTCGGCGATGCCGGGAATGCGGTATTGATCCAGGTTGGTGGTGATGTTGAGACCGGTCACTGGATCGAGAAGCCGCTCCTCGTACAAGGCGTAGCCGAGGGCCTGGACCACCGCGCCGTGCACCTGGCTGGTGGCCAGTTCCGGGACATGGACCGCACCGAAGGCAAGGGCGGACTCGACCGAGACCGGCTGAATGCGCCCGGTCTTCGTATCGACAGACACATAGGCGATATGGGCCGAGCGTGTGAGCCCGACGCCCAGTCGCAGCCCTTCGATCGAGAATGGGGTCAGTGGTCGACGCGTATCGGACGGGCGGCCACCCACTTCGATGACCGGATCGAGGCGTGGGAGCAGGTCCGCCCAAGGGATGAACTCCCCGGCATGCGACACGCCGCCGTCAACGAGATCCGCCCCATCCATGCCAAGGTCGTCGCGGACACGATCCACCAACCGTAGAGCGAGCGAGTGAGCCACAGCGCTGGCGGTCGGAAACACCGACGTAGTGGTGCGGCTTCCCGCGGACCCAGGACCCCAGAGCCCCGATCGGCCGATCTCGGCCGTCACCATCCCGATGTCCACGCCGAGGGCCCCGGACACCGCTCGGGCCAGCGAGCTTCTCGTCCCGTTCCCCATGTCCTGACTCCCGGTGGTGACGGTGAAGCCTGAGTCGGTGGAACGGACCTCGACGAGTGTGTCTGGGTCATAGAAGTACACCCACACGCCGAACGCGACCCCCACCGCCCGCCGCACGCGGCCCCGGCCCGAGTCGGGACGATCGCGCCACAGCGGGCGCGACTCGACCCAGTCGTACAAGCGCAAGACAGCCTCGCTCTCCTCCCAGGACCGCCGCAACTCGATCGGGTCACGCCCCAAACGGAGCGCGTACTCGTCGACCGCGCCTTCGATGGCGGCCAACGCCAGTGGTGCCCCTGGGGCGCGCATGGCGCGTCCTGGCGGCGCATTCGTGAGCACGTCGTAGTCCAGCAGCGACCGGGGCGCGCCCGGATACACGAGACGCTGCAAAACGGCGATCAGCTGGCCAGCAGAAGCGCCCCCGTCAGCATGTGACGTGGAGGTGAAACCAGCGACCGAGCCGTCGGCTCGTCCCGCCAGGGATATGGCCACTCGAGCACCAGGTCGGTACCCGGCGACCTCCAACTCCTCATGCCGATCGAACACGAGCCGCACGGGACGGCCCGTCGCCCTCGACAGTTCGATGGCCACGATCGTTTCCTCGTTGAAGCCCTGCTTCGCCCCGAATCCGCCACCGACATGGTCTGCGATGACGGAGACGAGTTCTACGTCCAATCCAAACCGCTTCGCGATCGACTGGCGCAACGCCGAGACGTTCTGGGTCGAGACGTGGACCGTCAAACCATCGGGCGTCCAGTTCGCCACGCAGGCGTGTGACTCGAGCGCGGTGTGGACCTGGGCCGGGAAATCCCAACGCTGATCGACGAGAAGCGGGTCATCCTCTGAGTCCCTGACAGCCTTCCGCGCCCGGAATCGATGGAGCGAGCCGACCGACACCGGACCGCGCAGATTGCCTCGGCGAAGGTTCGGCAGCGGCGGACCCTCACTGGAGTTCGGCGGGGTCCAACCACGCCCGTGCAGGTCTGGAGCATCCTCGGCAAGCGCAGCATCGATCCCCACCACCGGCGGGAGCTCGATGAAACGAGCCACCACGGCGTCGGCTGCACGACGGGCGGTGGGCTCGTCGACCGCGGCCACGGCCGCGAACCCTTCGCCAACGAACCGGATCCTCCCGTCTGGCAGTGGGAGCAGGACGAATCCTTCCACGCCTGGCATGGCGATCGCCTCACTGGCGTCGACGTCCACCAGTTCGGCATGGGCGAGCGGCGACCTGACAATTCGAGCGTGGAGCATGTCCGGCACGGTGACATCGACGGTGAACCGGGCACGTCCGGTGACCTTCTCCTCTGCCTCGACACGCGGACCGGTGATCGGACCGGTGTCGTGCCGGCCTTCACAGGCGGCCTGCACGGCAGCGACGATCCCGGGGTAAGCGCCGCAGCGGCACAGGTGTCCGGCGAGCGCCCTGGCGACCTCGTCCGAAGCGGGACGCTCCATGCCTTTCGTCGCCCGCCAGGCGTCGTGGAAGGCGGCGGCCTCCATGACGAAGCCGGGCGTGCAGAACCCGCACTGCAGCCCGTCGTGCGCGGCGAAGGCACGCTGGATCGGATGGGCGCTCCCGCCGGCGAGCCCCTCGATCGTGGTCACAGAGGCGTCGTCGAGATCCTCGATCGGGAGAAGGCACGATGCAACCGGTACACCGTCGACCTGGATCACACACGCTCCGCAACTGCCGGTCCCGCACACCAGCTTGGTCCCGGTGAGCCTGAGGTCGTTCCGGAGCACATCGACCGCGGTGGTGGCGGTCGCGTCGATGTCGACTGGCTCACCGTTCACACGGAACACGAGGCGACTCATCAGCTCCTACTTTCTCCTACGCCAACCCATCGCGAGGCCGGTCAAGAATGCGAACACGCTGGCGTTGACGGTTCCGGGTGGTGACCTGCGTGCGGCGGAGGCGACCGACTCCGTGACCTCGGCGACAAAGCGCGACTCGGCGCGCTGATGTGGCGGCATCACATCGCCGAACTCGAGATAGTCGGCATAGACCTTCGTGACTTCGGCGCCGAACAGATAGACGACCCACATGAGATTGAAGAAGAAGAGCAGGATCGCCAGACCGCCGAGGACGCCGAACGTCGAGGAGCCTGATGCGAAGGAACCGAGATACTGACCGACGAGGAAGGCAGAGAGGAGTCCGGTGAGGGCAGTCGCCGCCCCGCCGCGGCGAGCGGCCCGCCATGGGATCTCGGCCTGCGTCAGTACCCGGAACGTGATGGCAACCGTCGCCACGAGCACAACGAGCGAGACGACAGGCACAAGCAGCGAGATGGGGATCGCCATCCACGCCGTCCCGATCGGGAGCAGATCGATCAGGAACTGAATGGCCCCGACTGCCACGACGGGGACGACGACCACGATGGCAAGGGCGAGGGCGGCGGCGAGAGCCACGAGCCGTTTCCGGACCACTGCCACGACACCTTTCACGCGCTCCGCGGGAGCATGGAATATCGAGTTCAGAACCCCCTGAACCTGGAGAAAGATTCCGGAAGCGGTGAACGCGGCAACGGCCAGACCCACCGACAGGGACGCCCCCGCGTTCTCCCTCGCCTGGCAGATGACGACCCTGACCGGATCGCTCACGCTCTCCCCCGCCACGTCGTCGAGCTGGGAGACAAAACGGTCGAGAGGACGATCCGAGTCGACGGCAATCGGAATGTTTGTCACTCGGTCACAGGCGACGGTGCCTGTCGCCGGGTCGAGGGGCAGAGCATCCCGCGGTGGCCCCAACGTGATCGCCGTCACGGCGACCGCGACAAAGAGCAGCGGGACGAGCGAGAACAGGGTGTAGTACGCCAACGCCGCCGCTTGCCGGCCAGCCTTGTCCTCCGCGAATTCCTTGGCTGCCGTCTTGAGGATGTCCAGGAGTAGACGGAACGGAGACCGGGCCGGACTTTCGGTGGGCTGCATCGCACCGATGATGCCAGCCTGATCGACCGAAGCCCCATCGCGCTGGCACAATCCGTGCCATGACCGTTCCTTTCGATCCTCCCATCGAAACGATGGAGGCCAAGGTCTCGGAGAAGTGGCCAGTGCCGCAAGGGTCTGGATTCGCCTATGAGCCGAAGTGGGATGGCTTTCGTTCGGTGACGTGGTCGAGCCCGGAGCCTCGCATCGACTCCCGCAATCAGCGGCCCCTCCTGCGGTACTTTCCCGAGTTGTGCCCGGCCATCGACCAGTTGCCGCCTGACACGGTCGTCGACGGCGAGATCGTCGTCGTCGTCGACGACGTGACCAGCTTCGACTCCATCCAGCTCCGCCTGCACCCGGCCGAATCCCGGATCGCAAGGCTCTCCGCCGAGATCCCGGCCGAGTTGGTGGCATTCGATCTCTTGGCGGTGCGGGGCGAGGATCTTCGCTCGCGTCCCTTCTCCGAACGGCGGCAACGGCTCGTTGCGCTGGCCGCAGACCTCGGGCCACCATGGAACCTCACACCGTCGACCACCGACGAGAAGACCGCCAGGGTGTGGTTCGACGAGTTCGAGTCCGCCGGCTGCGACGGGATCATCGTCAAGGATTTCGACCTGAAATACATCCACGGCAAACGGGCGATGATCAAGATCAAGCATCGGCGAACGGTCGACTGCGTCGTCGGCGGGTACCGCGAGCACAAGGACGGCGGGGCGATCGGGTCACTGCTCCTGGGCTTGTACGACGAGAACGGCGAGTTGGGCTTCATCGGGCACTGTTCGGGATTTTCAGATCACGATCGCGGCGAGATTTTTCGCCAGTTCGAGTCCCTCCGCTCGGAGGAATCCTTCGCCGGTGACGTTCGGATGCCCGGCGGGGAGAGTCGGTGGTCGGCGGGCAAGGACCTGTCCTGGACACCAGTCGAGCCTGGCGTGGTCGTCGAAGTCAGCTACGACCAGTTGGAAGGCAACCGTTTCCGCCACGCCACCCGATTTCACCGGTGGCGCCCGGACAAGGACGCGAGGGACTGCACCACCGACCAACTCACCATTCCCGCCGGCCCCCGCTTCACCAACGTCGTGAAGTCCGCTGCAACCCTGGGTTAGATCGGACTCCCACGTCCCTTCTGGCCCGCGGAAAGGCGGCTCCACCGCGCGACCAACCCTTCCGTGGGCTGGATCGGACGCCCACGTCCGATCTAACCCTGGGTACGAATGGACTCCCGGCGATACTGGGCCCGGACGACGAAAGGACCGGAATGCAACCGACCGTTGCCGTGATCGGCGCCGGCGCGATGGGTGAGGCGATCATCCGCGGACTGCTGGGAGCAGGATGGGCGCCTGATGACGTGACCGCGGCTGACACCGAATCTGACAAGCTCGACGACCTCGCGAGCGAACTCGGGATCGTGACGACAGAGGACTCGGCGGCGGCGATCGCCGGACGGGACGTCATCGCAGTCGTCGTGAAACCGCACCACGTCACTGCTGTCGTGGACCGCATCGCCGGCACCGTCGTCCAGAGCCAGGTGGTGCTGTCAGTGGCGGCGGGAATACCGACTTCCACCTACGAGAGCCGACTACCGGGAGTCCCGGTCGTACGGGCGATGCCGAACACGCCGGCCCTGCTGGGTTCAGGGGCCTCCGCCATCGCCGCCGGCGCCCACGCCGAGCAGGTCCATCTCGAAATGGCCGCAGCCGTTCTCGGGGCGGTCGGTGTCGTGGTGGAGGTACCCGAATCACAGATCGACGCAGTCACCGCCGTCTCAGGAAGCGGACCGGCGTATGTCTTTCTGCTTGCCGAGGCGATGCAAGCCGCCGCCCGGCAGCTCGGGCTCGACGCGGACACCGCCGAAATACTCGTCAATGCCACGGTGCGAGGAGCAGGACGCATGCTGACCGAGACGGAGGTCGACGCGGCCACGCTGCGAGAGCGAGTGACATCGCCCAACGGCACCACGGCAGCCGCGCTCTCGATCCTGGAAGAAGGCGGATTTCGCGTTCTCCTCGACCGCGCCATCACCGCGGCACGAGACCGCAGCGTCGAACTCGGACGGTCCTGACGTCAGGGCTGTGAGC
>JBBDWN010000166.1:0-5179 GCA_040902855.1 Acidimicrobiia bacterium | reverse complement strand
CGGGCCGCTCAGTATTCGTCGTCCGGCTTCCTCTGCTTGGACGGTGCGACCCTCGGTGGTTCCCCTGGCTGTTTGGGATAGTGCGGCGGCCACGGTGCATCGCCGAGGCCGTGTTCGGTGTGATCGCGCACGACCCACTCGAGCAGGGTGTCGATACGGCTCGGTGCCTCGTCGATACCGTCGGTGAGGTCGCCCACCAGTGCGTACCGTTCAGATCCGAAACGGTCCATCGGGAAGTCCTCCAGTTCGACGTCATCCAACTCGTCCCAGCGGAACGGCGCACTGACAAGACCCGTCGGTCTAACCCCGTAGGCCGACGAGACGGTCTTGTCCCTGGCCATCTGGTTGAAGTCGATGAACACGCCGGTGCGCTCCTCCTTCCACCACTTGGTCGTCACGAGGTCGGGCAGGCGACGTTCCAGTTCTCGTGCAAACGCGAGAACCGCCCGTCGCACCTGGATGAAATCCCAGATGGGCTCGAGCCGGACGTACACGTGAATGCCGCGGCTCCCGGACGTCTTCGGCCAGGCCGTCATTCCCAGCTCGTCGAACAGGTCTTTGGCGGCTGTCACCGCCTTCCGGACATCGTCGAACCCGAACCCAGGGGTGGGATCGAAGTCGACCCGCAGTTCGTCGGGATGGTCGATGTCGTCGGATCGCACCGGCCAGGGGTGAAAGTCGAGACAGCCCAGTTGGACGAGCCGGATGACGTCTGCGGGACCCATCGGGACGTTCATGACGCCCGGCCGCTGGCTGGGAAAGCGGATCTGAATCGTCTTGAAGGGGGTGTTGGCGGCGGCCCGCTTGTGGTACACGGGCGGCTGGCCAACGCCCTTCATGTACCTCTTGAGCATCGTTGGCCGGTCTCGGATCCCACGGGCGGCTCCGTCGGCGACCGTGAGGAAGTGTTCGACGACCGCCATCTTCGTCCACCCTCGTTCGGGAAAGACGACGCGATCGGGCGAAGAGATCCTGACCGACTCTCCCCCGACTTCGACGGTGGTCTCGTTCGATGCCACAACCGCGTTTCTACCACGAACGGTCAGGCGGCGACCGGGACCTCGAGCCGGGGGAGGAAGAACTGCACGATCGGTCCGATGGTGAGGGAGAACAGGACGGTGCCGACACCGACGGTGCCACCCAACAGCCATCCGATCACCAAGGCCGACCCTTCGACCCCGGTCCGGGCGAGCCGCAGCGAGGGACCGCGACGGGCGATCCCGGTCATCAGTCCGTCACGCGGGCCGGGTCCGAGATGCACGCCGATGTAGAACCCGCTGCCGATTCCGACGAGCAGGATCCCACCGACCAGGAGAACCCAGCGCATCACCAGCGTCCCGGGCACCGGCACCAGAAAGATCACGAGGTCGATGAACAGGCCGATCATCACGGCATTGGTCACGGTGCCGACGCCGAGCGCCTGGCGGAGCGGTATCCAGAGCAACAGCACCCCGAAACTCACGACGATGCTGGCGATACCGATGGACAGAGGGGTCCGTGCCGCGATCCCCTGGTGCAGGACTTCCCAGGGGGAGAGCCCGAGATTGGCCTGCACCTGGAGGGCGCTGCCCGCTCCGAAGAGGAACAGCCCGAGGAGGAGGCGCGGGAACCGGGCACGGACCACCGGCCAGGGGGCACGTATGAACATGGCTCCTGGACGGTAGGTGATCACGCGCTGCGGTCGAGTATGACCTGCTTGGGCATCACGGGGCGAGGTTCGAGCATGACACCGAGCGTGCCGTCGTCCTTGCGGTAATAGATGATGAGGCCTTGGCTCGTGGCGTGCGACGAGACGACCGAGGATCCCGGCACGATCTCGTGCGAACCGGAGCGGTGGTCGACGATGGATGACATCGGGGACTCCAATTCATGGTTGACTGCTCTCATCTTCGACCATGACACTCTTCAGTTCCAGCGAATCTTTCTGATGCGATCATGTAGGATTGCTACATGGATTTGAAGCGACTCCAGTTCCTCCGCGAGGTGGCGGCGCGCGGCACCATCAGCGCTGCTGCCGAAGCCCTCGGCTACACCCCCTCCGCTGTCTCCCAGCAGCTGTCAGTGCTCGAGAACGAGATGGGCACGCCGCTACTCGAACGTCAGGGCCGCAACGTGATCCTCACTCCCGCCGGCGAGGCACTGGTGCGGGCCTCCACCGAGGTGTTCTCTGCGGTGGATCGGGCCGAAGCGGCCGTCGAACTGGCAGGCGAACTCGCCATCGGACCCGTACGCGTCGGCTCCTTCCAGTCGATCGGATCGACCATCGTCCCCCGGGCATTCACCGCGCTCCACCGCAACCGCCCGACACTCGAAGCGCACTTCATCCAGTACGAGTACCACCTCATGCGCGACCTCGACCTCGGGGTCATCGACATCGCCCTCGGACAGCAGTACTCCAACGTCCCGAAGCGTGACGAGGGGCGGTTCGACCGCAAGGACGTTCTGGTCGAGCCGGTGTTCCTCGCCGTTCCAACCGACAGCGCGGTGCAATCGATGCGGGACGCAGAGAATGAGATGTGGGTCGTTGCCCCGCCCACCACGGACTGCGGAAGAAACGTGCGAGGCGTGTGTGCCGAAGCGGGCTTCGAACCCGACGTGCGCTTCCACTCCGATGACAACGAGGTGACCCTCAGCGTGGTTGCGGCCGGCCTCTGCGTCGGAATCCTGCCCCGGCTCGGTGTCATCCGGCCACCAGAAGGAGTCCGGCTCATCCTCCTGCCAGGAGCGACCCGCACGGTCTACGCCAACACCCGTCCGGGGACGATGGAACGGCCCGCCATTGCGGCGGTCATGACCGAACTGTTGGCGGCCGGTGAGGAAGTCGCGGAACACCAGCGCTCGCTCGCCATGGCCGGCTGACCGATAGCCTTGGCTGCCATGGACTTGATCGCCAAGGTTCGGGAGTCGGTGATCGGAAGCGACACCGCTGTCATGACACCGTTCGGTGTCCGGCGGGTCACCTACGCCGACTACACCGCGTCCGGTCGGTCGCTCACATTCATCGAGGACTATCTCAGGAGCCACGTCCTCCCCCTCTACGCCAACACGCACACAGAAACGTCGGGAACCGGACTGCAGACCACCCGCTTCCGCGAAGAGGCGAGAGACATCGTTCGGCGGTGTGTCGGCGCCGGTACCGAACACGCCGTGATCTTCGCCGGTTCGGGTTCGACAGGGGCCATCGATCGACTCATCACCATTCTCGGTCTCCGCATTCCCGCCGAACTCGATGACCGCTACCACCTCTCCGACCACATCCCGGCGGATGAACGGCCGGTGGTCTTCGTCGGGCCGTACGAGCATCACTCGAACGAACTTCCCTGGAGAGAGTCGATCGCCGATGTCGTCGAAATCGCCGAGGACGCCGACGGGCACATCGATCTCGCCGATCTCAAAAAGCAGCTCCTGGCACATGCCGACCGGCCGCTTCGCATCGGCTCTTTCTCGGCCGCTTCCAACGTGACCGGCATCATCTCGGACACGACGGCGATCGCCTCGCTTCTCCACCGCCACGGTGCTCTGAGCTTCTGGGACTTCGCCGCCGCCGCGCCGTACGTCGGAATCGAGATGCGCTCTCCGTCGACTCACGGAGACGACTACAAGGACGCCATATTCGTCTCACCCCACAAGTTCATCGGGGGACCCGGCACACCAGGCCTACTCATCGTTCGGCGCGATCTCCTCACGAATCGGGTGCCCTCGGTTCCCGGCGGCGGGACCGTCGCGTACGTGAATCCCGAGGAACATCGGTACCTCTCGGACCCGGAGCACCGTGAAGAGGGCGGCACTCCGGCCATCATCGAGTCGATCCGCTGCGGCCTCGTGTTCAAGCTCAAGGAAGATGTCGGACCTGAGCTGATCCGGGACCGCGAAGAGTCCTTCATCCGGCGGGCGATCGCCTCATGGCAGGACGAACCGAACATCAAGATCCTGGGCAATCCTGAGGCAGAGCGGCTGTCGATCGTGTCCTTCGTGATTCGGCATGGAGATCGTTTCCTGCATCACAACTACGTCGTCGCCCTGCTCAACGACCTCTTCGGCATCCAGGCGCGGGGCGGATGTTCGTGTGCGGGGCCGTACGGGCACCGGCTGCTCGGGATCGACCTCGACACGAGCCATCGCTACGAGGCCGAGATCGCCAAAGGTTGCGAGGTGATCAAGCCCGGCTGGGTGCGGGTCAACTTCAACTACTTCATCGGCGAGGACGAGTTCGACTACATCGTCGAGTCCGTGCGGCTCGCCGCCCGGCTCGGATGGGCCCTCCTCCCTCGCTACGAGTTCGAGATCGCAACCGGCACCTGGCGACACCGCGACGGCGTACCGACACCCCCGATGTCACTCGCAGATCTGGACTTCGCCACTGGTGAGAGGCTCGACGGTCCGCTCACTGCAGGAGTCGACTCGTATACCCATCATCTGGCGGAGGCCGAAGACATCCTCACCGACGCTGCCGCCCACCCGACGGAATGTGACACCTCGACACTGGATACCACCGCCGAGGAGCTGCGCTGGTTTCCTACGGGAGCCGAGATCTCTTGACCGGCCGCATCCATCAGATCAGCATCTCCCCGGGAGGCGTCCCCAAATTGCCGGTGGATAACGCCGAGATCGCCGTGCGCGGGATCGTCGGTGACGACCACACCGACAAGATCCACCACGGCCATCCCCACCAGGCGCTGTGCGTGTGGTCGCTGGAGGTCATCGAAGCCCTCCAGGCGGAAGGTCATCCGATCGGTCCCGGGTACGCCGGTGAGAACATCACTGTGGCCGGACTCGACTGGACCCTCGTCGTCCCCGGGACGACGTTGTCGATCGGAGATTCGGTCGTTGCTCCTGTGACCGCGGCCGCCGCGCCCTGCTCGACCAACGCAGCCTGGTTTCTCGAACGGAACTTCAGGCGGATGAGCCACGAACGGCATCCGGGCTGGAGCCGGATGTACACCTCGGTGACGACAGGCGGCACCATCCGGGTCGGTGACCCGGTTCGGGTCGGAGAGGGCTGACGACCGGAGCGACCTCAGAGGAACGCGATCATCCGGTCCCAGGCGACGCTGGCGGCCTCCGGGTCGTGCTCGCTCCGGTCGCGCTCGAAGAAGAAGTGAGAGGTCCCCGGATACCGGTAGGCGTCCACGGTCAACCCGGCCATCCCCATGGTCGCCTCCATGAACACCGCATCGTC
>JBBDWN010000165.1:6633-13056 GCA_040902855.1 Acidimicrobiia bacterium | reverse complement strand
AGGGTTCGGCACCACCTATACGGTGGTTTTCGCGCACGAGTTCATCGAGGAGGGCGGGTGCCCCCGCGAACTGATACCCGAAAACCACCTCAGAGCTGGTCCTGCACCCTGGTACCGGGATTGGGGTTGTGGCACTCCTCTCCGTAGCCTCGCGATATGAAGATCGCAGTCACCGGTGCCACCGGATACGTCGGCGGTCGCCTCGTCCCCAAACTGGTCGAGGCGGGCCACGACGTCGTGTGCCTGGCACGGACCCCGGACAAGCTGTCAGACCGGCCGTGGCGTCCTGCGGTCGAGGTCCGCGAGTGCGACGTGTTGGACGCCGAACAGGTGCGGACGGCCCTGGAAGGCTGCGACGTCGCCTACTACCTGATCCACTCGATGGGCGACCACGCCGATTTCGCGAATGCCGACCGGGAAGCAGCCGAAAACTTCGCCCAGGCCGCTGAGACACACGCGCTTCGTCGCATCGTCTATCTGGGCGGCATCGTTCACGCAGACGACCTTTCCGACCATCTGGCCAGCCGCCGGGAAGTCGGCGAGACACTGGCAGCGGGATCCACACCGGTGACAGAGCTCCGGGCAGGGATCGTGATCGGTTCAGGATCCGTCTCCTTCGAGATGCTGCGGTATCTGACCGAAGTCCTCCCCGTCATGATCACGCCGCGGTGGGTCGAGACATCGACCCAACCCATCGCCATCCGAGACGTTCTCGCCTATCTCACGGCCGTTCTCGATGACGAAGACGGAAACCACATCTACGAGATCGGGGGCCCGGACGTCGTCTCCTATCGCGAGATGATGCAGGTGTACGCCAGGGTGGCGGGCCTCCCCCGGAGAGTCATCGCTCCGGTTCCCCTCCTGACTCCTCGCCTCTCGTCGCTGTGGATCGGCCTGGTCACACCACTCCCGGTGGGCGTCGCTCGTCCGCTGGTGGACTCGCTCCGCAACGACGTGACAGTGCGAGACGCCGGCGCAGCCCGGTTCGGAATCGACACCATGGACCTCGAGGCCGCGATCGAACGCGCCCTCGACCGTGATGCCCTGCTCGACATGCCCAGTCGGTGGTCCGACGCGTCGACCGGGCCGGCCAGGGCCTTCTCGTGGGATCCTGAATGGTCAGGCGGAACGCTGCTCTCCGACCAACAGGAGCTGACCGTGTCGGTCCCCGCCAAGGACATCTACTGGGCGTTCTCGCGGATCGGCGGCGCCGTCGGCTACTACACCCAGGATTGGGCGTGGCGAGTGCGCGGACTGATCGACACCCTGGTCGGCGGCGTTGGGCTGCGACGCGGCCGCCGCCACCCGGAAGATGTCCGACTGGGCGACACCATCGACTTCTGGCGGGTGTCTGCCGTCATCCCCGGAAAGCATCTGCAACTCGCCGCAGAGATGAGGCTGCCCGGTGATGCCTGGCTCGAATGGCAGGTGGAGGAGGGCGTCGACGGCACGACTCTGACCCAGTCCGCCTACTTTCGGCCGCGCGGTCTGTTGGGTCGCGCGTACTGGTTCGCCATGCTTCCGTTCCACCGTCTGATCTTCGGTCGGATGGCCCACGCCATCGTCGATGCCGCCCGGGGCTGTGCGGACTCTGTTCACCCCTGAGCCGACTGGACCTCCTCCAGCCCTCTCCCCGCGACGAGAGCACCAACGCAGGCGGCGGCGAACACGGTGAACAGCCCCGAGAGTCCGATGACCTCGGAGACGACACCGAATGCTCCCGTGAGCAGGAGGACGACTCCCACCACCGTGTTCGAGACCGCGGTATAGACCGCACGCTGGTCTTGACGTGCCATGTCGACGAGATGAGTGGACCGGCCCAGTCGGACTCCCTGATATGCCAGCACCACGAGGAACAGAAGACCCGCCGCGACCCACGCCTCGCTCAAGGCGTCAGGAACGCTGGCGGCCCCGATCGCAGCGCCGACGAAGAGGACCGCTCCGGCGGCGGCCGAACCGATCAGGACCTGTCGGGAGGAACGGTCGGAGAGCCGGCCCCACAGACGGCCGCCGAGGATTGTGGCGACGCTCGACGCGATCACGAAAGGACCGAGGGAGCCGAGGGTGCGGTCGCCCGAATCCGTCAGCGACAGCAAGTAGGGCGGGGCGATGGCCGTGACGGTGAGGAGCGAGCGGGTCGTCACGAAACGGGCGAGTTGCGGGTCCTCCCGCAGCACGTTCAGATTCGCCAGCGCCGCCTTCAGGCCGTCGACGCCGCCTTCGGATGCCCCGTCGGCCTCCACCAACCGGAGGAAGAGCCCACCTGCGAGGAACCACAGGCCGCCCGCGATGAGCAGTCCGATGCCGATCGCGGTGATCGACAGGGGTATCAGCCCGGTCGCCAGTCCACCACCGAGGACGAGGACGATGCCGGCCGCGATCGAGGCTGCGGTACCCGTGACCGTTCCCCGCTTGGACTTCGACACCGTCTTGCCGAGTACGTCCTTGTAACTGACCGACGCAGCACTCCTGCCTATCGCAAAGACCAGAACGAGCCCGACGATGGTCCACACGGCCAACTGCCCATCGAGGAGCATGGCGGCCAGCCCCATGCCGGCGACTGCCACACCCTGGACGAATGAGGCTCCGGCCCATACGAATTTCCGGCGCGGGAGAGCGCGTATCCGGTGGCCGATGAACAGTTGGGGAAGCAGCGAGAACGCCTCGCGCAACGGGACGAGAAGTCCAACCGCAGCCGCCGACCCTCCCAGCGCGGCGACCAACCACGACAGCACCAACTTGGGATCGACGATCCCGTCACCGGTCTTCGTGGCTGTGAGTGACCCCAGATGGAGACCGAGGTTGCGCGGGTGCTCGTCACACGCCTCTTCGGGAATGTCCAGGCACACCCGGTCGGCACCCTCCCCGAAGACGAGTTCGAGAGCGCGACTCTCGAGGTTGTTGGCCATTCGGGCACGGTAATGGCGACGACCACCCGTAGGAACGGCCATCCTGAGGTCGAGGAAATGGAGAAGCCTCCTGGCAGCGAGTGACCATCGGTCGATCAAACTGGGCCTGAGAGAGAACCTCCCGCAGTTCGCGCTGCTCGTGGGGGTCAACGCCCTCGTCGGCGGACTGGTGGGTCAGGAACGGACGGTGCTGCCGCTTCTGGCAGAGGCCGAGTTCGGGCTGTCGGGATACACCGCCGCTCTCACGTTCATCGCCGCCTTTGGGCTCACCAAGGCGTTCGTCAACCTCTTTGCCGGGGCGCTGGCCGACCGGTACGGCCGCAAGCCGGTCCTGATCGCAGGCTGGCTCGTCGGGATCCCCGTGCCTCTGATGCTGATGTTCGCCCCGACGTGGGGTTGGATCGTTGCCGCCAACGTGCTGCTCGGCGTCAACCAGGGGTTGGCGTGGTCGGTCACCGTGATCATGAAGATCGACCTGGTCGGACCGCAACGGCGGGGGACGGCGATGGGATTCAACGAGGCCGCCGGTTATGGAGCAGTGGCTCTCGCTGCGTGGGCCACTGGGGCCATCGCCGAGAGCGCCGGGCTACGTCCCGCTCCTTTCTTCCTGGGTCTGGCATTCGCCGGGCTCGGGTTGGGGCTGTCAGCCGTCTTCGTTCGAGAGACGGCGGGCCACGTCGCCCATGAAGTCGCCGCTCATGACGGGGACCAGTCCGCCTCCCTCACCAACAGAGAGGTCTTTGCGCTCGCGACATGGCGGCATCGCTCGCTGGCGGCAGCGTCACGCGCCGGTCTCGTCAACAATCTGAACGAAGGCATGGCGTGGGGCCTGTTCCCGATCTACTTCGCTCTCGAAGGTCTCGACCTCGGCACGATCGGAGCGCTGGTGGCGATCGCCCCGGCGGTGTGGGGTTTCGGACAGTTGTTCACCGGCGCGCTGTCGGACCGGGTGGGTCGCAAATGGCTGATCGCCGGCGGACAGCTCACCGAAGCCGTGGGGCTCGTGGTGATCGCCTTTGGCAGCTCGTTCGGTGTGTGGGCGACAGGTAGCGCCCTGTTCGGGGCCGGGACGGCAATGGCCTATCCGACTCTCATCGCGGCCGTCGGCGACATCGCCCACCCGAAGTGGCGAGGGACGGCAGTGGGCGTCTACCGGCTGTGGCGCGATCTCGGCTTCGCCATCGGTGCGGTGCTGGCGGGCGTCGTGGCCGACGTGTTCACGGTCGACACGGCGATCGTCGTGGTGGCGCTGATCACCGCAGCGTCTGCCCTGGACGTCGCCACCACAATGCAAGAAACCCACCGCCCCTGATTGCGCGCGAGCAAACCCAGGGTTCAGGACCACCTATATGGTGGTTTTCGCGCACGAGAACGGCCGTCTCCCTACGAGCGTCGGTTCTGTCACTCGCTCCTCGTACGTTCCGTCCCACTTCCCACCGACTGAGGGAGAGCCTCGTGGACGCATCGATCCGAGCAGCGATCGACCAGAAGAACGCCCGCCTCACACAGGGCATCCGTGCCAACGGATGGATGATCCAATACGTGGGAGGTGAGGGATGCGACCGACCGGGCTGCGACTGCGCGACAAGCGACGAACCACCGTTCGCGTACACCGTCGGACTCTTCGGGATGGGTCACCCCGAGTTGTTGATCTTCGGAGTGTCGATCGACAACGCCATGTCGATCCTCAGCGAACTCTGCGGCCGCATCAGGGGCGGTGACCAACTCGTGCCCAACGTCCCGATCAGACATGGGCATCACCAGCTCATCCCCGAGGAAGTCCCCAACCCGGGCGACATCGTGTTCATCGCCAACGACTTCTATCAAAGGCCGGCCGAGGTTTCGGTGCCGGTGCTGCAATTGACCTTCGACGACGAGCAGGGACGGTTCCCGTGGGATGACGGGTGCACGGTCGCCCACCTCCAGCCCCGGCCGGGCACGTTCGATGCCCGCATGTAATGCAGTTTGCTATACATCATGCAATGGGTCAGATCGTCGCACGGATCGAAGAGGATCTCGTTCGCCGAGTCGATCAATTGGTCGAAGACGGGACCTTCGAGTCGCGCTCGGAGGCGGTGCGAGTTGCGCTGGCCGCCATCGTCGACACTCATCGGCGACGACGCACCGGCGACCAGATCGTGGCCGGCTACACGGCGCAACCCCAGGATGAGACGTGGTGGACCGACGAGGCAACCGTACGGATGATTGCTGACGAACCATGGTGACTCCTCGTCAGGGCGAGTTGTGGTGGGCGGAAGCCGAGGACAAGCGCCGCCCTGTACTCGTCGTCACTCGATCTGCAGCGATCCCCGTCTTGACGATGATCGTCGTGGCACCTGTGACGCGCACTCTGCGCTCGATCCCAACGGAAGTCCCGCTCGGACCGGGGGACGGACTTCCCGAGCCGTGTGCCGCCGTCTTCGAGGGGCTTCAGCCGATCCGACGCAGCTTCCTGACCCAGCGCATCAGCGTCATTCCCGACGCGCGATCGCGGATCTGTGGAGCGTTGGCAGCCCTCGCCGACTGTTGAACCGGCGCACGCCCGACCGACCTGCTCCAAACCCTGGGTTCAGCACCACCTATACGGTGGTTTTCGCGCACCAGAACGGCGGGTCCGATACATACCCACGCCGGGTCTTCTAGCCTCTCGCCATCGACTGGATCTCAAACCCCGACATCTGGATCGCTCTCCTCACACTCACGTCTCTCGAGATCGTGCTGGGGATCGACAACATCGTCTTCATCTCGATCCTCGCCGGGAAACTGCCGGAGGACCAGCAGAGCCGCGCCCGCACAGTCGGGCTGACCTTGGCGATGGTGATGCGAATCCTGTTGCTGCTCGCCATCTCCTGGGTGATCGGGCTCACCGATCCACTCTTCGAAGTATTCAGCTCGGAGTTCTCCGGGCGGGATCTCATTCTGATCTTCGGAGGCCTCTTCCTGTTGGGTAAGGCCACCTTCGAGATCCACGAAAAACTCGAAGGAGAGGAAGCGAGCCACGGGAGCCAGGTGGCCAAGGCGAGCTTCGCCGCAGTGATCGCACAGATTCTGATCCTCGACGCGGTTTTCAGTCTGGATTCGGTGATCACGGCGGTGGGGATGGCGGACGACATCGGCGTGATGGTGGCTGCGGTTGTCATTGCGATCGGCGTGATGCTGCTCTCCGCCAAAGCACTCAGCGACTTCGTCAATCGCCATCCAACCGTGAAGATGCTGGCGTTGAGCTTCCTCTTGCTGATCGGGATGTCACTCGTGGCCGAGGGTTGGGATTTCCACATCCCGAAGGGCTACATCTACTTCGCGATGGGTTTCTCGGTCTTCGTCGAGGCAATCAACCTCCGGGTACGGTCGAAGAAGACAACCTCGCAGCCAGTGGAGCTGCGCCCGACGTTCGTCAAGCACCCGGACGCGGGCGGCGCAGTGGGTCGTCTGAACCGAGCCAAGCGCTGAGCCGTTGCCTCGCGCACCGGGTACTCGGTGAACTCCGCCGCATCTGATCCGACACGACCGCGGG
>JBBDWN010000165.1:0-6623 GCA_040902855.1 Acidimicrobiia bacterium | reverse complement strand
CGCCACGTTCACCGCGGCGGCCCGTCACTCCCGTCAAGCCAGGTCGAAGCGATCGAGCGTCATCACTTTGTCCCATGCAGCGATGAAGTCCCGCACGAACTTCCCCGAGGCGTCCTCACAGCCGTACACCTCGGCGATTGCCCGCAGCTGGGAGTTCGATCCGAAGACCAGATCTACGGCCGTCCCGGTCCACCTGACCTCGCCGGTCACCCGGTCACGACCCTCGTAGACATGCTCGGAGGAGGACACTCGCCACTCCGTACCCATGTCGAGCAGGTTCACGAAGAAGTCGTTGGTCAAGGTCCCGGGGCGGTGGGTGAACACACCGTGACCGGCCCCATTGGCGTTGGCGCCGAGTACTCGCAGGCCCCCGACGAGCACTGTCATCTCCGGAGCGGTCAGCGACAACAGGCTTGCCCGGTCCAACAGCAGCTCTTCGGGACGCCGCTTGTCTCCCGGTTTGGAGTAGTTGCGGAACCCGTCCACAGTCGGCTCGAGCACCGCGAACGAGTCGACGTCGGTTTGTTCCTGTGACGCGTCCGTCCGTCCCGGAGCGAACGGAACCTCGACGTCGTGGCCTGTCTGCTTGACCGCCTGTTCGACTGCGGCGCATCCGCCGAGGACGATCAGATCGGCGAGCGAGACCCGCGTGTCGCCGGTCTGAGAATTGTTGAACTCGGTCTGGATGCCCTCGAGGGTCTGCAACACCGACGCCAACTCGGTCGGCCCGTTGACGTCCCAATCCTTCTGAGGGGCCAGTCGGATGCGCGCTCCGTTGGCGCCGCCGCGCTTGTCGCTGTCACGAAACGTCGACGCCGACGCCCACGCGGTTGTCACCAGCTGGGCAGTCGTCAGACCGGATCCGAGGATCGTCGCTTTCAGATCGGCGACGTCATGGGCATCGATCAACGAGTGGTCGACGGCGGGGACCGGGTCCTGCCAGATCATCTCCTCGTCGGGAACTTCGGGACCGAGGTACCGCACGGCGGGCCCCATGTCGCGATGGGTGAGCTTGTACCAGGCTCTGGCGAACGCATCGGCCAACTCATCCGGGTTCTCGAAGAAGCGACGAGAGATCGGCTCGTAGATCGGGTCCATCCGCAACGACAGGTCGGTCGTGGCCATCATCGGGGCGTGACGCTTCGACGGGTCGTGGGCGTCGGGCACGGCGTCGTCGGCAGCCCGTTCGGTCGGCCGCCATTGGTGGGCGCCAGCCGGGCTCTTGGTGAGCTCCCATTCGAATCCGAACAGCGTCTCGAAGAAGCTGTTGTCCCATGCGATCGGAGTGGGGGTCCAGGCCCCTTCCAGCCCGCTGGAGATCGTGTCGCCGGCCTTGCCGCTGCCGAATGTGCTCATCCAGCCAAGACCTTGATCCTCGGGGTCCGCACCTTCGGGCTCGCGACCGACGTACTGCTCTGGATCGGCCGCACCGTGGGTCTTGCCAAACGTGTGCCCACCGGCGATGAGCGCAACCGTCTCCTCGTCGTTCATCGCCATTCGGGCGAACGTCTCGCGAATATCCCGGGCGGCGGCGACGGGGTCGGGGTTGCCGTTGGGGCCTTCCGGATTGACGTAGATGAGGCCCATCTGCACCGCTCCAAGGGGGTCCGCGAGTTCGCGGTCACCGCTGTAGCGCTCATCTTCGAGCCAGGTGTCCTCCGGCCCCCAGTAGATGTCTTCTTCGGGCTCCCAGACGTCCTCGCGCCCGCCACCGAACCCGAAGGTCTTGAAGCCCATCGATTCGAGGGCGACGTTGCCGGTGAGGATCATCAGATCCGCCCAGGAGATCTTGCGGCCGTACTTGGCCTTGATCGGCCACAGCAGACGCCGGGCCTTGTCCAGGTTCACGTTGTCCGGCCAGCTGTTGAGGGGCGCGAAACGCTGCGTGCCGGACGTCGCCCCACCGCGTCCGTCGTGGATCCGATAGGTCCCGGCGCTATGCCATGCCATCCGAATGAACAGGGGTCCGTAGTGGCCGTAGTCGGCAGGCCACCAGTCCTGGGAGTCCGTCATCAGCGCTTCCAGATCAGCCTTCACGGCTGCGAGGTCGAGGCTCTCGAACTCTGTGGCGTAGTCGAACTGGTCACCCATCGGGTCGATCTTGGGCGAGTTTTTGTTGAGGATCCGGAGGTTGAGCATGTTCGGCCACCAGTGCTGGTTGGCCGATGAACCGGTCGCGCTGTGGGCGTGGCTCATCACAGGACATTTCGCTGACGGAGCGTCCGCCTCATCAGTGGTGGTGACCGCTCCGGTGTCTTCGTTCGTCATCGTGCTCCTCTGCTCCTCATGTGGCGGGCCTGTCAGGCTTTGGTGTCCTCGGACGTCCGACAGTTCGGACAGTGGCCCCAGAAGACAACCTCTGCTTCGTCGATGCTGAATCCGTGATCGTGCGCAAGCTGGAGGCATGGCCTCTCTTCGGCGGCGCAATCGACGTCAACGGTGAGACCGCAGGTGCGACAGACCATGTGGTGATGGTTGTCGTCCACCCGGTCTTCGTACCGGGCAGCCGACCGTGCCGGCTGGATGCGGCGGATGAGGCCCCGATCGGTGAGGGTCCCCAGGGCGTCGTACACGGCCTGCCGCGAAATGGCCCCAATCTCGGCTCGTGCCAGCTCTTCGATGTCGTCTGCAGTGGCGTGAGGACTGGCCGAGACCGCCCGCAGGACTGCCAACCGCTGGGCTGTCACCTGCACGCCGTGCTGACGGAGGAACTCGGCGGCGTCGGCGGATGTGCTCACCCTTACACTATCGATCCAATTCTGGACTGTGTCAAAACCGAGTCCTGTCACGAGTCCTCCGGGTTCTCGGCCACAGTCGGCAGAAAGCCGTTTAGAACACCCGGCGTCTGGGAACCACTACTGCACACCGAGCGCTCCCGCGAGGTGGACACAGGAGACCCATGCGCCAGACACTCAACTTTCGGACGATGCGTACCTTCGTGGCCGCACTGATCCTGGTCGCGATCACCGGATGCGGAGGGACGCCACTCGAAAGCGTCGGCGAACGCTCGGATGGGTGGATCGGATCCCTCACCGACGGTGTGACCTTCTTGCCGAGCGAACGGTTCCCCGAAACGGTGATGGCTTCTCCCTGATGTCGCACCGACGTCCGTCACTCAGTCCGATGTCGACGTCGGTGAGCGCATCTCTTCGGCTTGGATGCCGATCTCGGTGGCTTTGATCGAGACCCACACGGCCGCCCCCTGATCAAGGTCGAGGGCGACCGCCGCCTCCTCGGTGATCTCGGCGGTCAGGGGAAGCGGGTCGCCGAGACCGAGGCGGACTCTCTCCCCGAGATGCTCGATGAGGCTGATCTCGGTCTTCCAGATGTTGCGTGAGCTCCCGTGCGGTTCGGTGGTGTGGATTCCGATGGCGGACGCCTTGATCGTGGCCAGGACCGGACCGGTGACCTGATGGTCGGCGATCCGGAGAACGTGACCTCCGATGTCGACCCCGCCGCCTCGGGCGACCCCGTGAATCAGGTTGGAACCGGCCAGTTCAGCCACATAGGCGGATCGGGGTCGAAGCCTGATCCCGTCGGGAGTGCCGCTCTGGGTGACGGCACCCGCTTCGATGACGTGGATCTCGTCGGCGAGGAGAAAGGCTTCGGTGGCGTCGTGGGTGACGAAGAGGGCAGGCACCTGCCGGCGTCGAACGATGTCCATCACAAGGAGACGGAGACGGTGACGGACCAGCGGGTCGAGGGCGTTGAACGGTTCGTCGAGAAGGAGGATCCGCGGGTCCCCCGCCAGTGCTCTTGCGAGGGCAACCCGTTGGGCCTGGCCACCGGACAGCTGATGGGGGTGACGGTCCGCCCACTCTTCGCCTTCCACCTCCTCGAGCCATCCCATCGCCTCGGCCCGGCGGTGTTGCTTCGCTTTGCCCCGGACGGCGAGGGCAACGTTGGCGAGCACCGTCCGGTGTGGCAGCAACAACGAATCCTGGAACACCATCCCCACCCGTCGGTCCTGGGGCCGGGTCCAGACGTCGCGGGCGGTGTCGACGAGGGTTTCTCCTCCGAGAACGATCCGACCGTGGTCCGGTTCCTCGATCCCGGCGACCAGCCGGAGGGTGAGGCTCTTTCCCGCTCCCGACGGTCCGACCACGACCGCGATTCCCTGACCGGTGTCGAAGCGGGCATCGAGGCGGAAGTCGCCGACCCGGCGGGTCACGTCGACCGACAGCATCAGACAACGGTTCTTTCCAGGCGGCGAACGATCACGAGAACCGTCACCGCGACGGCGAGCAGGACAAGGGCGAGAGTGCCGGCACGGTCATATTCGAACGCCTGGACCGCGTCGTAGACGGCGATGGGCATCGTCTGGGTCCGGCCTGGGATGTTGCCCGCCACCATCACCGTCGTCCCAAAGTCACCGAGCGCCCGGGCGAACGCCAACGCCACACCCGCCAACAGGCCACGCCTGGCCAAAGGAAGGGTGATCTGTGTCGCCACCCGCCATCCCGACAGACCCATCACCCGGCCGGCCGCCTCGTACCGCCGGTCGACCGACTCGATGGCAGCACGGGCCGAGCGCAGACAGAACGGGAACGACGCCACCGCTGCCGCCAGCACCGCTCCCTGCCAGGAGAAGACCAGGGGCGATCCGAATACCGCTTCCCAGGCACGGCCGATCGGACTGTTGCGCCCCACCATCACCAACAGGTAATAGCCGAGGACCGTAGGGGGCATCACGATGGGGGCGCTGGCGATTGCATCGACCAGGCCCCTTCCGGGGAACTCTCGTCTCGCGAGGAGATAGCCGAGGCCGATACCGGTCACCGCCACGATCAACGTGGCGCATGCGGTGACCTGCAGCGACAGCCTCAACGGGTCCCACATCAGCCCGCGTCCTCGCCAGGCAGGACAAACCCAAAGCGGGTCATCACGTGGCGGCCTGCGCGCTCGTTGACGAACGAGGCGAACGCGGTCGCCGCCTCGACCCGGTCGGGATCATCGGTGACAACGATCAGGGTCTGTTCCAAGTGCTGATGGAGCGACTCGTCGATCAATACCCACTCGCCCCTCTCGCCGGCGGCGATGGCCAGAGACAGTGCGACGATGGCTGCGTCGGCATCGCCGGTGTCTGCCAAACGCTGGGTGTCGGAGATGTTCTCTCCGAAGACGAGTCTGGGTTCGACCGCCTCCCACAGTCCGGCCGACAGCAGGGCCTCTTTGGCTGCCAACCCGTACGGGGCATGCTCGGGATTGGCGATCGCCAGGAAAACGACGTCCGGATCGGCGACCAGATCGGCGAGGTCGGTCCACCCGCCCCAGGTTCCAGCCATCGACCAGATGGTGATCCGACCGAAGGCGTAGGTGGCCTTGGTCTCGCGGTCGCCCACCCCGGACGCGAGAACCTGATCGACGAACGAAGAGCTGGCAGAGGCGTACACGTCCACGGGGGCACCCTCGATGATCCGCTGCGCGAGCTGTCCGGACGACCCGAAGTCGAAGATCACCTCATGGCCGGTCTCGGTGGCGAACAGCTCGGCGATCTCTTCGAAGGCCGGTCTCAGATCAGCAGCGGCTGCCACGAGCAGGGCGGCATCCCCGGTCAGCCCTTCCGAAGCGGGAGCGGCTGGCATTCCGCATCCGCCGACCACCAGAACCGTCACCAGCAACGTCACTCGACGTCTCATGCGACCCGGCTTCCGATCCCGTCGAGGTCGTACCCACCCACGGCCTGCAGCCGACGCCGGAACCGTGAACTGGCGATGAGGTCGACGACCTGTTCGACACCTCGGTCTGCCAGCCACTCTTCGCCCACCCACAACTGGGCCTCGTGGCGGTCCAACGGGTGGAACCCCGCGCCCACTGCCAAGGCGGCTGGCTCGACGGTCAGCGCCGGAAGGCCCGCCGCCATCCCGTGTCGGGCGGCGATCACGTGCCCGCCAACCCTGGGGCCTTTCGGCGTGGACCCACCCACCGTTTCCTCGAGGGTTCGCTGGACTGCCGCACCCGACTCCCTCTGGACGACCGGAAGCTCACCGTCCAGCACCTGCTGCCACCACGACGACCCGAGGCCAGGAGGAATCGCCAGCCCGACGCGCCACCCGGTCAGCCGGAACCGGACCACGGTCGGTGGGTACCTCGGCAGTGACCCAACCGGGCCGTGGACCACCGCGGCGTGAACCCTCCCGGCGCCGAGTGCATCGAGAGCGGCGCCACTCGACGTCGCGACCGCCACCGCCCCCGAACCGCCCTGGCGCAACAGGTGTTCCACCGTCTCCAGTCCGGGTTCACAGCCCGCCACCACTGCGCCCGGGTTGGCGTCTCCGAATGGGACCGCCCGGCCGCCCTCTACCACCGCATCGGCAGAGTCCCACCCGTCGCCCCCGATCCGGGCGGGAGTCGTCACGAGTCGCTCCCCCACCCACCCCAACCGGACAGCGGAACCCTCTTGGGGCATGAGTCCGGACACGACATCGGAGGCGGGCTCTGCAGAGCCGAACAGCCGCCGTACATCTACGCCGAGGGCAGCCGCCAAGGCGAGCCCCGCGTCGACGCGCGGCAGGTGCCGTCCCGCCTCGACTGCCCCCACCAACTGACGGCTCACGCCTGCACGTGCCGCCAACTCCCCCTGCGTCAAGCCTGCCTCGTGCCGCAAACCTCGCAGCCGATTC